>CALXTR010000011.1 GCA_944391475.1 uncultured Alphaproteobacteria bacterium | reverse complement strand
GCTGAATATCAATATGCAATAACTGTATTTTCCGGAGAAAAGCGATCAATTTATCAAAGAAGATTAGCTGACCATTTCGGAGTTCTTTTTTACGCACAAGAATTTTCTCTTGAAGATGATTTAGGTGACGCATTATTGCAAGATATCAATATAACAAAACAAGCATTTTTCCATATAGCATCATCTATATCAAGAGATGAGAAAGTTGATTTAGATCGTGTTTCTAAATGTATTGATGATTTAATTGCTTATACTAATAAACATAATAAATGGGATGATTTTGCGCCGATATTTGATGGTATTCACTTTTTTATTCGTGTTAAAAATTTTAATACTGTTGCAGATTGGTGGTTTAAGCGGGCTATAGAGATTTTAGAACACGTATATGTTAAATTTTCTATTTTTGCAGATGATTATGATGTTATAGTCAATTATATCCATGATTTCGACAGTCTTAATAATGTGTTGGACTTTTTATCTTTATTTTTAATAAATGATAAATTTCACAGCCAATATTATCCTAAAAGTTCTGATTGCCCTTATTGTTATCAAGAAATTTATTTTAATAAGATTTTTGATAAAATATTGGCATCTTCACCAAATAAAGATCAAAAAGATAAATTTGATAATATTATCAATGCTCTTTGCAATTATGGTTTTTATCAGAGTGTAAAAGAATATTGTGAACAATAACTCTAAGGTTTGATAAAATGGATAAAGATTTTGAAACAAATAAGGCATTGTTAGTGCGCTTAATTCAACGTACTGAAGATGTTGAGTTTGCAACTAATAATGCCAAACAAGGAATTACTGTTTCCTTTTATAAAAGATTGATGTCATCAGCTAAGGCTATTTTATCATTAACAGATGATGCCTACAATGGATGTATTTTAACATCTCATATGTTAGAGGCTTTGATTCAATTGGTCTGGTTGCTTGATAGAGAGGAAAGAATAAAGCAATATATCGATTTCGGTGTAGTAGAGCAATTAGAGGGACTTTATTTACATCCGGAGAAAAAAGAACAAATATTAAAAATCATAAAAGAAAAAAATATTCAGAGATTATTACAAAAAGATTTTTTAGATAAAAAAATTACAGATAAAATTTTATTAAAACCAGAAAATTATTATAAATTCTGGTATAAGCCCGAAGCGAATAGTCTTTCAAAAATAGTAGAAAAATTAACAAAAGATGGACATCATAAAGAAATTGCAAATTTAAATGATATGTACAAAAAATTTTGTAGTTATAAACATTGCTCACCCTATGTTATGTTGCCAAGGTATGCTGTAACAATCCCTGTGGAAGAGCTGCCGGATGCCTTTTTAGCGGTTACGGTTGCTTTTCAGTGTTTATATATATGCTGTTTGTTAGTCAACGAATATCAACCAAGTCTGATAAACATAGAAGATATTACCTCTGATTATCATGAAGTTTTAGGGGTAAATTGGGTTCAGGCTGAATAAATTATAATTTGTCTAAAACATTAGGGTATTTGTGAAGGAATTTTTGAAAGAGCTTGGTTGCTTCTTTGTTATCTAAAGTTTTAGGAAGTTTAAGAGTGATGCTATCGGTATTAACCTGTTTACCGGAAGTATCGATAATGCAATATTTGTTGTTTACGGCAACAAAAGCTTGTCCATTATAAAATTGTCCGACCTTATCAAAAATTATCGGAATAATGATTTTTCCGGTATTGTCCATATATCCCCAGTGATTATGAAGAGAAACAGCTGCTATATCTTCTCTAGCTAAATACCCCATCTCAAAACCTGTTTTCGATAAGTTTTGTTTCATATTATTAATATGACGATAATTATATACATTTCCATTAAATTTTACTCTCCACATGCTATTATACGGACAACCATCATATTTGACAAAATTGTTATCAAATGCTTCTATTATCTTACCTGTTGTTTTTACTATCGCTTGCGAGTGATTAATATAGACAACTGCCATATCATTATAAAAATACCCAATCCTATTATATCGAGCAGGTAATATTTGTTTTCCTGTTATTAAAGAATATGTTCCCCAGAGTTTCCCTTGTTTTACGTTAACGAAAAGAGAAGTTGGCTCCTTTAAGCATCCCATTACAGCACCATACCTTTTAGTACCTTGCGTATCAATAGCATATTCATATCCTAATGGTATATCTTGTATATCATGTGCACTAATATCTACTTCTTTAAAAATAAATCCTGTTATCGGATTGTTTTTAATATCAATAATTCCCCATTTATGGTTATGTTGGGCTATTCCGAAATTTTTATAAAAATATAAAGCATCGTATTGAGGAGATATAATTTCATGGTTGTTATATGTATATAAGCCCCATTTATTTGACATTGGAGCCGTAAAATAATCTGGACTCAGTATATAAATATTCCTATATTTAAAAGGAACCAGAATTTGTTCCTTTATATCAATAATTCCATATTTTTTTCCGATTTTTGTTATAAATAAGCCGTTTTTTGCTTGTATTTCGTTTAATTCATCATATTTGCAACTTATATAAATATTTGCAAATTCATCTATTATTCCATATTTGCCTTTATGACAAATTTTGAATAATTCTTTATTATCGACAGTAGGCTGGTGCATCAATCTTTCCATTAACTGGTATTTAGCCGGAATAATACTTTTACCTTTTAGATCTATAATTCCATATTTGCCATCTTCATCTCTAAATATGATTTTTCCGTTTGGAGTTATATCTTCAACTGACTTATTGGTAAAACTGATTATTTCTTTGCCTTGATAGTCGATAATTGTTTGCCATAAATAAGCTTTTCCTAAATATTCAAAACTCCTTTTTATGCACCAATATTTACCGTTAGACCAATAGTCCTCAATATTTTCCAGATTAAAGTTATATTGGCTTTGTAAGTGTTTTATTCGGCATTCTCTTAAATTTAACAGCTTGTTTTTAGCATAATCTGCAATATTTGGGTTATCTGCTGTTAAATTTGCCCAATTTTCTACCTCTGCTTCGCTTCTGATTATGGCATTATAGAAGTTATCAAACAGTCTTTTATTAAATGTTTGCTTAAGGCAAAAGTCTTCAAAGCCACGCTGATTTACATATTCTTTCAAATCTCCCGGTACAAATGCGGCGAAATTATATATATGATTAAGCAAGTGGTATTTCTTATGTTTAAGCAGAACGGAGATATATTCTGAAGAGTGAGGCTTATTTCTGGGTAAAAGCTTCAAAATTCGTGAAATAGCAGCTCGTGATAGCAGGTTACTTTCTCGCTCTAATTTGTTTTCACCAATAGTTATACGCATAGGCTTTGCAAGGGTAAATTTTACATAATAAAAAAAAGGCAAAGCAAATTCCAGACAGCAACAATAATTGCCGTTTGCTTGTATTTGACGGTAAACTTTTAGAAATTTTCGGGTATATAAATCCTTATATAAATGTTTTTTAGTCATCGGAGCCTCTTAGGTTTATTATTTAATATAGCAACAACCAACGACAAAATATGACGCATGCAAGTTCATATCATTTCAATTATTTTTTTATGAGCTTCAGTATTATATTCAATATATCGTTGTGTTGTGGCTAGGCTTGAGTGTCCGGCAAGCTGTCTGACATCGTTTATCGTTCCTCCGGCTTGGCTAATCATTTTTGCAGCTTGGGTGATAAAAGTTCTTCTGCCGCTATGAGATGAGCATCCATTCATATTCAGCCCTTTATACAGTAAATAAAAGAAATTAACGATTGTCTGAGCAGACATTTTCTTATCTCTCTCGGTCGTTATTATATATGAAGATAGGTTTGTGTTTTCTTGGTTTAAGTCTGTCAGCGACTTTTTTAAGTCTTTATGTATCGGTATAATCCTGCCGGAATATTTACCTTTAGAAGCATTATTCGGTAAATTAATGCTATCTGATATATACCCTTCGCTATCACATACCATTGACCATGTGAGTTGTGATATTTCCTTGGCTCTTAAGCCGGCTTTGAAGCTCAATAAAAACATTATTTTGTTTCTGAGTGGATATCTGGTATTTTCCAAATAGGATAAAACCATGGTTTGTTGTTTTGCGTTTAATATTTTTGCTTGTTTTCCTATACCCATAATGTTCTCCAAGTTATTATAATTACACAATATTTTATATAAATTATAATGACTTTATTTTAACCATCAACGGATTTGTTGTTAAAAACCTTGAAAAATAAGGACTTATTATAAAATATAAAATTTCTAATAAGTCAGTATTCATCGGCAAGCATGATGGTTAACACTCGATTGGTGCATTCTTCATTTGCCGGATTGATGCTATAAAACAAGTACTCGGTATCATAATAATCAATTTTCCAAAAAATACGGTTTACCTTAAAATCAAATGCCCCAAAATCGTGTTCTCCATAAGGGTCATTGCTTTTATTAAAAGAATTAAAATTTTGCACCTGTTTAATAATGTTCTTCACGTCGTCAGGCGGTAGTAGAGACATACCCTTGGTAATCATTACTTTGCCGCCTGATAAGCTCGTGCGAAAAGAATCGTTTAATTTTTGTATTTTGAGGTGTTCGTTATTCATTGTTTACTCCATAAAAGAAAGGAGCCCGAAGGCTCCTTAGTTATTTAAATCCATTAAAATCTGTTTCTTGATGAAATTCCCATGGATCTTCGGCTTCTGCCATTTTCTTTACTCTTTCGAGTTCATCAGGAATATAGCGTTCAAAGGTATCCAGAAAAGAAGAATATCCGTAATGGTTTACATTTTTGCCACATTCATTTTTCTGAAAAGTGCTTATTTTGTACTCTTTAAGCAGGAATGCCAGTTTATGTGGGGTTAATGGTTTTCCTTTACTGATTTCTGACCACGGCGAAGCCTCTATTGAGACAAGCTCTTCAATGAGGTTAGCAGAAGAAACATCGCAGAAAGAATACTTTTGGAAGATATGTAAAATATCCTTCAATAGAATATTTTTAATGCTTTCGCTGTCTGTGGATGTATCGTGAGAGAGTTTAATTGCAGCTTTTACAACACGCTCTTTATCTCCCAGCAAGTCTGCAATGGATATCATTCCTTCCCAAACATCACATGCCCTGTCGTTCAAACCGGAGATATCTTCAATAATTTTTTCACCGGCAGGTGTCCCGATTTCTAACATTAATTTCCGGCATTTGCTTCTTATAAGGTCAAATTTATTCTTATAAACTCTTTCTCTTAATGGTAGGGTCTTTTCGTGGGCTAATTTACGGCGCATACCTATTTTTATACCTCTATCCATAATTGTATCAGGTAGAGTATTTATGGCTGCAATTGCCATCATTGCGAAAACTTTGTAGCTTTTAATGGCTTCAAAATTCTTACCTCCGCTTCTGGCAACCCCAAATTTATTCTGAAAACCAACATTTATTATGTTTCTCATATCGTTATTGGAATTGAAGAAAGAATCTGCTTCATCCATTAAGACGGTTGGTTGCTCTTGCTCAATGACTTTATATAAAACCGCTGGAGTACAGTTACCAACAGACCAAGCTCTGTAGCAAAGCATTTCAAGGAGCTGAAGTAGGGTCGTTTTACCACATCGTTTTTCGGGTGATATTATAAGTAAACGTGGGGCAAAGGTAAAAGCGTTTATATTATAGGTCTGTAATATCCAATATGCTGTGGCAATGGCTTCTTCATCGCGTAAGATGACGTGTTGTTTAATAATGGATATTAATTCATTGACTAGTTCTAAACCGTTAACATTACCATTAAACGGAATGACTTCGGAAGTTAAAGTTTCAGCTTTTTCTTCTTTTGCAACTGTTGAGGCATTGTTCTTTGGTTGATATTGTCTTGCAGTATCAAATAAAGATGTAAAACGTTCTAAATCCCAATTTTCAGGGAATTTATCTGCGATATCCCATCCTTCAGGAAAATCTGCTTCAGGATAATCAACAATAAACACTTCATTATTCAGGCTTAATTTCTGAGCAAGGTAGTTCATAGCCTTTTTTCCTGCAGAATCATTGTCAGCTAACAAATACACAGTTCGATTTTTAATCAAATCATGATTGAGCTTATATACTCCTTGGGCTCCACCATTCCATGTCGTACACCAAAACCTATCGTTATACAGTTTTTTAGCGGCTTCACATGTTTTTTCACCTTCAACAATTAAAACAGGCAAATTTTCTTTATCAGCAAATACTTCTTGGTTATACAGGATATTATCTTTAAGCAATTTTTTTATTATCCAACCTTGTTGTCCAGTGGTTTCATCTTTGACAAAACTCCGTGGCAAAACCTTTTTGCTTCCGTCAGGCTGATTAATTCTATCAGCTACATAAATAATTTTACCATCAGTATCCCGATACGCCCAAGATGCAGATGCACTAGGATTTACTTGATATTCACTATTTTTTTCAAGAGGCACAATAGTGTATACCTTGTCACTGCTGTATTGTAAAAACTCAGTCTTATTTATGTTATTTGTATAGTTCTGCTTGCTGGCAAGATATTCTGCACTTTCTTTGTGCGAAATATTATTGATGTAAGCATATAATGATATTAGCCCACACCCTCCATCTCCAGTGGCAAAGTCATGCCACTGAGCTGTATTCATATTGATTCTAAAAGAACCAATATGCTTATCATCCCTTGTAGGGTTAAGAGGGCAATATTCATGCCCTCTGATGATACCACCTGGCAACCATTCCTGAAGGAAGCCTCTAATATTACTATGCGCAAGCAAATTAATATCATTGAAATTCAGATATTTTTTCTCTTGACTTATATTGCATTCTTTGCATATAATATCGTTGATTTTATTAGTTAAATCCTCGTTTTCCATGCCAGTGGTTTCGGGGATTTTTTTTGTATCATTCATTTTTCCCTCCATCATGAATATGTGCTTCTAAAAACTCAAGTACAGATTCCGTTGGGTATCCGACTCGGCGTTTTCCAAACACAAATTTTCCTTTAATGATGTTAGGATATTGTGTTTCCAAATTTTTTATGATTTGGATACTTGAAATTAAGCCGCAACTAAATTCCACAATCTGAGATCGCATAACAATAGGGTTATCACCCCAACGTTCTTTAATTTTTTCTAATATTTTATTTTTCATTTTTTTTCCTTTCTTTTGTGAAACAACGCTTCTGCACGTTGATAACACTATTGCTATACAACATAAAAAAAATAAAAATCAATACAGATTGCGTTCTAAAATTGATAAACCATATCAGCTTTGAATTTCTGACAAAAGCCTTACTCTTGGAAAAACTCCCAAAATTGTGAAATCATATTTTTTTTATTTTTTTGACAAGAGTTTTACTCTGCAGTTATTCATTTTAGTGATTGCACTAGTCCGTTTAATTTCAGGAAATTTCTCTAAAATTTTTGCGACACAAGCCTCTTGTTTTTCTTTTTCAAAGTAATCCAAGTTGTCAAAAAAATACTTTTCAAATTCTTGGTCGTCTATTTTACGTTTTCTGCCTCTTTTTTTAGGCTCTTCGTAAATATTGTTTCGCTTGTGACTAAAATATTTAGCTTTCTTTAATTCATTAAAATCAATTTCAATATCTGTATATGCCGGAGCATAATGTTTTTCGTTTTCATCTTCACCTTCAAGCAAAATAACATTTACCTGATGTTCTCCTTCAATAATTATGCCATTATTTTTGAGATCTAAAATATAGTTTTTTGCGAATTTCAAGGGTACTGGCTTTTCAGGTTCTTTATAATAACAACCATATATGTGATTTTCTTCTGATTTAAATTTTAATAAAATTTTTTTTAGCATTTTCAAAGCACAATCTATTTTTTCACGATATTCATCGTCTTGACATAGATAAAATTCCTTATAACCATAACCTGTTCTTCTATCAGACGGCTTTCGTTGAAAAGCAAGCCATTCACAAGCTTCTAAAATTGAGCAATAATTTTTCATTTTAATATCCTTTCTTCAAAGTTATTTACTGCTTTTTTTAGTGTTTCGGGCGACAAATGAGCGTAACGCTGCGTCATGGCAAAGCTACTATGCCCCATTAATTGCTGAACAACATACAAATCTGTTCCCATTTGGGCTAACCAACTAGCGTATGTATGCCGTAGCGTATGAAAAACAACTTTTTGCCGAATATCTTTTACACCCTCGTTTAACTTCAGAATATCGACAACATGTGCAAAAGCATGAGATACTCCTTTTACTTTGTTGCCGTCTTTATTCAAAAAAAGCAATGAAGATTTTTTCTGATTAATGCTTTTATGCAATAGCATTTTATATATATTATCCGGCATATAAATAATTCTTGTCTTTGTGTTTTTGGTATCTCGCAGCGTAATAATTTTGTTTTGCAGATCAATATCACTCCAGCACAGATTAAAAATTTCACCTGCTCTCAAGCCGCAATATAATGACAATAAAGATATTTCATAAAGCTGTTGACTATATTTTCGCAAAGCATCTAATAAAATTTTAGCTTCTTCTTTGGTTAAAAATCGAACTCGGCTATTATCAAATTTAATTTTTTTCATTTGTTGGGTAATAATATCACCTTTCAAATACCCTATTTTTTTAGCATAAGAAAGAATTTGAGATAAGATTCCGAATACATAATTAATTGTACGTGGTGATTTGTTTTCCTTTATCATTAAAGCCTTTAAATTTTCAAGATTAATTAAAGAAATATCTTTAATTGGTAAATTTCCTAAGTTTGGCTCCAACCAATTTTTATAAAATCCTGATTCCGACTTAAATGTACGTTCCGAAGTGTTGTTATATGCAATATTTTTAAAATAGTTATTATAAAAATCATTAAGCGTTATGTTTAATTTTTGATTTTCAGCTTCTTTTTGTGCTGATAATTCTTTTTCTTTGGCCGACCTTTCTCTTTGCTCTTTTAAAGTTGTGCTCCCTACTCCTGTTCGATAAGCTTCTCTCAACTCAGAACGCTTTAAAGCTGCTTTTTCTTCTGTCCATCCTTCAGATGCCCAACCAAGTCCTTCTTCTTTCAAAATATTATTTACTTTATATCGTATTGTAAAATAACGGTCTTTTTTAACAGCTCCGTTTTTTCTTGTTGGGTGTTCTCTATATCTGACCCCTGTCGTTTTAGTCTTTATCCATTTATATCCCATTATCAATCTCTATCCCACTATAGTCCCACCATTAGAAGCTATTTTATATAATTTCAGCTTACCTATTTTTACCTTATTATATTTACAAGTTATTATAAATCAACTATTTTATTATTTTAGATTATGACAAAGAATCTTAAAGGAATCAGACTTAAAATCTGTTGGGAGCAATCCCGTGCCGGTTCGATTCCGGCCTAGCGCACCAATCTTAAATATTTGCACCCTGCGGGGTGCTTTTTTGTTGCGCTTATGGCCGGAATTAAAATTCCTCTGGCTCGTAAGAGTAATCTTTACTCTAACTCGCTGCGGTCACTCGTTTTGTAACCATCGCCGCGGTCGTTTCTCTCCCTTGCTCTCTAACAAAACTTCGCCTGTCGGCGAAAAACAATTTCCCAAATTGTTTTTCTACTCCAGCCTAGCGCACCAATCTTAAATATTTGCACCCTGCGGGGTGCTTTTTTTGTTGCACTTATGCCGGAATTAAAATTCCTCTGGCTCGTAAGAGTAATCTTTACTCTAACTCGCTGCGGTCACTCGTTTTGTAACAGTCGCCGCGGTCGCTTCTCTCCCTTGCTCTCTAACAAAACTTCGCCTGTCGGCGAAAAACAATTTACCAAATTGTTTTTCTACTCCAGCCTAGCGCACCAATCTTAAATATTTGCACCCTGCGGGGTGCTTTTTTGTTGCGCTACATATATACTTAAGTCTTAAAACTGAATTATCGTACAAATTTATTCTTAGAACATAACCATAATACACAATCACCTGTTTTATAAAATAACCGGTTTTGTATATATATATAAGTTTTAGAATTTACCCCTTAAGTAATACTAATATAACACATTGATTTAATACATTTTTATACATATCCCGAACATTGATAAAGAGTGGCTCAAATAATACATTTGGGGAAAAATTTCAACATGGGGAGCTAGAAAATGAAATGGGCTATGTATTCGGTATCTGCTTTGGCTTTGTCAGCAATTAGTAATCAGGCACTAGCTGCTGATGGCAGCATTAATATAACCGGAAATCAAAATTCGATTTACATCGCTTCAGATAATGTGAGCGAGAGTAGCTTTGATAATTTATCTATTACATCAAGTACGGCTACATTTAAAAAAGATTTAATCGGGACCCAAAATAAAAATGTTACCAATCAAACACTTTCTTTTTCTGGTAAAACCGCTGAGGGAAATATTATTGGTTTATCAAGAGTGAGGAATGGAGCCAACATTACTCAGAAAAATACTATCAACATTAGCGGCGGGGTGATTGAAGGAGATGTCTTAGCTACATCTGATGAAGGCAATTATAATGGAACAGAGCGCAGAAGTCATAATCTGGTGAATATATCAGGTGGTACATTTGGCGGAAATATTGAAGGCGGCGCCGGGGCTGATAACAATGTGATTACCATTACCGGAGGAACGTTCAAAGCTAGTAACAATAACAATACTCTTAGCGATGGCGACGATGGTGATGATGGCGATTGCGGCGGACAAGGAATCGGAACTATCCATGCCGGAGTTTCTGATCCCAATACTAAAAACAAAAGCAATAATGCTACCGTGACATTAAAAAATTTGAACAACACCAACAGTTTTATCACGAGTTTTGTTGAGGGAAACAACAATCAATCGGGAATTATCTTTGGCTCTAATATTACCGGAATGTCGCAACTACAATTTAACAATGTGAATGCTACTTACAATGGTGGCTTTAAGGATTTTGATTATGTGGATGTAGACGTTACTAGCCAAGTGGCCCTCAATGGAAAGAGTTATTATGCAGATATTTGGAAAGTAAGCGGTACACTAAATACCAATGGCAAAACTATCCATTCCTACAAAAATTCTACTCTAAACTTAAATGTCGCAAACACTGGCAACGTAACTCAACAATTTATTTCTGATGCTAATGTTGATGCTATTAATCAGGGAAACATCAACGGAATTAGCACTAATAAAAATATTGCTCTTAATAATAGCGGTAATATGAGTGGAAATTATTCGGGCGTGACGGTCAACATTATAAATAGCGGAAATATCAATAATTCTACCGACCAGAGCACCAGCATTAGCAGTCAAAACTCCGGCGTATTAACCAATACCGGACAAATCAAGGAATCTCTTACACTAAATCATGGTATGAGCATTAATAATAATACCGGAGGAAATATTGTTAATGCTCAAATTAAAAATGAGCAAAATGAACTAAATATTAATAATAGTGGCACAATTCATGCCTCCGAATTTATTAATCAAGGAAATAAAACGATTAACATTACTAATAATTCCAACGGAGTTATTAGCAAATCACTTAGTTTAACCAACGGAACATTAAATCTAGATAATAACGGAGGTACACTTACTGACAATCAGTTTAGTTCTAACGTCGGCGTATTTAATATTAACAATTCAGGCACTATAAACGGTAATACATCTTTAAGCGCCTCAAATGGCGGCAGCATGAGCTTAGCTAACCAAGTTAACGGTTTAGTAACCGGAAGTTTGGAGATTGTTTCTGGATTAAGCAATTTTGAGAACAACGGATTATTCCAAGATTTAAACATTACTAACCAGCAAAGTGGCTTGGCTTTGAATAATAACGGACAGGTTAGTAACGTCTCCTTTAATAATAATGATGGAAATTTGGATATTCAAAATTCCGGGGAATTCTCAGGAATAACCAATTTTGCAGGTAGCGATGATAGCACCATTACCCTTAGTAACACCGAAACCGGAAATATCAGCGGGCAATTTGTGGTTAATGGGGGCTTAGCTTCGCTTGAAAATCAGGGAAATATCTCTAATTGGCAGTTAGCCAGCAATATCTCAGCTTTCACCATTAATAATGACGGAACATTATCTGGAAACAATGAATTGGTGTCAGAAGGAGAAATTACTTTCAACAATAGTGCTGAGGTCTCCGGCAATTTGTTCTTAAATAGTGCCAGAACCATTATCAACAACAATTCGGCAGATTGGGATAACAATATTATCGGGACGGCCGGTGATGGTAATTTAGATTTCACCAATGCTAGTGATGGTACCTCTATTACCACGCTCAGCGGCAACTTTAATGACCTAAGTTTGCAGAATAATAATACCGACATTACCGCAAGCCAGTTATCTTTAGACAACAGTGCTAATATCAACGGACAAATTGAGCTGGGGAATGAAGGCTATATGGACTTTACCAACAACAGCAATTTGGCCGCCGATATCAGCGATAATTTAATACTTGCGGATAGCGATACCAATCTCGTAACTCGATTTGATTTAACCAATAATGCCCAAATCAGCGGGGATATATCGGTAATGAACAGCGCATTACACCTCACTAACCAAACCGGAGCTGAAATTACCTCTAATCATATTGATACCAGAGAGCTGTATTTGACCAATAGCGGAAAATTTGAAAACACCTCAGATTATACCTTTAGCGTGCAAGATTATATCAATTTTGACAATAGCGGTGTGATTAATGGTGGGGATATGGTATTAAAACTTAGCGGTGATGATGTCAGAGGGCAAATCACCAACTCGGGTACCATGTGGTCGTATGGAACAACCATTGGAGAAGAAAACAAATTACGACTTGCTAATAATAATCAGGATAGTAATGAACTAAATCTCTACAACACCGGATTGGTAATTGCCGTTGACCCGACTGATTTCACTATCCCACGGTTAGATTCTTATGCCATTAATGCTCCCAGTATGAATGTCTATAACCAAAATGCCGGTGTTATCGGTGGCTCTATGAATGTGAACAACTATACCCAAGAAAGCGGAACAACCTGGGTCACCTTTATGGATAAAGACAAAAGCGTAATGAGCACAATTACGGCGCAAAATGAGGTCACGATTGAACCAGGTGCGGTTTTGTTTGTAAATACCAATAACGACACAACCGCTTTTACCGATGGTCAACAGTTTAAGTTGGTGACCGCACTTGGTATGGAAGAAGACGAAATTAAAACTCAACTTGATAACTATATTTTACAAACCGATACCCCGTTTGCCAACTATTCAATGATGAATGAGGGAAACGACGGATATATTGTGTTTAATAAAGTGGCTCCGAGCAATTTTGCTTCTTCTACCGATCTTACTACATCAAACCATAATAATATTGTGGCTGGAGCGCATAGGGTATATGAATTGTTTGTTAATCGTAACATGAAATCAAGCTTGCCTAATGGTATGTCTTCAGGTGATGAGATAGAAAAACACACTCATCTGGCCTTTATGCCCGTGGTTGGTCATGCCCACCAAAAAGAAGACATTAATCATGCCGGATATCGCTCCGATTATCATGGTGGAATCGGCTATATTGAACACAATTTCACACCAACAATAAAAGGTGGGCTTGGTTTTGCTTATTTACAAAACAACACCGATTATACGGACGAGCATGGTAGTTATTCTAACTCTGATACTTATCGCCCATTTGCGTATATCAATTATACCAATGATAATTGGCGCGTTGATGTGGCAGCGGGAACAGCTAAACACAAAATTCGCAACAATCGGAAATATAGTTTTAACAATAATGTGTATATGGCTAAATCTAAATATGATTCTGATGAAATTTCTGCGCATGTGAGTGCCGGATACCGCTTCCATTTAAGCGACAGCTTTATGCTGCAGCCAATGGCGGGCTTATTTGCCGCTCACGTAAAAACCGATACTTATGAAGAAACCGGTAATGGACCGATGAATATGCATATCTCCTCAGAAGATTATACATCTTTCAAAAGTATGCTGGGTTTGAAAATTAAAAAAGAATATAAACTAAGCGAGAGTTTCCGCTTGAAACCTGAAATGCATTTGCGTTGGTATCATGAGCTTGGCGATACTAACGGGGCGGTAAGTGCTTATTTCTTGGCACAACAAGAATTGTTTAATGCCAACGGCGCTGATGCACCTCGCGATATTGGAGATATTGCATTGCGCTTAACTACCGAGAGAAACGATAATCTAGACCTGTTTGTAGAAGGATTTTACCAATTTGGGCAAGATTTCTATAATCTCGGCGGAACAATCGGAATTAAATATAATTTTTAACCACATTGATAAACAACAAAAAACGGCTGAAGCAAGACACCTGAGCCGTTTTTTACTATTTCTATTTACAACAACAACCACAAGAGCATGTTGATGGAGCAAACCAGCTTTCGACTTGCTCTTTTGATGGAACTCCGCCTACAAAGGCAACTTGATTATCAATCATCACCGCCGGAGTGGACATTACACCATAAGAAATAATTTCTGCAATATCCTCCACTTTTTCAATTCGGCTAAATGTGTGAAGATATCTAACATACACAACCTCCATCACAGCAATCGGTTAATAGGAACTTGGTTATTTCTCTAATTTGCTGACAATTTGGTTTATAAAAAATTTGTTTGCCTTGCCTTTGCGCAGAACAAAGTCCGACATTTGTCATCAAGCTTAAATGGAAAGATAATGTATTTCTCGGAAAATCATTCATTAAAGAAGAAATTTCGGTTGGTGTAATACCTTCTTTGCTATGTTCCACCAAAATACGAAAAATTTGTAATCTGGTTTCGTTGCTCAAAGCATCAAACACAGCAGCAATATCGGTTAAATTATTGGTCATATTAAATTCCCTCATCATTTCAACAATTCTAGAAATGTAATCTCAAAGTCAAGTATTTTGTGGTTATGTCCATATGATGTGCAAATAGTACCAATATAAAAATTATACTTGATTAGACATAAAAAATGTGATATTATGTACAAAATGACAAATTATTAATTAACTATTTTAAGGCTACGTATATCGGTGAGTATTTCAGGGCGACCTGATTGAAAGACGCGTGGCAATTTTTATTATGGGAGCACCCATTTTTCAGCTGAGAAAAATTAACAATCGGTGGTATAATTTTGAATTAACCGTCCGTGTTAATTTAAAGACCATCGCGTTGGTGGTCTTGGCAGTCGCTGCCTTTATAGCCGTATGTTTCGTTGGCTACTGGCTATTGCAGCTAATCATTGGTCTGTTTTCTTTAGTGGGAGCAGGCATTTATTGGTTGTCGCAGCAGTGGCTGTGGTTGTTAGGACTTGCCTTGCTGGCACTCCTAATCTGGGGATTAAGCAAAATCAACTGGCACAATATATCAATATCAAAACCGCAAGTTAGTCCGAAATTCGGGCGATATTTGCTGATGATACTAGCGATATTGGCACTGTTGGCATTGTGTTTCTTCGGATTTAAGAGCTGCGGACAAAGCCAAGATACAGTGATTGAGAACGAACAAATAACCATTGAAGAATCTGATGCTTTCATCAATGAATTTGATAAAACATTTGATTATGTGGTTACGTCTCGCGCTTATCTTGACGGCGTTCAACGATCAAGCGACCGCATCAACCGAGCTCTGGTAGGGCTCAAATATGTTGATGGCAAACCGGTGAAAGCATCGGATTTTTCCGGCAAGACGTATGACGAAGCTGTCAAAATCATTGCTCGCAACTGGCGTGGTTTGGTGGCTGAGAACCTCAACGGAGTGAGCCTCTCCAAGCAACAATTGGTAACAGTTATTCTGTTTGCCATGCGTAATGGAGAGTATGGTTTTGAAACCTCAGATTTTCTGAAAGCCATTAAACAAGGTCAGCTACTTGATGCTGATAAGTTTATGGCTTTGCACAAGGCATCCGGCACGAAGCGTCAGCTGGGTGAGGAAGCGCAGAAATATCTTTGGGTTTTGAAAAATTTGTGGCGAGGTAATCTCCTCATGGAGGAATTGTTAGATTTACCGATGTTTTCATACAAAAATCTTTCTTTGGAAGAAATGTATGAAGGCGGAAGTTATCAAAACAATTTGAAGTGGAGCGAGGAACTTCACCACAAATTGAGCCAACACTCCAACCCAACGCCGAGAACCGCCTTGGGTTTGTAAGACAAAGACCGCTGTAAGCATATGCTTACGGCGGTTTTGCTGTTTATAGTAGTGTTTCACTAGAATATTATCATCGATAATCACATATTAATTGCATAAAGCTAATAAATCTGTTACTATTATGTATATAGTTTAAATTTCATAAGGGTGGACGTGATGGAAAAAACTCAAAGGGCAGCAGAAGAAATCGCAAAAATTCAAAGAAAGAGAAATGAACTAAAAACCAAAGCAGGCTATCCACATTCGGCTCCGCAAAAAATAGCCGTTAGAAAAGCACGGAATGAACTCAAAGAATATAACGAGGCAATGGATGCGGCAACTTCTCCACTTAGTTGGTCGCTTGAAGATTGGAAAGAGTTTTTTAGGTCAACCCCGATGGATACATTTAGGGTAGCTAAGGAAATTGTAACTCATAAAAAACAAAAAGAGCTGCAACAAAACTTAAAAGAAGCCGAGAAAAAAGATAACACAGCACGCAAACTTTTTAGTTTGACCGGGCATCTTCCGGGAGAAAAATCCGGCGTGGTAAAAGTTGATGCTAAAGCTCAGAAGGAGATTGAAGAGCATTTGCACAAGGTTAAAATTTATGTATCTCGGCTTTTGGCATATGGAAAAGATGACAACCTCAAAAAAGAGATAATGAAAGAAGTAAAAGGCAAATATCCGGAGTTAATCCCCGAAATTAAACAATTGGCAACCAAAGCCAAAGAAAGAGCTAAAACCGGGGTTATGTCTATGGTAGCTAACCAAGGGAAAAATAAATAACTTACGAATCCTTTATCTTGCTAACGCGCAGTTTGGGCGGCTTGGATGCGAGCGGTTTGGCTGGCATTGGTGTAAATTTGCTGATACATCTTCTCGCCATTTTGCCTTAAATGCTCAAAAACCTGTTCAAATACTTGATTACTACCGCAAACTAAATTTTTAACCTCAGGCGATAGCCTAATGACTATCGCCTATTTGTTCAATTATCTATTTCTGCAAGGCTTTATTGATACGGGCGTAATCTTCCGCAATGTTTAGCTTGACCTTATCCATGGCGCTTTGAATGGCCTGAATGGTGCAATAGCGCGAGGCTTCCTCGCCGGTATAGCCATAATAGGCGGCAACCTTGGCACTGCCCTGCCCGACCTCGGTATAAGAAGCAACAACTTCTTGGTGGTTGTTTTGTATCTCTACCTCAAGTTCAACACTGCAATTTTGTTCGGCAATCGGGGCACCCAACAAACTCGGGATATATAAAGTTATTGTCTGGAGGGCTGTGAGCGGATAATAAGCGGCATTATACTCATTATTAACATTGCTCAACCGCACATTAAACTTGCCTTTCAACTTGCCGGTGGAATTAGCAATATTATTGCGGACGTCATAGTTAATCACCGTTATCACGTCTCGGGCGCGGCTATCTTGCTTATAACTACTGACTGAACCATAAAAATTTAGCGTTCCATCATTAGTCTCAGTGCCGCTACCGGTTGTGACTTTGCGGACCGGATAGGCATTTTTTAAGCTCTCTTTATCCACATTCACGCTTAAAGCCGGAAGTTTGTTAACATTCTCGTTTTGACTATGCAAATCATTAAAACTGACACTTCGGCATGAAGAAACTGCCAAAACAACGAGTGAAAAGAGTAAAAATTTTTTCATCTTAATTAGTTCCATATTGGTGGTTACTGACAAGTTATTTTCTACTAAAATGATTAATTTTGTATTAGTTACTGCAATTTATAAATTGCAAAAATATATTTTTGCATTTGGTGATTAAAATGTTTGCATAATCTTTCAAACTAATATACTCTGCCAAGATAATATGTTTTTTGTAAGGATTGTATGAAATGAGCAAAATTACTTGGAAGCCGGGAACACTGCTCTCCCCTGTTCCTCCGGCGATGATTTCTTGTGGGACAGTGAAAAAACCAAATGTGATGACAGCAGCTTGGACCGGTATTATTGCTTCCGAACCTCCAATGACCTACGTTTCAATTCGTCCGGAACGCTATTCTCATGAGATTATTTCCGAATCTAAAGAATTTGTTATCAACCTGACAACTTTGCCTTTGGTTTCAGCTGCGGATTACTGCGGCGTGAAGTCCGGGCGAAATGTCGATAAGTTCAAAGAAATGAAACTAACTGCGCTACCCTGCTCGGTCGTTAAAGCTCCCCAAATTGAAGAAAGCCCGGTTTCGTTGGAGTGCAAGGTTAAAGATATACAGCATTTTGGTACTCATGATATGTTCTTAGCCGAAATTGTAGCTGTTAATGTTGATGATAAATATATCAACGAAGAAGGCCGCTTGGCTCTCGAAAAAGCCGGTTTGGTGGCATATGTTCACGGCCACTATTACACTTTGGGGCGCAATGTGGGAAGTTTTGGGTTCTCGGTTAACAAGGCCAAACTTAAACTGGCTCAGAAAATGGCTAATGTGGAAGTGGAAGTTAAACCATCTAAAAAATCGGTAGTAGAAATTGCCGCTTCCAAATTTGGAAAAGACAAAAAGCGTAAACAAGCACGCAAAAGTATGAGCTCCTCTTACAGCGGAGAAGCAAAAAGTGCAAAGCCTAAAAGCTATAGTGCTGCACCCAAAAGCTCACTCGCTTTTAGTAAGCCGAAAAAGAAATATGGCAACAACAAAAAGTTTCTGAAAAACAAAATTTCTGCAAAATAAAAAAGCAAAGGCAGTTCTAATGAACTGCCTTTTTTGAACTAAAAACAAACTACTTAGAAACTAGTTTATCCCGAATTTCCATCAGCATTTTGCCGATTTTGCCTTTTCCTACACCTTTGCAGGTGCCCCAGTAGATTTCGCCGTCGTTATTCTCTTTGTTGATAACGGCATCTCCGGTGGCAATCAGCAAATCTCTCAAAGCGGGTTTCTGAAACTTAATCCATAACAGATCATACATAACCACATCTTTCAAACATTCGCACAATTGGCTCGGGCGTCTAGCATCAGGTGCCAAAGGGGTTTCCCAGTGTTTACGCGGCATACGGCCTCGGGCATAAATCTTGGCCTCATCTGGCAACATTTTAGATGCTTTGAGACGGTCGCTCTCTTTCTCCATTTTTTGAGATTGATACGCGGTTTCAAAATTGCGATAAGCAATTCCATCATACTCAAAGGAAATACTTTCAGGATAGCGGTTTGCTAAAAACTGATTGTGTTCCAACGCAAAATTGGTAATGGCTTGATTACCTTGTACCTGTGTTTTCATAAAAAAAATAATTTAAATTAAACAAAAATTTAGATAATGTATATTTGTTTGATATTCTATTACTCTATAATTCGCTTTTTGGCAAGCATTTTATTACTTCCTAATATCAAAATTAGCAAAATTTTCGCGTAGCCATTTGATTAAATCAAGACTATCAAAAAACTTTTCGCAATCCGCATCGGTAGTGGTGGTATCACTTGGAATCGGGCGATATTTTTGAAGATAGTAATTCTTTACTCCCTTCTCTTGCAAACTCTTAGCAATGGCCAAAATATCTTCTACTTCCAAAATGCGTGGGTCACAAGTGGTACGACACTCAAACTCCACTCCAGATGCAATCAGCATATCAAGACTCTCTAGCACATGGTGCAAATGATTAGCTCCTCCCACCGCCTGTTGGTATCTATCAACCTCAAACGGAGCTTTGATATCAAAACCTACCCAATCAACTAATGGTAAAACTTGCTTAAACAGCGAAGGTCGATATCCGCCAGTGTGTAGACCTATAATAAATCCCAATTCTTTGACCTCTTTTATGGCCTCCGGCAATGTATCTTGCAAGAGCGGTTCACCACCGCTAAAGACTACAGCATCTAACAATCCACGACGAGTTTTTAGAAACTCAATAAATTTATCCCAGATAAAATGCGTATCCTTGCCAACAATCTGCAAATCTGCATTGTGGCAAAAAGGGCAACGCCAAGGACAGCCCTGCATAAATACGCTGGCGGCAACCTTGCCCGGAAAATCTACCAAACTAAACTGTTCTACCCCACCGACATTGATGATATTCAACTCTGTTCTCCTAGAAATTGCGAGTAAAAAATCCCCAGTAAAATGTTTCATCTTACCGGGGATTATAAGTCTTAGAAATCTATCTTATTCAGCGGCAATATCATAAGAATCCATCTTAACCGCTTTGCTTTCGCAAAAACATACGCGAGAATAAAACTCAGACTTCTTACCTTTGTTGAATTCGGAAACCGGGCGCAGATATCCCATTACGCGGGTCCAAACTTCACAAGGTTGTCTTTCGCTGTCGTCCAATCTTACATCATCAAAATTAATTGTTGTCATTCTTTGTCTCTCCACTAGTTAGTTTTTACTTAAGCAACTTCTTTACTGGAAATTGCGGCTTTTCTTTTTTCTGCCTTCTTCTCTTCATCGCAGATTGGGCAGTATTTGTGCTCTCCGGAAATGTAGCCGTGTTTCGGACATACCGAGAAAGTCGGGGTGATAGTTACATAAGGCAAGCGATAGTTGGTCAGAACTCGTTTAACGATGTCGCGACAAACTTTCGCGGAGGATACTCTTTGCCCCATGTAGAGGTGTAAAACTGTTCCACCGGTATACTTGGTTTGCAGTTTCTCCTGCAACTCCAATGCCTCAAACGGGTCATCGGTGTAGTTCACAGGAAGTTGTGATGAATTGGTGTAATAGGGGTTATCTTCCGTTCCGGCTTGGATAATACCTTTAAATCTCTTCTTGTCTTCACGAGCAAAGCGATAAGTGGCGCTCTCGGCAGGAGTTGCTTCCAAGTTATACATATGACCGGTTTCTTCTTGAATCTTGACCATGCGAGCCCGAATGTGATCCAAGAATTTTTCAGCAAATGCCTGTCCCCACTCATCGGCAACATTGTGCTCGTCGTTGGTGAAGTTTCTAATCATTTCGTTGATGCCGTTAACACCAAAGGTCGAGAAGTGGTTGCGCAAGGTTCCCAAATAACGCTTGGTGAAGGGGAACAAACCATTGTCAATTAGGCGCTGAATTACTTTGCGTTTGATTTCCAATGAAGTGCGGGCCAGTTCCAAAAGTTCATCAACACGAGCAAACAAGCCTTGTTCATCACCTTTGTATACATATCCCAAACGAGCGCAGTTAATGGTGACCACACCAATTGAACCGGTTTGCTCTGCAGAACCAAACAAGCCGTTACCTTTGGCCAAAAGTTCGCGCAAGTCTAACTGCAAGCGGCAGCACATAGAGCGGATTTGGCCTGGTTTCAAAACTGAATTGATGAAGTTTTGGAAATAGGGCAAACCATATTTTGCTGTCATCTCAAACAAAAGTTCGGTGTTTTCATCTTCCCAAGGAAAATCCGGTGTCATGTTATAGGTCGGAATCGGGAAGGTGAACGGACGGCCTTTAATATCGCCTTTCATCATAACATTGATATAGGCTTTATTAATCATATCCATCTCGGGTTTCAAATCGCCATAAGTGAATGGTTGTTCAACTCCGGCGATAATCGGGTGCTTATCACGCAAGTCATCAGGACATACCCAGTCAAAGGTGAAGTTGGTGAATGGTGTCTGAGAGCCCCAACGAGAAGGTACGTTTAAGTTATAGATCAGTTCTTGGAAAGCTTGCTCTACTTGCTCGTAGCTCAAGTTATCAACGCGAACATAAGGTGCCAAGTAAGTATCCACGGAAGAAAATGCCTGAGCGCCTGCCCACTCATTTTGTAAAGTGCCCATGAAGTTTACCATCTGGCCAACTGCTGCTGATAAATGTTTAGCCGGACCGGCTTCGGCTTTACCGGGAACACCGTTAAAACCTTCGTGCAACAAGTTTTTCAAAGACCAACCAGCGCAATATGCAGCTAACATATCCAAATCGTGAATGTGAACATCACCATTGCGGTGAGCTTCGCCTACTGCAGCGGGATATACATGGCTCAGCCAATAGTTAGCGGTAACCTTACCTGATACATTCAAAATCAGACCACCGTTAGAGTAACCTTGGTTGGCATTAGCATTAACACGCCAGTCCAACTTTTCCAAATATTCATTAATAGAGCTTTCAACATCAACCATTACTTTGCGGTCGGAACGCATACGGTTGCGTTGGTCACGATACAAAATATAAGACTTAGCAGTCGCAAAATAGTTAGCGGAAATCAAAACTTGTTCCACTACATCTTGTATCTGCTCAATGGTCGGCAGAGACTCTGCAAACTTGTGTTCCAATACTTTCAAAACCTGTGCAGTCAAAAGCCAGCTCTCTTGAGCGCCAAACTCTCCGGTAGTGGTGCCGGCCTTGTTGATGGCATTAAAAATTCTGTGGCTGTCAAACGGCGCTAACGTGCCATCGCGTTTGGTAACATTTTCAAAAGGCATTGCTTCTGATTCTACCTCGGGCATATCGTACTTATTATCCGACATTTCTCTGCTTATTCCTCTAACTTAGTCGTTAATACATTTGGGTTCGTTCTTACGGGAATATACTATATATGGTATTAACAAAATGTAAACATTCTATATATTGTATGCACATATTTTTTTATTTGCTGTTTTTTCAAGCGTTTATTTTTTTATGCGCCCAAGTAACGATACGCTTATATTGGGATATTAATTTAATGTCGACAATGCATAAAAGACTCATTTTTTGGCACTTTTATACTATCTTCTTATATTTCTTAGGAAAAAATTTTTGAGTCTGGTGGATAAAAAAATTAACCTTCCTTAACGCATCAAAAGAGCAATTTTTTCAAGCATTTATTAGTGGACATAATCCACATAAATTGGCACAAAGATACAAAAAAAGAGACCCTGCGGGGCAGAATCTCTTTTTACGTTCAGAATCTATATTTTTACCAGTCGGATTCTATAATTGCGACTCTTGAGGTTTGGTAACTATCTCATCTCCAACCACGTCTCCTTCGATATATTCGTCAGAGCATTGGGGACCGATACAGCGTTTCAAAACCGTAGCTCGGCGGCCAGGAGTTAGACCCATAACCCGAATCGATGGAACATACACCTCAACAATTTTAATCTTAAAGGTAATGTAGGCAATCTTACCGGTTTCATCGGTCATATAAATTTTGATGATATATTCTCCGGTATCTCCCGGCATTGGAGTACCACTGAGCGTACGAGTAAACTCATCAAAACGCAGCCACGACGGTAACGGACTATCATCATGTAATCCGGCACGGAAAGTTACCTTACCATTAAAATTCATCTTATCTAAGACGGACTTTGGAATTGTAACCTGAATCTTTTGTCCGGTTTCTGCCATTTGGTCAGGAATCGAGGCCGAATCCGATAAATTGACCGGAGGACGGCGGGAAGGAACATCTAACAAGTACGGACGGTTGTCAGGAATAAATTCGCCTTTACGCCATTTTTCCAAAGTGTTGCGTAGATATACCGCAATTTTGGAAGGTTTTTCTCCCAACATATAATAAGGTAAAGCATCCATACCTAAAGCAGCATATAAATTGCCAAGCGAATCTTGCAATTCAATATAGGCCAGTGAGGCTTTTACCTCATCTTCAATAGCTCTAGCCGACTCGAGCTTGGATTTTTCAGCCTTGCTACCATCTTTAATGGTGGTATCTTCGGCAATATCTTCGGATACATTGGCGATTTCCATATTAATCTGGTAGTCTTCCAAAGCCGACATATAACCAGCCCAACCGACATACACCTGACTTAAGACCAAAGTGGTCATACGCTGACGACGCAACGACTCCAGCTCGCTCTCACGCGGATTTTTGATATCCTCAAAGACCTGATAGCCAATCTCGCGGGCTTTTTTAGACCATTTGCGATTATAGTAATTGGGATCTTTTGTATATTGTTGCTCAGGACCAAACTCTCGAACAATCATCTCAACTTCGGCTGAAGTAGTAACATAATCTCTCATTCTGA
Source organism: uncultured Alphaproteobacteria bacterium (assembly GCA_944391475.1). Taxonomy (GTDB): domain Bacteria; phylum Pseudomonadota; class Alphaproteobacteria; order RF32; family CAG-239; genus MGBC133411. The sequence continues at coordinate 28,876 of CALXTR010000011.1, read as the reverse complement.
GTTCGGGACGATTGGTTAAGGCAATCCATTCCATTTCTGAAAGGTTTTGTTTCAGTTCAGGCAAAGCAAAATTGCCATATTCCTTACCAACCAATTTATACTCGGTCAGAGGATGGAACCCCATTAAGGAGGCCAGACGAGACTCGGCTGTTTCCATATCGCGCTTTAATTCGGCCAACTTTTTAACATATTCCATATAGTTTCTTTTCTTGACCAAATCGTCCATAGGTAAACTCTGCCCCTTTTGGGAAAGCTCATTACTACGGATGTTTAGCTCATCTACCTCTGAAACCAAATATTCGTTCATATCATCAATCACCGGAAGCAGCCGCTGGGCGGTCAAGGCTTTCCAGTACAAAACTCTCGTCTCTTGCAAAAGGTTATGAATAACCTTGCGGCTTTGCTCATAGGCCAAGTTGGCTTGGTATTGCTGGTCAACCGTCTGGTAGTAGACCGTACTCATATCCAAAAGGTTCCAGGCAATTTTTAATTCTGAATTTACTCCGGAATAGTTGTTGGTATTTAGATAACCGGCTTGCCCCATAATTTCGGGTATCTCATTTACCGGTGAGCGCCCAACTTCAATTAAGCTTTGTTCATAACTAACCAAACGTCTGGTATAGTTATATTTTAAGGCCAAAGCCATCGCCATGTACATATCTATCGGCTTTTTAATTGTGCGCGGCGAGTTGGCATACATGTTTTGCATGTCAACGTCTACTCTGATAGCTCTGTCCCAATCAACCGTGGCTGAGGGGGCTTGGACCGTATTTTCCGTATAGACCGGCACGGTTGGTGCGTAGGCCGGATTATCTTCCACCATTTGGTCAAATTCTGCATCTGATACAGAGGTGCAAGAAACAATAAACATCAGGCCGATTGTCAGACATGCCAAAATTTTTTTCATAATTTAAACCCTTTATAAAGACCTATTTGGGTATAAGTTATATCAATATTTTGTTTATGGGTAGTATTTATTTGCTTTTATTCAACTTTCATGTATAAAATAATTAAAATTATTGGAGCAAGGCGAAAATTTTATGTTTGAAGTCTTTCATACGATTTTTAAGTATCGCGAGAAAGAAAGCCCTGACAAGCTAGGGCTTTATCCTGAGCGCGTGCATGTGAACGCCATGCCGGAACGGCGCTATTTGTGGACTTCCCGAATCTTGGTGATTTTGGCTGCGATCAGTATGAGCATCTCAATGATGCTGGCGTTAACAGTGTATATTTTAATTCCGCAAAAATCCGTATACCCACGTATATTGCAAATCAACAAGTATTTTAGTGAGTTGGAACTGGTGGAAAATGAAGAGGTTTATACCAGAGCAACCGATTTGTTGGCTGAACAGCATATTACCGATTATATCATTTTACGAAACACCATTACCAATGATTATGACGAGCTAATGTCTCGCTGGGGACCGGGCGAAATTGTGTATTGGTTCTCATCTCGGTCAGTATATGAGGCATTTTATCGGGGAGACGTAACCCACAATATTGTGCAGTTTAAGGAAAAAGGGTTGCAGCGTTTTGTAAAAGTTGAGTGGGTGCGACCTCTGACTTTGGGATTGTGGCAAGCTCAATATCTTACTATGGATATTTTACCGGGTGCAAGCAAGCCTGATACAAAAATTTGGCGCGCAACCATGCGGATTGCCTTTTTGCGTTTACCTTTTAAGACCAAAGAAGATCAAATCAAAAATCCATTTGGATTTGTGGTGCAAAACTATTCGCTTTCTTATGTCGGAACTCCGGAAACCTCGGCTCACTACTTGGAGCGTGCTCGAGAGTTAACCGAAGGCGCTTACCAATAAACCCAACAAAAAAAGACCGGATTGTCTCCGGTCTTTTTTGTAACTTCTTTATAGCAAGCCACTGCGCTCTTCTTGCTTGGGTTTGGATTTTTCTGTTTGTTTGTCTTCTACGGGCTTGGGCAAATAACGATCAATATAGGCCTTAATGTTTTCCCCAAATGTTTGATGAATGTAGCTAGTCAGCTCTGAGGGTTTAGCGCGAAAAGCATCTGCCTCGGCTTGAGCACGCAAAACCATATCAATCTCCATTTCTTGAGCCAAACGATCACGAAACTCATCGGCTCGCTCAGCGCCATGTACTGATGCCAAATTAAACAACACATGCGCAGTATAAACATCTCGCGGATATTTGCGACCTTCGGCTAAAATTCGCCCCATAGTCATGGTTGCATCAACGTGACCTTGCAGGCGAGCCGCATTGAGCAAATTTACCGCTTTTCCATAGTTTTGAGGAATACCTTTTCCTTCCATATAAAGCAATGCTGTTTGGTATTGGGCCTCGTCATATTGGGCAAGAGCTGATTTTTGCAACAACTCAAAAGCTTTTGCATAGTCTTGTTTAACCAGATAACCATGAAGGTAGGCATAGCCGAGCATAAATTGTGCGGTTGGATTGCCTTGTTGGGCGGCAGTTTGGAACAACTCCAAGCCTAGTTTAGAATCTTGTTGAATAGGGTTTTCCGTCATGTATAAAAAGGCCAAATTAACGGATGCCTCAACATTTCCTAACTTGGCGGCTTTGTCAAACATCTCCATTGCTTTGGCGACATTTGCCGGTGTACCGATACCACTATAGTAAAGGCTGCCCAAATTATTAATTGCAACATTATCATTTTGCGCCGCGGCCATTTCATAGTAACGAAAGGCTTTATTATAATCTGGTTTGATATCGCCTTCCCCATAAAGATAGATATAGCCAAGGCTCAATTGTGCATCAAGATTGCCGTTTTGTGCATCTTTTATCATTTTCTCGTGCGGATCTTCTGCCGGCGCTTGTGGTTGTTGAGCCGTAGTTTGTTCTTCTCCACCTTGGCGTTTATTCTTAGCAAAATTTAAAAAAGAGAAAAAGCTTTCATCGCTATCTTTGGCCTGCACATTGTCTGCCGAAAACAAAATTGCCAATGTGCAAACGAGCATCAAACGCAAAAATGACATATTACCTCCTACCTACCAGACTGTTTTTGTGCCAAATCATAAATTCGGCTATCCAATTTATCTGTGCCTTTTATAACACATCGATAATTGGGTGCGAGGATTTTTTGATATTTATTAAATACTTTTCTCAATTCAGGTGTGGCATCGCGGAACAATCTTTGCAACTCAGGCGATTTGTCATACATCTGAAAAATAGGCACAAAATCTGCCGAAATGTTTGGCTCTCTTTTCTCTCGTTTGCTACGGCGATATTCAAAATACATCATTTTAATATCTCGCGGGATGTCCGGCAATGGATTGCTTAAGACCAAGGCCTGTTTGGGGCGAGCCAAGAAATTGGCCTGCAAGAATTTGACGCATTCGGGGTCCAGACCTGCTAAAGCCCATGCCCTTTCTTCTCCTTGATAACGATTTGCATCTAGTTTAATGCCCTTTACGCGTTTACGCTCTTCAATGCGCATCACCTTATCTAAAACATCGTGCTGGTTGTGTTTTTCAATTCCCCAACGATTAATAGCCTGAATGGTATATTCCAAAGCAGAAATTTTACGGCGAGAAGCAATGTATTCTGGTTGCTTAGTTGTAAAAGCCGTAGCAGAAGAAAGTTCCAGAGCTTCTAATTTTTCTTTTTCTAAGCGCAGATATTCATAAAATGGATGCGTTAAATTATCAACCAATTCCAATGAAGTGATTTTTTCCTGAACTTCTATTTTGGCTCCGCTTGGCAATTCAATATAGACAACCAAATTGCGAAAGTTCTTTTCCGAAAAATCTTGGTGGCGTTTGACATCATTGTCGCAAAATTTGTTTTTAATACGCGATGGATTGATTATCATACCATCCATTTGTTGGATTTTTTCTTTCCACTTGAGCAAGTCTGAATATCTTTTCATGCTCAAAGAAACCCGCAAGATATCCCCCATCATTTCAGTTGGTTTAAGGATTTTTACTTTTTCTTGCTCAAAAGACTTTTCATCATCTCCAAAGCGGCGGCGCAGTTCTATAATGCGCTTTTTATATTGATTGTGGTATTTACCATTGAGCGATAATTTTTGAATCGCGCGAGTAACATTTTTTAATCCGGGATAGGTCAAAATAACCGGATTATTGTTACTATCCCGATAGTGAACTTTAACACAGCTGTTGGGAGTAATGTCTTTGAGAGTGGCATTATCTCTTATCACTTTGCCGTTTTTGAGATCAACAACCTGAATGTTTTCCTCTTCCTCTCCGAAAATGCGATCAAAAGTCAAAAACATTTCCGTATAGATTTTCATGCCATCAGAATAATAAAACTCCAGAAGCTTTTTAGCATCTTCGTCTATCTTAAAGCGCTGAACTTCCGGATGGTTGGCCTCAACAGAATTTTCATCAACCAATTGATCTTTAAGCATAAGTATACCGTTTGTATAAGCCTGCTCAATCAGCTGAATGCAGTAGGCATCACGGGCTCTTTGCTGGGCTTGTATATATTCGGGAGATTGTTCGAAATATTCCTTTTCCATAGGATAGGAGACGCTTTGATCAAAATTATCGATTTCTGCTTTATTCATCTTACTTAACTTTTTGTATTTTACTATTAATTTTTAGGGAAAATGTTGGATTATTGTACCATGCGGACTTACATTTGCAAGCAAAAAAAAGAGCGGCAACTTCTTGCCGCTCTCTTCACCTTTTGAACTGCAATTAGAACAGTTTCAATACTGATTGAGCAGCCTGAGAAGCCAAACTCAAGGAGTTAATAGCCAACTGCTGTCTGGTTTGAAGAGCCAACATATTTGCTGATTCTTCGTTCATATCAGCCAAGGTCAATTTATCTGAACCTTCTTCCAAAACGTTAATCAAGTTTTCGGTAAAGGTTTCGCGGCTTTGAACGATTGAGTAGTTGTTACCAAACTCAGATGACATAGTACGCAATTCTTTAATTGCATCTTCAATCTGAGTGATTGCGGCATCAACGTCAGCATTGGTCTTCCAATCATTAGCAGAAGCGGCAATCTTCAAGCCGGCAGAAGAAGCGTCCTTACCTTCAATAACCAAGTCAGAAGAACGGTCTTCGTTGAACACTACTTTAAGGTCATTACCTTGCAACAAGTTAACACCTTTGTAGCTAGAGTCATTAGCAACTTTATCAATCTGAGCCAAAATGCTGTCAAATTGAGCGGCTAATTTTTGACGTGACTCGTTTACTTGCGGTTCTGACTTAGGTACCGACAAGGTAAAGTCACCAGGAGTAGTTGTGGCCACAGTAGCTGTAGCACCATCTTGAGCAGTAATAAGCAAAGCGCCCGTATCATCAAAAGAAGCTTTTAATCCACTACCTTCTTTATTGATTTGCTCTAACACGCTAGCTTTAACTTCTTCTAAGGTTTTGTTAGCTTCAATATTAACTGTAACCGGAGTACCAGCAGTACCATCAGCATTATTAATAGTAATATCTATCTGTGCAGCCTTGGATTTACCAGCAGCCAAAGCACCGATAGTTAACTTAGCGCTGCTCATGTCAACAGCTTCGTCACGAGCGGAGTTAGCCACAGCTTTAGCTTGTTCAGCAAACTCGGTGATGGTCTTAATACCTTCATCGGCAGCCTGAATGGTCTGAATGGCTTGGCCCATGCTATCAAGCAAAGCGCTCAAGTCGCTCGCACGGTTAGTCAAAGACTGTGCTGCGTAGTAAGATGACGGGTTGTCAATAGCTGAGTTAACTTTCTTACCTGTAGAAAGGCGTTCTTGAGTAGTATCCATCAGCGACTGTGTCTGCTGCAAGGAAAGCAAGTTTGAACGCATACTTGCTGTTAATGAAATATCTGCCATTGTTTTTCTCCAATACTAGGATCACATAGTGTTTCACGTTAAAACATGTGATTGTTTTACTAACAATACAAGATTTATCATAACACAAAATTGCCTGCTTCGCAAGCTTTTTTATCTCGTTTCAAAACCTTTTATCGCTATTTCAATTATATAGGCAAATTCATTGTTATTTGGTTAATTTTTTTTACTTTTTGTAAAAAAAACAAGGGCAAATTAAGCAATTTGCCCTTGTATCGAAGTGTTATACCCCAAGTTTTTTGCTTAAGCGCTCAAGTTCTTTGATATACTCGGCAATCAAATCCATGCCTTTGTCCCAGAACTTGGGATCATGAGCATCAAGTCCAAATGGTTTGAGCAACTCATCATAGCGTTTTATACCAGTTTGGGAGAGCATATTGAGGTATTTATCGGCAAAGTCTTTGACTGAACCATCGCGATATACCTGATATAGCGAATTGACCAAGCAATCGGCAAATGCATAGGCATATACATAAAATGGCTGTTCAAACACATGGCTTAAATGAGCCCAGAGATAGCTGCTGTCTTCATCAACATTAACATATTTGCCAAGATAGCTTTGCATCTCTTCGGTCCAGATTTCTCGGATTCGCTCTACTGAAACCTCACCTTTTTTGCGTTCCTCATGCATACGGCTCTCATAAAAATGGAAAGCAATTTGTCTTGATACGGTATTAATCATATCGCTAACTTTACCGGCTATCAGACTTAATTTGGCTTCATTGTCATCTAAGTCTTTGAGCAGGTTCTGGAAAGTTACCATTTCGGCAAACACAGAGGCAACTTCAGCCAAAACTTTAGGGGTTTGGTCATTCAAATCGCCTTTAGGATAACACAAAATATGGTGGCAACCATGACCAAGTTCGTGAGCTAAAGTCAGAATATCGCGTTCTTTGCCATTAAAATTCAACAATAAATATGGGTGCTCCATACCTCCGGTACCGGCACAAAATGCGCCACTTTGTTTGCCGGAGCGTGGCGGTACATCTATCCAAGGGTGTTCAAAAAATTTCTGACCGATGGCGGCAAATTCTTTAGAAAACGAGCCATAGGCATCTAAAACCGTTTTTACAGCCTGTTCCCAGCTGACTTCTTCATCTTTGGCAAATGGCAGCGGGGCATTTCTATCCCAATATTCAAGTTTCTTAACCTTAAGCCAGCCGGCTTTGAGCTTATAAAAACGGTGGGCTAAATCTTTATAACGATTTTTTACTGCTTGTGCCAACGCGTCAACAACGCCATCATCAACTCGGCTTGATAAATTCATGGCCGAATCGGGACGAGCAAAGCCACGTTTGTTGTCCTCGATGGATTTGTCCTTTATCAACATATTATAAATCAGCGCAAACATATCAGCATTGTTTTTGGCAACACGATTATATTCCTTACCGGCTTTAGTACGCAAAGTGGCATCTTTATCTTGCATAAATTGCGCTAATTCTGCCTCATTATATTCTTTGCCATCAATCACAAAACGCTGTTTGGAGCTGGTTTCGACGTATAGACGTTCCCAGGCGGCTGAAGAAGTCATGGCTTTGTCGGCTAAAAGTTCTTCTATCTCTTCGGAAAGCTCATGTTTCTTAAACAGCCGAACCATGTCTAACCAGGGTTTATAATGCGAGATAGCAGAATTTTTTAAAAACTCCTTCAACTTTTTATCGCTGAGCTTATTAATCTCCAAAGTATAAAAAATGGTCGGCTTAGTTGCCTCAACCACCTGCTCGTTGGTGTTTTGATAAAAGGCCGTAGCTGCCTTATTATCTGTGCGGGTGCACATCTGCAAAAAGGCGTATTCCATCAACTTACCGCCGATAACATCCATTTCCTCATAGCGCTGAATGGATTTTAGGAACTCATCTGCGCTTAGTTGAGCCAGTTTTCCCTTATAATCTTTAGCAAAGCTTTGGGCTAACTTGCCAAGTTTTTGGATATCGGTTTTAACTTTGGGATCTTCAATACTTTTATATAAATCGCTTAAATCCCACGCAGGAAGATTATTCTTTCGGTTGGTCATTTTGATATTGCTCCTGTTCTAATCTTTTTAACTCATTCATTTCTGCCTGCAAATCCGGATGCTGACGATAAAACTCGGCCAAATCCGGATCATCATTGCCGGGGCGGTCACTTAAAAGTTCGGGTTCAAACCAATAATTGCTCCAGGGTCTTGCTTGTTTGCCTTCGAGCCAAGCGGAGAACCCCTGCACGATAACCCGCAAGTCACACAAATTATTGCGCCAAATTGCCCCCATGGCGCATGTAAGTTTGTTTTCTTGGCAAGCGCTGATATTTTGAGCCAGCTCTTCCGTGCATGGAATGAAGCCTCGGCGCTGGAGGTCATAGCGCGGCGAAACAAAAATGATGATGAAATACAGGACTACAAAAAGCACAAAAATGCTCATTAGTAGTCCAAACCAATGTTCTTTTATCCAGCGCATTAATTTCCTTTTTTGGCATTGCGAGCGGTGAGATATTTCTCCAAAGCGGCAAGTTCTTCTTGAGTGTTGGCTCCGGACAACTCATCGGGATCGCATTCAATGGCTCCGCATTTTAGACCACGACGGCGGGCAATGGCAATAGCATCGGTTAAATAATACTCACCGGCGGCATTTTCATTACTTATTGAAGACAAAATATCAAACATGGTTTCACTATCAAAAACCATCACACCTGAATTGCAGAAATTGATAGCCTTTTCTTCATCGCTGGCATCTTTATATTCAACAATCTTGACTAACTCATCACCATTCATAATCAGGCGGCCATAGCGCAATGCATCTTGGGGGTGGAAACCCAAAACTACAACCGAATAGCCTTCTTGTTTTTTGCGCAAAGCCTTTTTTAAGGTTTCTTTGGTGATAACCGGATGATCACCAAACATTACCAAAATATCACCCTCAAAACCACAAAGCTTGCTCCGAGCGCAAATGGCGGCATGGCCTGTGCCTAATTGTTTTTCTTGCAGTGCTGTTTCATAGGGAGCTACTTCTTTGGCTATCAAAGCACCATCGGGTGAAATAACCGGAATGATTTTATCAACATGCATTGCCTCTAGCGTATTAATAATGTGACGTATCATCGGTTTGCCGCAGAGGGGCATCATGACTTTGGGCAAGTCTGATTTCATGCGGGTTCCCTTACCGGCTGCCAATACAATTGCAGCTACTTTGCGATTTTCCTTCATATCAAATTTCTCCATTTCTAGATTATAATCCTTTTTTAATGTTTGTATACTAATATACAACTATGTCTATTTAGTTAACAAAGAGGGATTTTATGAAAAAACTTCTGATTTTTTGTTGGTGTTTGCTGGCTTGCCATTCGTTGGCAAATGCCGCTATCCGCGAAGTTTCTAGCCCGGAAAGCGCAACTATTGAATCAAATAATATTCCAGCGCCATCAGTAGCACTGGCTTCTCCATTAGATCGTTTTGAGAGCGAATCCGATTTTAAGAAATATTTGATTGAAAGATTGAAATCTGTTGCAATTACTCAATATGACAAAGACAGCGGTTCTTTTGGGGGAAGCGCTACAAGCGTGGTAGAGGACAAAATTCCCGGGGTTAATGTTGAAAAACCTTTCTTTGATAGAATCTATGAAGAGGCAATTAAACGTTCGGCGCAGCCGCAAAATGTACAAACATCCAATCAGCTTGATCCCAAAATGTTGCAACCCGAACTGTGGCAAAAAAATAGACAACAGCTAGACCCTCTTAACAGCATTACAATTTCTATTCCGCCGTTTGCAGATAAAGTGAGTGTGCCTACAGCGGAACATATTCCTTACTTATTTACTAAAATTGAAGTGTTAAAATCAGGCCTAGTACGGTTTGATGAAACTGTCGTAGTGGTCGCTGATAATAAGAAATTAAAATATCCGTTAGTGAAGGCTCTACCGGCATATATGGTAGACCGCAACGCAAAAGCACATAAAATTGAACCAAGTTTGCTCGGCGTTACTATTAATGAACAACCAATTGATTATCAACTAATTGAAAAAGGCCGAAATTTCTTAATTACTCCTAAAACTATTTTTCCGTTGGAATCGGGGGTATATAAATATGTGTTTAGCTATGTGATTGATCGGCAAATTGCTCGTTATGACACTTTTGATGAGCTCCAATGGAATGTAAGCGGCGGAAACTGGAATCTGGTGATTTCACAAGCCGGAGCAACCGTGCTCTTGCCGCCAAATAGCGAACCGATTGCTCAACAAGCACTGGTCGGGTATCCATTCCATTATAGCCCCGATAAGGCAATTATGGCGCGCGGAGCTCCAAATTTGATTGGTTTTGCTTCTAAAGAGCCTTTGTTTATTGTCGAAAGCATGCCAATTTCGGTAAGTTTTGCCAAAGGGGTTATTGATGAGGCGACTTTTTCAAAGAAGCTTAACTGGTTTGTGGCTGATTATGGTGGTTTTTGGTTCCCGATTTTGGGCTGGTTAGTGATTTTGGCGGCTTATTTGGCCTCTTGGAAATACATCCAAAAAACATCAAAAAAACAGCCTATTAAGCTGATTAAAACTCCTTATATGTTGCGTTACATACTGAAAGGTAAGTTTGACAAGACAGCTTTTGGGGCTTTTTTACTTGATATATTCAAGAAAAATATTATCGACATTCAGAAAAATGGGGACAGCATATTATTAATCAAACGTACGGATAATTTGCAGTCGCTGCCCAAAAAAGAACAAACTGCGGTCAAAAGCTTGTTTGGAAATGATGCGGTTGTTACCATCAATAAAGATAATTTGCCCAAAATCCGTCAATCGGCTCATTGGGTGGAAGAAGAAGTCAAAACAAAATTTCGAATTTTTTGTTTCAAACTTAATAGCGGATATCTGTTTTTCAGCTCGGCTATGTTATTATTGTCTCAACTGTTTGTAGCCGCATTGGGGCCCAACAGTGGTGCGGTGTTCTCCGGCATGGCATTTGCTGACTTAAACATTGCGGCCTATTTGTTCCTATTCTCAATGGATTGGAAAAAAAGGACCGTAAAATGGGCGGTGAAAGTGGCATGTCTGTTACTTTTGGGTCTGAACTTTGTAATTTTGAGTGGGCTGTCTTCAATGTGGGGAGCTGTATTCTTCATGGCTTCGGCAATAACCATGATGTGTTTCACCAAGCTTTATACCAAGCGCAATGGCTTGCTCAAGGCTAACATCGTCGAGGCGGCAAACTATCAGCAATATCTCAAAGATAATAAAGAAAATATTTCTATGGGTCGCGATTTTCTCAATCAGCAGGCCAACATCTTGGCACTTGAGGCAGAAACGGCATATCCACCTTCAGAAAAACTCAAGGATTATTATCGCTTGGATATTGTGCAGGAATTGCTCAAGAAAATATAAAAGGAACACCCCGCAAGGCGGGGTGTTTTTTTGAGACTAAACAAAATATTTTAATCGCGGCGGCGTTTGATTTCTTCTTCAACCAATTGTTTGGCGGCAGCGGCTTCGGCATCTTCTATCTGCTTATGATAAAAATAGGCAAAATACTGATACACATGCGCGTCAAAAGAGGCCTTGATACAAATATCGATGCCGTTTGCAATCGTACCCAAGAATGCGAAAACCAAACCCCACAGTAAATTGTCAGGAAGATACATCGCAAGCTTTAATAAAATGAAATAGATAACTAGAACCGGAATGTTGGCAAGGATAAATCCGCCAAACAATCTCCAGGTATTGCCTTTGGAAATTTGAAAGGCTTGGAGCATATTTATGTCTTGGTCATTTACAGCGGCCGAGGCCAAAGAAAGGCGCAGGCGAACACTATAGAATGCGGCTACCAAAAGCGCAATGAGCAAATAGAAGTAAATAGTAATAGATGCATCTAAACCCGGAGCCTTTCCTTGTAAGATACCGATAACCGTAGTTTTAGCTACCTCATCTCCAAACAAATATACTATGCCAAGAAAGATTGAACCAACAGAGAATATGAGTAAAGAAATACCAAGATAGCGGAGCAGATACACTAACATATAGCGGAAATAATCCGCAGAAAGAACTGGCTCTTCGTTTAAGACAATTTTGCGACAACATGCCACACCAAGATATGATGATATAATCATCACTATAAACATGGATAGACCAAGTTTGGGCAAGAGCAGTTGCACTGCAAACATCAGCAAAACCGGAACAATCATCATCTTAAACAAGATGGCGTAATTATACACCACATAGCTCAAACTACGATTAACCAATTCGCCAAAGGGAATGATGATTTTGGAATTATTCATCTTTATTATCTCCAAATATTTGCTGTTTTTGAACCAAACAATGTCCGGCCAAAAGTGCCATAAACAACAAGCTTAATATATTAAATATCAGCTCGGATACAAGGGTAAAAATGCTCAAACTGCCTGTACCTAAATATCTAAACGATATAAAGTAATTACCCAATATAAATATCATCAGCAGCAACAATACAAATAAGGCCACTAAAATCTTAAATAATTGACCACGGGTCATAGCCCAAACGGTTTTGAAACCAGGTAACTTTTGGTTAAGGGCGGCAAAGGCCAACCAGGCATAATAGCGCATGGCCAAAATCGGCACTAAAAAACCTATGCTTACTACTGCAAAATAGCTTATTTCTATCCGCCAATCGGGATTGGGGACGCGGGCAGATAAAAGCTCAAAGGAAATAAAAGGAAAAATCAGCAGTCCGACAAAACCTAACAACAAGGCCCCGCCCCTAAGTGAGGCACGGTCAAAATTAATGGCTTGTTTCCATGAAAGCGTAAAATCCAATTTTTGCTCAATTTGTATCCAGCGAGCCGCAAAAACACCTAAAATAAAAATCTTTAGCAACACATAGACCAGATATACAATCTCAGAATCGCTACAATAATAAAATGAGCCATCAATAACTTGTGAGCAAACATACAAATATCCAAACCCCCAAGCCAACAAGCTCAACAATAAACCATACCACAAAGCCAGCTTAGCCCAGCTCCAAAAGCCATCTAACAGAAATGAAAAAGGCTGGAAAGTCAATTTTAGCCAGCGCACTCCGGCACTGCGAAAGTTCTCAGATAAAGAACTTTGCGGCGGAGTACTCTGCCCTTGGCCGGTAAGTTGTCGGCAGATATTGCCAAACCAATCTGACATTTTATATCTCCTTTAGCGAGGTTACACCAGGAACATTGCGTATCTGGTTTAAGACATCGGAGGCTAAAGCATAACCACCGGCAAGTTCAATACGAATATCCCAATCATTATGCTCAGGTTTTATATATATCTTATTTTTACCATTCATATCGTGGCTTAAGATTTTTTTGAGTTCAGGTACTGCCTCAATATTGCCGACCTCAATTTCCAAACCGTTAGAAACCTCAGCAATTGCCTTATCTAAGGTTTCAACCAGATTTACCATCATTCTCGGGCTGGCTTCTTCGGTTTGTTTATCTATGGTGATACTAACCATTAAGGGCTGGCCGCTGTTGATGACATCTTCATATTTGGCCAAAGTTTCTGAGAACAGTAAACCTTCAAAATTGCTGCTGGCATCGGATAATTCCAAAAAAGCGTATTTGTTGCCGTTTTTGGAAATCCGCTTTTGGAAAGAATTAACGCAGCCGGCTAATTTGGCGCGAATCGTATCGCCGGTCTTGATACCTTGCGAAACCTCGACCCAACTTTTGATACCCAATTTTTCCATACCGCGGCGGTAAGTATCCAAGGGGTGTGCCGACAAATAAAAACCTATCGCCTCAGCCTCTAATTTGAGCTTTTCTAATTCCGGCCAATCGGGCTTATCGGCAAGCTTAACCGTAGATTTTAGCTCCTCATCGCCAAAAAGTGACGACTGGCTGCTGGTTTTGAGCTCGGTGGCGGCACTAATATGCTGGCCGATGGCTTCCACATTGGCAAAGAGTTTGCCGCGGTTTTTCTCCAAGCTATCAAACACTCCCGCTTTTATCATATTTTCAAACTGGCGACGGTTATGATTTTGCAAGGGAATGCGGTGAATAAAATCAGAAATATCCTTAAAGGGGCCGCCTTTTTTTCTTATCTCTTCAATGACTTTCATATTCGCCACCCCTACCCCTTTGATGGCGCTTAAGGCATAGCGAATATTATGCCCCTCGACCGAAAAATCAGAACCCGACTTATTGATATCAGGCTGAAGGACCTGAATACCCATTTTCTTACATTCTTCTTTGAAGAACAAAAGTTTTTCGGTATTGGTCATTTCAAAAGACATGGTCGCACACATAAATTCTTCCGGATAGTGTGCTTTGAGGTATGCGGTCTGATAAGAAATGAGCGAATAAGCCGCAGCGTGGGACTTATTAAAACCATATGACGCAAATTTTTCCATTTGGTCAAAAATACTGGTAGCGGTTGCCTCTTCAATACCATTTTTAACCGCACCTTCCGTGAAAATCACTCGGTGTTTGACCATTTCTTCCTTAATTTTTTTACCCATGGCCTTACGCAATTTATCAGCACCACCCAAGGTATAGCCAGCCAGCTCTTGGGCAATTTTCATCACTTGTTCCTGATAAATCATAATCCCATAAGTTTCTCCGATAATCGGAGCTAACGAGGGGTGGAGGTAGGTGATTTCTTCCTCACCGTGCTTGCGTCTGATGTAACTTGGAATATTGTCCATCGGGCCAGGGCGATAAAGCGAAACGATAGCGATTAAATCTTCAAAGCGGTCGGGCTTGATTTGTTTGTGCACATCTTTCATACCAGCAGATTCAAACTGGAACACGCCTGCCGTATCGCCACGCTGCAAAAGTTCATATGTTGCTTTATCATCAAGCGGAATATCGCTCATTACCAGCTCAATACCGCGGTGCTTCTTAACCAAGTCTACTGCACGCTGGATAACCGTCAGCGTCTTTAAGCCCAAAAAGTCAAACTTAATCAGTCCGGTTTCTTCCACATATTTCATATCATACTGAGTGACCGGCATATCGGCTTTAGGATCTTTATATAACGGCACCAGCTGCTCAAGCGGCCTATCGCCAATAACCACGCCGGCGGCGTGCATACCGGATTGGCGATACAAGCCTTCAAGTTTCATACCGATATCAAACAGCTTATTAATCTGCGGGTCGTTTTGGCGCATTTCTTCAAGTTCGGGCACTTGGTCTAAGGACTCTTGCAAGGTGGGGTTTTTACCCTGAACTCCCGGTGGAATCATCTTACTGATGCGGTCAGCCTGCGAATAGGGCATTTGCAAAACTCGCGCCACGTCACGAATCACATTCTTACTTTGCAATTTGCCATAGGTAATGATTTGGGCAACATGGTCAAAGCCATATTTGTTTTGCACATACTCAATGGTCTTGTAGCGGTTTTCTTGGCAGAAGTCGACGTCGAAGTCCGGCATGTTAATACGTTCCGGATTCAAAAATCGCTCAAACAGCAAATTTAACTTGAGCGGGTCAAGGTCGGTAATGCGCAAAGACCAAGCCACAATGGAACCCGCACCCGAACCACGGCCAGGGCCAACCGGAACTCCATGACCCTTAGACCATTTGATGAAGTCTGACACGATTAAGAAATATCCGGGGAAACCCATTTTCTTAATAACGCTTAATTCATATTCCAATCGAGCAAAATATTCACGGTCAATTTTTTGACGTTCTTCTGCACTCATTTCGGGAGTATAAACCGTGGCTTCCATACGAGCTTTGAGCCCCAAATAGGCTTGCTCAGTGATAAACTCATCTTGAGTTTTGCCGCCGGGACACTCAAAAATCGGCAGCAAAGGCTGTACCTTTTCCGACAAGTAATTGCAGCGCTTGGCGATTTGTACCGTATTCATGACCGCTTCGGGCAAATCGGCAAACAGCTCAACCATTTCAGCTTCGCTCCTTAAGCGATTGTTGGGCGAATAGTGCTTGCGGTTGGTGTTGCTCAAATATTCTCCGGCGGCAATACAAATCAGAGCATCGTGCGCTTCATACATATCAGCATCAAAAAAGAAAGCCTCATTGGTTGCCACCAACGGAATATTATACTTATAAGCAAGCTCAATAAAAGTATCTTCGGTTTTGCGCTCTTCTTCAAGCCCAATACGAGCAATTTCCATATACAATCTATCGCCGAAAAGCTTTTGCAACTCAAGCAAAGTTTGTTCGGCCTCGGCACGGCGGTTTTCCAACAGCAACCTGCCTATCGGGCCTTCAACACCACCGGTTAGGCAAATCAGCCCTTCGCTATGGCCTTCCAAATCTTTGATAGCAATTTGTGCTTTTTCTTGCGCAGTTGCTCCTTCCAGATAGGCAACTTTCATCAAATGCATCAGGTTCATATAACCTTCAGCGTTCATCACCAAAATAATTATCTTATCAGGCTCAACTATCCTGCCTTTAGATTTGAGCACGTCTTGAGAATCGGGATTGCGGAGGTTAAACTGGCTACCTAAAATCGGCTTAACACCTTCATCAGAGGCATATTTGGAAAAAGCTTTGCCGCCAAACAAATTGGCGGTATCAGTAATGGCAATGGCTGCAACGCCTTGGTCATGGAGCCGATGTATCAATTTTGGAACCGGCATGGCGCCTTCCGACAGCGAATAGGCGGTGTGAACCCGCAGATGTATGAATTTTGGCTCGGCCATTACCTCTTAGTCCTTTAGATTAATCTGCCGCAGATTATAGAAACTTTTGCTTACCAACACAATCAAAAAATCAAAGCTGTGAAAAGACAACTAATCTTTTTTTAATTCTTTTAATTTAGGCTTGTATTTAATATGGTGTTTTAGTTGTGAAGGATAATACAATGAACAAATATACTTATATCTTCAGTCTGTTGGTATGTTCATTCCTTTCTTTAACTGCAAAAGCTCAAATATTAGACTGCACACCCAATAAACCCAATAAAACGCTTAATAATACTTATATTTGCAACAATCAGGAATTGGCACAACTAAATAATCAACTAAATCAGAAATATACCGAGCTTAAAACCAAATGGAAAATTTCAAGCTCCAATTCGATAACTGATAAAAATCTTAAAAATATTGATGATTATTTGACCAGCCAAGATATTCTCCGTGGTCAATGTGAAAATACAGAGTGTATCAAAAATAATTACATCCACACCATAGCACAAATTGATGACGCCATTAATGGCAAAGCTTGCATCTGGCCAATATTTGAACCTCAATGTGATATTTACGTATATGAAGTTTTGCAACCTAATCCACACACATCAAAACTTGAAAATGCAGGCAATATTAATTTTCATACCACTCAAATGAAAATCAACCTACCAAACCAGTGCAGTTATTTGATACTAAATACTTATGCTCCGATGATTTGGGATATTAAAACTACCCCACAAACCAATATTAAAGCAATTTTCAGTGCCGGAAATGTACCCTCAGTTATTCGTGGATATCCCGAAAATACGAAAATATATCATTATCTATCTTCCGAACTAATGAAAGATGCCGCTGATTGTCAATTTCCACGCATTGAAAAAAATAAAATTTTAGAAATAATGAAAACACAAGGTGTTAACATGGATAAAGTCCATGTTATCCATGAGACGCTGATAGGAGAAAATACCGAAACTAATGATTTTTCATCTAATAATAACAGTGTTAGTTCAATCATACCTACAAAAGAGAAGAACCTCATAACTTGGAAAGAGTTGGAACAACAAGGTATTATCGCCCCTCTTGATGCCAATGATTTGAAATGGCTATGGAAGTTTGGATTGACGCCACTTAATACCAAGGATTTTTCCCTTTTTCAAAATCCCAAAGCTAAAAATATGCAATTACCGCCTCCGGGAGTGTTCAGCTATTATGCTGTATTAAAAAATTCTCCGCTGCTGGCTCGGCTCGATAAATGGCAATACCAATTTCTCTTTGTGCCCAAAGATATTGACTTACCAAGTGAATTTATAAATAAGTTTATTGCAAATGACATCGGAATTAAACGGCTGTCAAACAAAAAAGTGCTACTAGTAAACACTTTCGCTGAAAATATCAAAGCTTATTTGCAGGAAAAAGGAAATACCAAGATTGTTAACTGCGAAATCCCGCAAACAATTGTGGAAACAATCATTTGCAGTGATCCCGCTCTCAGCAAAAAAAATTCTGAACTAAACAATTTGATTGCTAAAGAATTAAAGCACGACTCAGAAATTATACGGGCTTTTATTCCTTATGCGCGACATCGGTTGCGAAAAATAAAAAATATGTATGACCTCAACAAGCAGCTTCAGCAATTTAAGTCTTGGCTAGAAGGTAATAAACCCAACACCAAACCCATGTGCCAATTATCAAATATTACTCCTGATTGTGAAGTCTATGCTTATAGCAGCAACAGAACGGAAGAAATTTCAAAAGATTTATTTACCAGCGACCGAGCAACAACTTATAAGGCAAAAGTTAAAATAAATCGGCCGGGGAAATGTGTGGTACTGTTTTTAAGCAACTACAATCCGTTTATTTGGGATATTTATACTTCTCCGCAAACTGATTTGCGCGCAGTTGTCATCGGAAGTTTTATGCCATCGGCAATACGAGGAATAAAATCAGACGTGTTGGTAAAATATCGTTACGCTAATAAATCTACTCCTCCAGATGACCGTTGCCTTAGAACTTATGTGGGAACAGATTCAATTATTAATGAAATTAATGAATTACATCTCAATATCAACCAACCACAATTGCTCCAAACGCCAATTATCGGAGAGCCATTAGCAGATGAAATGTACGAATATAATTCGCAAATGACCTACGGAGAGTTTATTACTCCAGATATAATCCCAGGGCTGCAAGGATTACAATTTCTAATTAAAAACGGTAAAATTCGTTCTGCGGATAATCAAGACATTCAAAAAATCAGACAAGCCGGATTTGAATATATAAGCGGAATTTATCCGGCTAACATGGCCGCAAACCACATCTTAAATTTGAAAATTCAAAACGCATATATAATGCTCAATAATTTTGCCAAACTTCCCGGAGATTTAACCGGAAATAACAGCATTCTGCTTTTTATTCCGCAAGGGCTAACTCCACCGGAAAACAACTACGGGCACAGCAACTTATACCGTATTAATGCTACCTTAGATGAAGTGAAAACTTGGAAATAATCAAAAAGAAAAAGCCTCAGTTACAGAGGCTTTTTTTCTTTTATTCCAACTCGGATAATCTTTGGGCTTGGTCTTCTGAGACCAGCGCATCAATAATCTCGCCTAAAGCATCTCCCGAAACGACATCATCTAACTTATACAAAGTCAAGTTAATTCGATGGTCGGTCACGCGGCCTTGCGGGTAGTTATAGGTGCGTATCCGCTCGCTGCGGTCGCCGCTACCAATTTGGAGTTTTCGTTTTTCCGAATAAGCCGAATCAATGCTTTCTTTTTGCTGGTCATAGAGCTTAGCACGCAAGTGGTTCATCGCTTTTTCTTTATTTTTATACTGTGAGCGGTCATCTTGGCACTGTACCACGACACCGGTTGGGATATGCGTAATACGCACTGCAGATTCCGTTCGGTTAACGTGCTGTCCACCGGCACCAGATGCACGGTAGACATCAATCTTTAAGTCGGCCGGATTAATATACAAATCAACTTCTTCAATCTCGGGCAAGACCGCAACTGTGGCTGCAGAAGTATGGACACGCCCCTGAGATTCGGTAATCGGAACGCGCTGAACACGATGCGCTCCAGACTCAAATTTGAGCTTGGCAAACACATCTTTACCAGTAATCTTGGCAGAGGCCTGTTTATAGCCGCCAAGGCCGTTTTCATCGGCATCTAACACTTCAAATTTCCAACCTTGCAAAGCCGAATAGCGCTGATACATCTCAAAAAGTACCGCCGCAAACAGGGCCGCCTCATCGCCGCCGGTGCCGGCTCTTACTTCCAAAATGGCATTCTTTTCATCATCGGCATCTTTGGGCAACAGCAAAATCTTAATTTCTTTTTCAAGCTCGGGGAGTTTTTCTTTGAGCTCATAATATTCGGCCTCGGCCATCTCCCGCATTTCCTTATCTAAAGAGGAATCGTCCATCATGGCTTTAGCATCTTCCATGTTGGCTTGCAGGTGGTTAAAATTCTTAACCGCATCGACAACCGGCGCTAATTGCGAAATTTCTTTATTCATCTTAACCAAGTCATCAGCCGAAACACCAGGGGCAGAAATCAGCGCTTCAAGCTCATCATAGCGGTTGACGACATTGGCAAGTTTTTCATTAATACTCATTATCTTAATTCCTCAATCAGATTGTTCAAAGAAACAGTCTTTTGCTCACCACTGTCCAAATCTTTGATGGTGACCATATCTTGATTCAACTCATCAGAGCCGAAAATTACTGCCTTAACAGCATTGGCTTTGTTGGCTTTGGTCATACGCTTTTTAAGATTGCCGGAATAGCTGTGCTCAACTCTAAAGCCAGCTCGGCGTAAGCGATAGGCTATCTCCAAAGCTTTTTCAGACACATCTTCTCCCACCGGAATTACCGCAATCGGACGAGCCAACTCAACACCGCCTTCTAACAGCATCGACAAGCGTTCAACACCGCAAGCCCAGCCGATACCGGCCACCTTGCCACCACCCATTTGTTCGACCAAACCGTCATAACGACCACCGGCCAGCACTGTACCTTGGGCGCCAAGCTTGTCAGTGACCAGTTCAAACACAGTGTGCGAATAGTAGTCCAAACCTCTAACCAAACGGTTGTTAACCCGATATTTGATACCAAGCAAATCCAGCCCTTTGAGAACTTGTTTAAAAAACTCACGCGAGTTGTCATTGAGGCTGTCTTGATACAAGGGAGCATTGGCCACCACAGCTTTGTCGCATTCTTCTTTAGAATCGAGCACGCGGAGCGGGTTTCTTTCCAGACGGCTCTTGCTGTCTTCGGAAAGCTCATCGTAGTGCTGCTGTAAATATGCCACCAGTTTTTCGCGATAAGCGGCACGACTGTCGGCATCTCCCAATGAGTTTATCTCAACCGTGACATTGCCTTCCAAACCCAAACTTTCAATAAACTCATAAGCCATGGCAATGACTTCGATATCAGCCTGAGGGCTCTCAACACCCAACAGCTCAACCCCGAACTGGGTAAACTGACGCTGACGACCTTTTTGAGGGCGCTCATAGCGGAACATCGGGCCAGCATAATACAATTTGACCGGAAGATTTTGCTGCATTCCTTCCGAGATGAAAGAACGCACAACACCTGCAGTTCCCTCCGGACGCAAGGTCAGGCTCTCGCCGCCACGATCCTTAAAACAATACATTTCTTTGGTAACAATATCGGAGGTATCGCCAAGATTGCGCGAAAATACTTCCGTAAACTCAAAAATCGGAGTTTCAATTTCTTCAAAGCCATATTTTTCAACCACGTTACCGGCAGTGGCAATCACCTTTTTCATCTTCCGTTTGGCTTCGCCGTACAAGTCATATGTCCCACGGACATTTTGCATTTTGCTCATTTATTTTTCCTATTTTCTACTTTGTTTCTGCAATTTTATTTTCAACCAATTTGGTCAGTTCATCTATAATCTGTTCGTTTTTGACCTTATAGGCAGGTTTGCCGCCGATAAAAATCATATTCTCGTCACCTTTTCCACCACATACGCCGAAATCGGCGTGAGCGGCTTCGCCCGGACCATTAACCACACAGCCCATCACCGCCAAGGTCAGATTTTGGCTGACATGGGATAACCTTTGTTCTAAAGCCTCAACCGTTTTTTGCACATCATACCCACGGCGAGCACAAGTCGGGCAAGAAATTATCCTTACCCCGCGGTGTCGGATATCAAGCGCTTTTAATATCTCATATCCGGCCTTAATTTCTTCTTCAACATCGGCAGTCAAAGAAACTCGCAGCGTATCACCAATACCTTGCATCAATAGCGAACCAATACCTAAAGCCGATTTAACTGTTCCGGCTCGAAGCCCACCGGCCTCGGTCACCCCTAAATGCAACGGATAGTCGCAAGCCTCCGATAGCTTTTGATAGGCCTCAATCATCATCGGCGTGTTAGAAGATTTGACACTTATCTTAAACTCGCGAAAATCATTATCTTCCAACATTTTGGCTTGCTCTAACGCACTTTCAACCAAAGCATCTGCGCAAGGCTCGCCATATTTTTCCAGCAGTCTTTTATCCAGCGAACCTCCATTCACACCAATGCGAATCGAACAATTGTTGGCTTTGGCGGCCTTAACCACTTCTTTAACTCTATCTTGTCCGCCGATATTGCCGGGGTTAATCCGCAAACAGGCTGCTCCATTTTCAGCGGCTAAAACTCCTAAGCGATAATCAAAATGAATATCTGCTACCACCGGTATATTAACCCGACGGGTAATTTCTTTTAATGCGCGAGCAGAATCTTCATCTGGGCAGGAACAGCGGGTGATATCACAACCAACGGCTTCTTGGCGCAGGATTTGAGCTACAGTAGCCTCAACATCTGCGGTCAGAGTATTGGTCATGGATTGGACGCTAATCGGAGCATCTCCTCCGACAGCAACGTTACCAACCATAATCTTGCGAGTTTTGCGCCTATTTATCATGCTTTTAGTTCCTTGTAAATAGCAAAAGAAAATAGCAAGTGTCCCTGCTATTTTCTTCTGACGTTAGCTTAGTTCTAATGGTTGAGGTTTTTCAAGGCCTCTTCCAAAACAATATTGGTTTTCTTGTTGGGTTTGACAATGTCTACTTGCTGGTCTCCAACAAAAACATCGACACCATCTACCCGACCGACTGACAAAATCAGACCATCGGCTTTGGGCAAAGCATAGCTGCTTCCCGGCATCAAGACTTTACTCAAATACAGTTTTTCAGAATTTTTAACTTCTACCCAAGTTTCTTTCTTGATTTTTAAGACAATATTAGATTTGCCGGGAGCCGGAGCCACAACTACGGGAGCAGCCGCAGAATTTTCAGCAGTCTCAGACTTAACCTCATCTTTTACTTCAGCTTTGGGTTCTTCTGTAAAACTACCTTCATTAACCACAACTTGCTTATTTTCAACCTCTTCAACCGGAGCGGCCTCAATTACTTGACTTTCAGCCACTGTAGAATCGTTAGTTTCTTGCGTGGTTTCATTAGAAGTATTATTTTCTTGAGATTCAGAAACCAACATAGTTTCACTTTCCGGTTCAGCAACAGCTTCTTCAACCGGAGCATAGTCTTCAACCACCAATGGGAACTCTGCATCGACATCGGCACTTGTTTCAACATTGGTCGGCTCTACTTCTGGAGCAGATGCGTTATTGTGATAGTTGTTAAATGCCAACCACAAGAAATAGATAATCATGATAGCAAGCAGACTAATAAGCAGATATTTTTTGCTTGGAACTGTTGCTTCTTCTTGAGGCTCCAGCACATACATCTTGTTTTCGCCATTAAATTTGGCATCGGTTTCAGCCTTATACATGCGGGCAATTTGGGAGCTATCTTCTCCCAAATATTCGGCGTAAGAACGGATAAAGCCTAATCCATATGGAGGCTCGGGAATCGCACCATATCGGCTATCTTCTATAGCCTCGAGGTAAGCTTTGCGGATACATAAGCTCTGAGCAATATCTGGAATTTTTTTACCTTGGCGTATACGAGCTTGCTTTAAGATTCCGCCAACTTTACCTTCGTTTTCGACCAAGATTTCTTCTGGAACAACAGTTTCTTTGATTTCTGGTTCCGGTTTGGCCTTTTTGGTGATTTTGATTTCAGTTTTATTTTCTGCTTTTGTCACTGTTCTTACCCTTTTGGTTGTCAAATTTGGTTTAATTTTACACACTTTTTAATAAATTTCAATATCGTGGTCGTAGGCATAGGAAATTAATTGCGGGCGCAAACTTTTTTTCTGCGATTTCAATATAGTATGAATATAATCAGACAAGTCTCCCGCATTGGCACTGCGAACCATACTTTTAACCCGCCCGAAAGACGAGCCTGACATGGATAAATTTCTGAACCCTAAACCTATTAGAGCCATTGCCTCGATTGGATTGCCTGCCATTTCACCGCAAACAGAGCAGTAGACACCGTGTTTATTGGCTTTCTCAACAATCTCTCCCATCATCTTCAAAAATGGGGAGGACAATACATCATATCTTTCGGTTAAGCGAGGATTGCCTCTATCGCAGGCGAACAAAAATTGCGCCAAATCATTAGTACCGATAGATATAAAATCGGCTTTTTCTAAAATGGCATCAAGCTGGAAGATTAAGGCTGGTACTTCAATCATCAAACCAACATTGACTTTTTTGGGAACCTCGCGACCACGGCGTTTTTCTTTTTCGAGCTCAATCATCAAGGTTTCTTTAGCCTCTTCAAACTCGTTTAAGTTTGATATCATCGGGAACATGACATTAAGCTCTTTACCTGCTGCCGCACGTAAAAAAGCCCGCACCTGTTTACGCAAAATGGCGCGGCGGTCTAACGTAATGCGAATCGAACGCCAACCAATGGCCGGATTATCTTCACCGCTGTTGGTCCAATAAGGTAGCAGTTTGTCTGAACCAACATCTAAACTGCGGAAAATAACTTTTCTGTCTTCGGCCTTATCCATCAGCTCTTGATAATATACCTGTTGGCGGTCAACGTCAGGCATTGCCTCAGAGGCCATGAACGGAATTTCAGTTCTATACAACCCTACTCCATCGCAATTTGTTGAGGCAATGTAATCTAAATCAAATGCCAAGCCAACATTGATATAAAGGTTAATTTTTACTCCATCTTTAGTCACCGATGGCTTATCGCGCAGTTCTTCCAATTTGGCCTGGAGGCGAGCTTTTTCGGCAATTTTATCGCGAAAACGAGCCTGGACTGCCTCGGAGGGATTTTGATAGACATAGCCTTCGTTGCCATCAATTGCGATGAGCTCTCCGGTCTTGATTTCATCAAAAATACCTTTTATTTTGGCAACAACCGGAATCCCTAGAGCTTTGGCAACTATCGCCACATGCATGGTCGGGGTGCCGTCTTCAATGATGAGCCCGCGAATCTTGGTATAGTCATAGTCCATCAAATCGGCCGGCCCCATAGTCATGGCGACAACGACAATGTCTTCACTATCTATGCTTTCAACCGCGCCAAAATCGCCCCTCAAATATGATTGCAAACGGTCGGCAACATCGCGCAAGTCATGTAAACGCTCTTTTAAGTAATTATCCGTTGTACCCGAGAGGCGGTTCCACATATCTTCATAGGCGCGTTCGATAGCGGCCTCAGCAGTCAGTCCGCCCATGACATTGTCAGCAATCTTTTTATACCAACCCTTATCTTGGGCAAACATGCGGTAGGCATCTAATATTTCGACGTGTTCGCCAATGCCTAATTTGGTAGAAGTAAACTTCTTTTCCAAATCTTCATTCATTTGGCGGTGTGCGGTTTCTAAGCGTTGCAGTTCTTGCTGTTTGTCTTCGGCAAAAATTTTGGTAACAGCTTGACGACGACGGTGGACTACCGCATTACCCAAACCATAACCTTTACTCAAGCTCAAACCGCGAACTTTTTCACGATCAACCAAACCGCGCTCTTTAATAAGCTTTTTCTTATACTCATTCATCTCATCTGATGAAACAAGCTCACTTAAAACCATAGCAACCGTTTCAAGACTATCAATCTCTTGAGCGCTATATTCATGTTGTTCACGGTGCTGAACGGATAAAACACCAATAGCACGGTTCCAGCGAATAAGCGGGACACCAAGAAACGATTTATAATTCTCTTCCCCCAAATCGGGCTTATAGGAAAATTTGGGGTGAGACCAAGCATCGGCAACGGCAAGCGAGCGGTTGTTTTGAGCAACCTCACCAACCAATCCTTCGCTAAAACGCAGATATATTTTATGAGCAACTTCAGGATTATATCCATAAGAAGCAAAAAGCTCCAAGGTATAGTCGTCTATAGCCACATAGCAATTAGCCGCATCAGCCGACATTTTGTTTGCAATCAGCGCAACTATCTGTTCTAGCTTCTCTTGAATAGAAGCCTGACCTCCGGTGATTTGGCGCATCTCTCTTAAAACTTCCATCGCCTGATTGACGGTCGGTGACTGCATTGTTTTTTCCACTTGTTAGATAATAACTTTTTATTCTTGCGCTTTTAGTTATATTGCCTATATTGTTTTTCATCAAGTACAATTTTCTAATTGGGAGTAAAAAATAATGACAAATGCTTACAAAAGAGGTGATAAAGATAATCGTCCGTGGGGAACTTGGGAAGTTTTAGATGCGGGCGATGGTTTCTGTGTTAAAAGAATATGTGTAACTCCGGGAAACATTCTTTCTTTGCAATCTCATCATCATCGCTCCGAGCACTGGATTATTGTTAAAGGTGAGGCCGTGGTCACACTTGGTGACGATAAGTTAGTCAAGAAGGCTAACGAATCTGTTTACATTCCGGCAGAAACCAAACACCGCATCCAAAACGACAGCAAAGAAATCATGGAGTTTATTGAGGTACAGACCGGCACAATTCTTGATGAAAACGACATTGTGCGTTACGAAGACAGCTATGGTCGGGTAAGCTAATCTTTAATCAAATTCAAAAAAGCACTCTTTCGGAGTGCTTTTTTTATTAGATGACATATCTTCTGGTTATTTCTTTGAACTTTGGAGAACCGGCTTTTTGCAACCACTCAAAAATAACCATCTCGATGCTCACGACCTCAATATGGTTGTGCATCAGGCGGTGCAGGCCCAAAACGTGTTGGATTTGTTTTCGCGAGGAGCAGGCATTGGACACCACAAAAACTTCATAACCTGCCGCTTGCAACTCAATGGCGGTTTGAACCACGCAGATATGAGTTTCTACTCCGGCAATAATTATCTGCTTTTTGCCGCTATTTTCTAGCGCCTGACGAATCTGCTCATTTTGCAGACAAGAAAATTCTAATTTTGCCAAATATGGGGTTCCATCTGCGGCCTCTTGGCGCAAATCAACCATGGTTTGCCCCAGCCCTTGAGGATACTGCTCAGTGATAACGCAGGGTACCGAAAGCTCGCGAGCAACACCTAACAATTTGGCGCAACCGCTTATTACTTCGCGGGGATTATCCATAGCAGGAGCTAAGCGTTCTTGGACATCTATCACCAAAAGCAAAGAATCTTCTTTTTTCATTAACATTGGGCATTTCCTAATATTTTGAAGTTGACTTGAACCGATAAAATACATAATATCTTACAAAATAATATTTAACCATCAATTTAAAGAAGAAATACCATGAATTTTTATGATTTAGGACTGAGCGAAAAAACCATTCAGGCGATTGATGAATTTGGCATCAAAGAGCCTACCACCGTGCAAAGCGATGTCATTCCTTCCATTTTGCAAGGGAAAGACGTGTTTACCATTGCTCCGGGCGGATGTGGCAAAACTACTTCTTATGTATTTCCGCTAATTGATATCATCAGCCGCAGAAAATCTAATACCAATATTCTCATCATCACTCCGGATTCAAAACAGGCTGTGGTGACTTCCGATCGGTTGGCGATTTTTAATAAATATCACGAAATCAACGAGGCAACTATCAAAAACAAAGATGAGGAAATTGATGATGAGGCTAATGTAATTATCGGTGCTCCGGATTTGTTGGTGGAGTTGGCCGAAGAGCACAAAATCGATCTGTCCAATATCAATATCTTAGTGGTAGACGACATTAATCTGATTAAGAAAAACAAACAGCTCGGAAATTTGGAAAAAATCTTGGAGATTTTACCGGCCGACAAGCAAAATATCGTATATACCAATCGGCGCTCCAAAGAAACTCAATCTATTTTGGAGAAAATCTTAAAAGCTCCTGAGGAAATTAAAGTAGATAAAGCCAAAGAGCAAGAAGCAGCCATCAGCTCTGCTCATCAGCCTGAGCTCAAAGAAAAACCGGCAACTCCGGCGCCAAAAGCTAAGAACGCAGCTCCGGTTTCACGTTTTAAGGCTCCGCAAAGAGATAAACAAGCTGTAGAATTGGCTAAGAAACATAACTCTTTCTTAGGTAAAACTCCGGAATTTTTGCTTATTCAGGGTAACCTAGCTGAAGGCGAATAAAGCTTTCTTTATCATAATTAAAACCCCTGATGAATAATCAGGGGTTTTATTTTGGATTTTTTCAGACGTGGAATTATTTACTATCTTCCATGTTTTCTTTACGATTTTGCATGGCTTTTTTAGTATAACGATTGTTAGCTGAAATATTTTCCGAATCAAGGTCAATCATTTCTTCATAAACCAACTCTTGGCCGTCTTCGGTAAACAAAGTCAGCTTTTTGCCATCAAGCTTAAAGCTTTTGACTTTAGGCAACTGCGCCAAGTACTTCTGCTCTGCTTCCATTTGCTCTTGAGGCCCCATCATCATGGTAGAACCAGCCGGACTAAATGTGAGGTCATTACCATTTAAGGTGTACATACCAAAATAGCGATTAACTGCTGATTTTCCAAAGAAGCGATTGCTTTTACCCTCAAAACCTAAGGTAATGTGAATGTTTTCGGGAACATTGCGCAAAATGTATTCTTTGTCAACGAAAGTGCCGGGGGTTTCTTCTTTTTGGCAGGCGCCCAAGGCCAAAACCACCAAGAACAGAGCTAAAAGTTTTTTCATCATTCTCTCCTTTGTTAAATAATGTATGGGAATATTGATAAAACGAATCTAAGCTTAGCGCAACCTTTATTCAGTGGTTGCGGATAACCTCTTAGGAATTTTGCGCCTCAGAATCGCGCTGTTGCTTGAGTTTTTGGCGCTCTTCTTGCTGTTTTTTGCGCTTTTCGAGGTTCTTGCGCAAGGCTTCGGCCTCGCGATTGAAACGGGCTTCCTCCCGCGGGCGCGACTTTTTTCCCTCGCTAATGCTTTCTTTATTCATAATTTTCTCCACAAATTGAAAATATTTTTAAAATAATTGTAAAACATACTTGATTTTATTTAAATGTTTATGTATGTTTCACACACAGGCAAGATGATTAGCCTTCTTTGCCGCCATAGCTCAGTGGTAGAGCACGTCATTGGTAATGACGGGGTCGTAAGTCCGATTCTTACTGGCGGCACCATTTATCAGTTTCAGGCGTTTTTAGTAGTTCATTGAATGGCTTAACTATTGAAAACGCTATATTTTTTCCTTCAGTTTTGCAGTCCGATAA
>CALXTR010000010.1 GCA_944391475.1 uncultured Alphaproteobacteria bacterium | reverse complement strand
GGCAATTGAACAAAAATAATATAAAGCCTCCTTTGAGAGCCAGCACGGCTGGTGCGCCCGTGCGACGGGTGCGCGGCTGGTTAGCTGCTTAGCGTATGTAACCCGTATCCGCGATGCTACCAGTAGAGCGGGTTGATAATAATATAATGTCACCCCTTGGTTACGTCAGTAACCATCAAGGGGTTTTCGAATTTGTTAATATTAATCGGTAGATCCCTTGACGACTACTATCGTAGTCGAGGGATGACCCTTTTGGTTTGACGTTTTCCTAAGAGAAAACGAGGGATGACCCGTGCGACGGGTGCGCGGCAGGTTAGCTGTTTAGCGTATGTGCCCTGTATCCGCGATGCTATCATTATGCTGGCTTATGATAATTTTAATACAATATAGATGTCACCCCTCGACTACGTCAGTAGTCGTCATGGGGTCTTCGAGTTAGTTTTTAATAATCGGAAGGTTGTTTTTTTAGTTAAAAATTCGAAGATCCCTGGACGTTTTTCTCCGAAAAACGAGGGATGACTTTAAATATTGCTAATGCAATCGAGGGATGACCCGTGCGACGGGTGCGCGGCGGGTTAGCTGTTTAGCGTATGTGCCCTGTATCCGCGATGCTACCAGTAGAGCGGGTTGATAATAATATAATGTCACCCCTTGGTTACGTCAGTAACCATCAAGGGGTCTTCGAGTTTGTTAATATTAATCGGTAGATCCCTTGACGACTACTATCGTAGTCGAGGGATGACTATTTTTTTCTAATTCTTTTTCTCAAAGCTTATCTTTAACTTATAATTATATTTATAAGCTAGCGCGTGGAGAACTGTAATTTGCATTTTCCCAATATAGCCGCTTTCAAGATACAAAAGCTGGTTTAATCCGATATGCAAAAGTTCTGCAGCAATTTGTGGAGGTAAATCCAACTCTAATCTCATATTTCTAATTTGTTCGCCAATCTCTTGCTGACAGGCTTGCCAAGCTTGACGGCGGTAATTGTGACTCATGGTTCTAAACTCCCTTTAGGTTTCTGGTTAAAAAGAAACCGCCCTAGCTTTCCTAAGGCGGGGAGGATGCCCCTAAATCTCCCTTAAAGACATATTTTAGCAAGCCGCCCAATCATTATAATACGCAGGCATTTTTCGCAGGTGCTACTTATTGCTAACACCAAGAAAAATGGCAAGTAGGATGATGATTGGAGGCTTGTCCTGCGGATTTAGCTATAAAAAGCATCTGCTTCGTAAAATGCTTTGCGGATATGAAGAACTATCCGCTACACCATTTTGCTCGCATCTATCTTTTTCTAGCTAAACTAAAATATATTTTTAAGGGGGATTTAGGGGCCAAACTGTAAACAAGAACAGTCCGGGTTATTCGTGCATAGCCTTATTTCCCCAGCTCCCCATTCAAGGAGTTGTTCTTTTCTTGTTTAAGGAGTTTCGACACTCCGCACCCGGCTCTCCCGAGTGCAAGTCTAGTCTATCTAATCTCGCAGAATTTGCAAGCGGATTTTATTCTTCCTTGCCTCCCTCCCGCATTAACTAATCATAAATAAAAATATGATATTTCTATAACTATGGTTAATCTTTGGGAATGGCGATGCTGACATTAAAACATTTACCGATAACTTCTTTTAATGAAAATATTGCATATCTTCACAAAGACTGCGTGGCCTATAAGCTTGATGATATCAAATTTATGACCAAAGTAGAAATTCATGGAGGCGCCAAGCCTATCTATGCCTTCCTTAACATTGTTGATGACGAATCTATAGTCAGCCCTGATCAGCTCGCGCTTAACACCGAGGCTTTTGAACAAATCAACTTACCTGAAGGCGCAAACATTACCTTGGCACTTACACCACCTCCGCCCAGTGTTTCTTCAATCAAACGCAAAATTTCCGGAAATATCTTAAGCCCCAACGAATACCAAGCCATTATTACCGATATCACCAATCGGCGTTATTCTAACATGGATATTGCCGCGTTCTTAGTGGCGTCGGGTTCTTTTATGACCCCGCCGGAAGTCTTGGCAATGACCGAATCTTTAGTCGGCAATCAGACTATCAAGTGGGATAATGAGGGAATCGTGGTGGATCATCACTGTTTGGGTGGTATCCCCGGTAATAAAACTGACATTATTATCACCGCAATCGTATCCGCTTATGGTTTGCCCATTCCCAAGACCGCCTCTCGCTCGCTGAGTTCTTGCGCCGGAGTGGCCGATACTATGAGTGTGCTCGCAAATGTCGACCTTAATGAGGCTCAACTCAAAAAACTGATTGCGGAAAATCGCGGTGCTTTGGTCTGCCACAGCGGTTTGCAAATTGCGATGGCAAACCGACTTATCTCCTCGGTAGAACGGCAAATCGGCATTACTCAACAACAACATCTGATTTCTTCAATCCTCGCCATTAAAATTGCAATGGGTATCACTCATCTCGTAATTGATATTCCGGTTGGTCCAAACTCGCGCATTAAAACTACTCAAGATGCCATGCGGCTCAGAAAACTAATCGAATATGTCGGTGACCAAATGGGAATCGAGGTCGATGCGGTTATCACTGATGGCAGCGAACCAATCGGCAATGGTATTGGTGCTGTGCTTGAAGCTCGCGATGTGATGAAAGTGTTACGCAACAAAGATGATGCTCCGCAAGATTTGCGTGAAAAATCTTTATTCTTGGCCGGAAGAATCATCGACTTTGACCCCAAACTGCGGGGCGGACAAGGTTATTTTGTGGCCAAAGAAATCCTTAACTCCGGTCGAGCTCTTGAGAGTATGAACCGAATCATTCATGCTCAAGGCAAAGCGCCGCAGCCAACACTTGGGCACTTAACCCGCGATATTGTGGCTTCTGAAAGCGGATATGTCGAAAGTATTGATAACACTCGGATTAATCGAATCGGGGTTTTGGCCGGAGCATCGCAAAATCCGGGAGCCGGACTCGACTTGCTCAAAAAGGTCGGCGACAAGGTCGAACAAGGCGAAACCTTATTTAGAATCCATTCCATGAACTCGATTGATTTTGGTTATGCCAACACCGCTGTTGACGGCAACAACGGCTATGTTGTCGCTCATCACTAAATCAAAAAAAAATTTCTAAAAAAATTTCAAAAAATATCGCCCAAGGCTTGCATCTAAAATTTGCCCTACCTATATAAATGTATAGCAATAAATAAATAGTTAGTTAAATAGAAACTTAAAGAAGGGTGATAAATTATGAGCAATAAAGTAATCGGTATTGACCTTGGTACCACAAACTCTTGCTTTGCCGTTATGGAAGGTGGAGATGCTAAGGTTTTGGAAAACACCGAAGGGGCTAGAACTACCCCGTCTATGGTCGCTTTTACTGACAATGAACGTTTGGTCGGCTTTCCGGCAAAACGTCAGGCCGTGACCAATCCGGAAAATACCTTGTTTGCCATCAAACGTTTAATCGGTCGTCGTTATGATTCTCCGGAAGTTGCCAAAGATAAAGGGTTGGTTCCGTTTAAGATTATTCCGGGCGATAACGGCGATGCTTGGGTTGAAGTTAAGGGACAGAAATATGCCCCGTCTCAAATCTCAGCTATCGTGCTGCAGAAAATTAAGGAATATGCCGAAAGCTATCTCGGCGAAAAAATCGAAAAAGCGGTTATTACCGTACCGGCTTATTTCAATGACTCGCAACGTCAGGCGACTAAAGATGCCGGTAAAATTGCCGGTTTGGACGTTTTGCGTATTATCAACGAGCCGACTGCTGCTGCTTTGGCTTATGGTATGGATAAAAAAGCCAGCGGTACCATTGCAGTTTATGACTTGGGTGGTGGTACTTTTGATATCTCCATTTTGGAAATTGGCGACGGCGTGTTCGAAGTGAAATCTACTAACGGTGATACATTCCTTGGCGGTGAAGACTTTGACCAACGTATTGTTAACTATTTGTCCGATGAGTTTAAGAAAGAAACCGGTATTGATCTTAAAAATGACCGCTTGGCTCTGCAACGATTGAAAGAAGCTGCTGAAAAAGCTAAAATCGAACTTTCTTCAACCACTCAGACCGAAGTTAACCTGCCGTTTATTACTGCAGATGCAACCGGCCCGAAACACCTCAATATCAAATTAACCCGTGCTAAACTCGAATCTTTGGTTGAAGATTTGATTGATCGCACGATTGAGCCTTGCAAAAAAGCTTTGGCTGATGCCGGCTTGAAAGCAAATGAAATTAGTGAGGTTATTCTGGTTGGTGGTATGACCCGTATGCCGAAAGTACAAGAAAAAGTTAAGGAAATCTTCGGCAAAGAGCCTCACAAAGGCGTTAACCCTGATGAAGTAGTGGCGGTTGGTGCTGCTATTCAGGGTGGTGTCTTGATGGGCGATGTTAAAGACGTATTGCTGCTGGATGTTACTCCGTTGTCTTTGGGTATTGAAACTTTGGGCGGTGTTTTCACTCGTTTGATTGACCGTAACACCACCATTCCGACCCGCAAATCGCAAGTATTCTCTACTGCTGATGACGGTCAGACCGCGGTTACCATTCGTGTCTTCCAAGGTGAACGCGAAATGGCAGCTGATAACAAACTCTTGGGTCAATTTGATTTGGTTGGTATTCCGCCGGCACCGCGTGGTATGCCGCAAATTGAAGTTACCTTCGATATTGATGCCAACGGTATTGTAAACGT
This sequence comes from uncultured Alphaproteobacteria bacterium, assembly GCA_944391475.1. Lineage (GTDB taxonomy): Bacteria > Pseudomonadota > Alphaproteobacteria > RF32 > CAG-239 > MGBC133411. The sequence goes on along the minus strand of CALXTR010000010.1, from coordinate 48,486 downwards.
ATCGGCTAAAGATAAGGCTACCAACAAAGAGCAAGCTATTCGAATCCAAGCTTCCGGCGGTTTGTCTGATGCTGATATCGAAAAAATGGTTAAAGATGCTGAAGCTAATGCCGAAGCCGATAAGAAGAAAAAAGAATTGGTAGAAGTTCGCAATCAGGCTGAAGCTCTGATCCACACCACCGAAAAAACTCTTAAAGAAAACGGTGATAAAATCAGTGCGGCTGACAAGTCTCAGATTGAAGAAGCTATCAAGACTTTGAAATCGGCTATGGAAGCAGATGATGCGGCTAATATCAAAGAGCGCACTGAGGCTTTGATGCAAGCTTCTCTCAAACTTGGTGAGGCTATGTACAAACAACAGGCAGAAGCTGCTCAAGCTGCCGGTGCTGCCGGTCCGGAAGCCGCAACTGCCGAACAGCCCAAAGACGACAAAGTTGTTGATGCTGATTTTGAAGAAGTCAAATAAACAACTTTAAGCCTAACAATTAAAACCCCGAATATTTTCGGGGTTTTTTGTTTTATAAATCCTCATTCAGCCTTATTTTTCCTAACAAGTGCAGAAAAGCTTGACTTTGCATTTTTCAATCCCTAAATACTAATTAACTTGCAAGAACTTAATTGAGTTAAAAATTATGACTACGGAAAAAGACTATTACGAACTGCTGGAAGTTAGCCGCGACTGCAGCGGTGAAGAACTCAAAAAATCTTATCGTCGCTTGGCGATGAAATATCATCCTGACCGCAACCCCGGCGACAAAGAAGCTGAACTCCATTTTAAGGAAATCAACGAGGCTTATGAGGTTTTGAAAGACGAGCAAAAGCGTGCCGCATATGACCGCTATGGGCATGATGCCTTCAAAAACGGTGGTATGGGCGGCGGAAATCCATTTGGCGGTTTTGAATTTAATTTCGGTGCCGGTGGTTTTTCTGATATCTTTGAAAATATTTTTTCCGATTTCATGGGAGGCGGCGCGCGGTCTCAGCAGCGCTCTTATGCTCAAGCCGGTGCTGACTTGCGCTATAATCTCGAAATCAGCTTGGAAGAGGCTTTTTTTGGGGTAGAAAAAGACATTAAAATCCCCTCAACCAAAGTTTGTGAAACTTGTCATGGGCACGGAACTGCTGATGGCAAAGAGCCGGAAGTTTGTCCGGATTGTCATGGCAGCGGAAAAATTCGCCAGCAACAAGGCGGTTTCTTTATTGTGGAAACAACTTGTCCGAAATGTCGCGGTAAAGGCCGTATCATTAAAGAAACTTGCAAAGACTGTAAAGGTGCCGGAGTTATTGGTGAAGAAAAAGAAATTAAAGTCAAAATTCCGGCCGGTATCGAAGATGGCACCAGAATGCGAATCAGCGGCGGTGGTGAAGCCGGTTTGCACGGCGGTCCAAACGGCGATTTGTACGTGTTTATCAGTGTTAAACAACACAAATTATACAGCCGCGAGGGGGCTAATCTTTATGCGCAGATTCCGGTGTCGATGACTTGTGCGGCATTAGGCGGCAAACTGGAAATTCCGGCAATTGATGGTGAAAAAATTGAACTTGAAATTCCGGCCGGAGCACAAAACGACCAGCAAATTCGGCTCAAAAATCAGGGTATGACCGTGCTACGCTCTAAAAATCGGGGCGATTTGTTTGTGCGTCTTAGAGTTGAAACTCCGGTTAACCTCACTCCTCGTCAAAAAGAACTTTTGGAAGAATTTCGCTCTATTAGTCAAGATGACAGCTGCCAACCCGAAAGCAAAGGTTTCTTGGACAAGATTAAAGATTTGTTCAAATCGGTAGCTTAGTCTGAGCTATCCATTTTCAAAAAGCCGGAAGACTGCAAATCGTAAAAGCTGCTATACACGCCCTTTTTGCGCAAAAGTGCACTGTGGCTGCCTTGTTCGATGATTTTGCCGTGTTCCATCACTACCAAGCGGTTCATCTCTTTAAGAGTGGATAAGCGGTGCGCAATGGCAATTACGGTTTTGCCTTCCATGAGGTTTCTTAGCGAATCTTGAATATATTTTTCACTCTCACTATCTAGAGCCGAGGTGGCCTCATCTAAAATCAGAATCGGGGCATTTTTCAAAATGGCGCGGGCAATGGCTATGCGCTGTCTTTCGCCGCCAGATAGCATCACTCCTCGTTCACCAACCTTACTCTCATAGCCTTGCGGCAGAGCCATAATAAAATCGTGGCAATAGGCTTTTTTGGCGGCGGCATAGACTTCTTCTTCACTGGCTTTAAGATTGCCATAGCGGATATTTTCCATAATACTGCGGTTAAACAGGCTCGGATCTTGAGGAATGAGCGCAATTTGCCGACGTAGCGAATCTTGTGTGACCAAAGCAATGTTTTGGCCATCTATACTTATCTCTCCCGACTTCAAATCATAATAACGCGAGAGCAATTTTATCAAGGTGGATTTGCCGGAACCAGAACGTCCGACCAAGCCAATTTTTTCTCCACCGCGGATTTCTAAATTAAAATCAGAAAACAGCGGCTCAGAGCCCTTGTAATGATATTCAATATGCGAAAAGGCGATATCACCATGGCGGACTTTTAGTTTTTTGGCGCCTTTAACGTCAACTACTTCGCGGGGACGTGCCAATAGTTTCAATCCATCGCGAATCCCACCATAGAGTTTGAAAAACTGCATAAACTGCATGGAGAGCATATTATACAAGCCGCTCAAAGTTATAATCAGACTTTGGATAAGCACAAACTGGCCGACACTAATCTCACCACGGTACCAATACCAAATCGGCAGGGCATAAAAAATGGCTTCCATCAGAGCGCGGCACATCCCTTGGGTCAGAAAAATTTTGCCAAACTGAATGGTCTCTATTCTGTCGGCCTCGGCGGCTTTGCGCATTTCGCGGAAATAGCGGCTTTTCTCGGCAATAAAGTTGCTGAAATTTTTTACCAAAGAGGCATTGGTAATGCTATCCACCAAGCCACCGTTGGCTTCTGACATCAGCCGAGAGCGGGTTTCGGAATAGGGCGCTAATTTCTTGCTTAAAGTATATATCAACCATATCAGCAGACAATTTAGTACCAACATCAGCGCGCCTAGCTCCCAATTAATATGCCAGATAAAGCCAAAGCTTATCAAAAGCGCCACGCTGGGTGACACAAAACCCCAGAGCAGGTTGTAATAAATGTAATAGCTATTATCAATTATGGTCTTGATTTTGGAAGAAATATTGCCGGCCATTTCTTCGGCAAAAAAGGCTGTGGAATGCTGGTGGGCATAGTTAAACAAGTCTTTGGCCACATAGGTATTATATTTGGGCAAAAAGCGCGCCTCAATGAAAATGACCACATTGAGTAAAACACCTTTCAAAAACAGGAAAATCGCCGTTAGGCCAGCAAAGCCCAATGCGGTATACCAAACCTCTTTTCTATCTGCTGCAGAAGACAGGGTTTCGACAATCTCGGAGGCATAGTACAAAGCCACCCGCACGCAAGCCTCGCCCAAAATCACTGAGAGCAAAACCGCAAAAAATAAAAACTTAAGCTTGGATAAATATTTCCATAAAAACTTAAATACATTATCGGTCATTTTTTTACCCTTGTGGTTATCTGCTTAAATATATAGCAAAATTACCCCTTTTGCAAACGCTTTTATCGCAAGATTAGAACCACACCCCAGACAATCACTCCAAAGCAGACTAACTTTTTGAGAATATGTTGAGGCTGAAAACTCTCTTTGAAACGACTGCCAAAAAAGCGATAAAGCAAGGCTCCAAACAACAACACAAAAATTGGCTGAGTGGCATTAATCCCCTCAATGGCAACGACCGGAAGCATGGATAATGCAAATAAGGAAGGTATTTCTCCACATTGGTATATAACTTCATTAAGCAAGAAATATCCAAAATTGCGGCGGTATATAGGAAATGCGGCAACAATATTGCGACGAGAACACTTAAACAATAAAAAGGCACTGCTCATTATGGTAGAAAAAACTAGGGTATAAAATACGGCTGTTACCCAATCGAGATTATCAATGGCATATTTATAGCAGACCGACTGAAAAGCCAGCATCACCGAAACAGCTAGCATGAGCCAGAACGAACTATTTATTTTTAATCGACTGGAACGTTCAATATTTAGTACTATACTGGCAATAATAATCACGCCAAAGCCAAAATACTGCCCAAAGTTCAAACGTTCGTCGACTAGGAACCAAGCCATTATCGGAATTAAAATATTGGCCAGAGAAAAAAGTGCACTGGCAATTGAGGCATCAATTTTTCTTAGGGCAAGGTAATAGGGCAACAAATAAAAGGTTTCGGTGGCGGCAATCAATAATAAAAATGGTAACAAATCCCAGCTGATTGCTTGCGGAACTCCAAATAAAAACAAAAAAGGTATCGCTATGACATTGGTAAGAGAATTGTAAAAAATAATAGCGCTTTTGGTTTTAATCAGATTGTTGGCAAAGTGCGAATCTAAAAGATTGCAACTAGAATGGAGAATGGGGGCAAGAAATGCCATGAAAATTGCAAACATTTAACCCCTCGTTACTTATATCTTTTTGTTTTTTTTGCGCATTTGGCGGAGTTTGGTTAATTTATCACTCACAACGGCCGTATCTCTTCCTGTCTTTGCAAGGCGGTCATACATTCGTTCAATTTCTTTTTCAAGATAGGCGCGCTCAATTTCATCGGCTAGCTCACTTCTTTGCTCAGCGCTACCGTGAAGATTAATCTCTTGCATCTCTTCAACCATAGTTTCGATATGTTTATCAGGATTGGCATTTTTTTGGCGAATAAAATACGGCAACTCGTAAATAAGCTTGCGAGTGGCGGTATAAGCTTCTGAGGTGGTATTGCCTTTTTGGTAGCGGCATTTAAGCAGCCGGAACACAATCCCTAGCTCATAGCTGTCATCTACCACAATGAAAGGTATGGGGTCGGCAAAGCCGTGGGCAGCTATGCTCTTTAAGAATTCTACCAAGTGGTGAAAATAGCCTTCAACATTATATAAGATAAAAGGCTTTATCTGCAAAAACCCGTCTTGCATGGCCACGCAGTCATAGGCCAACTCGTCTAGTGTTCCCACTCCACCGGGGGCAAAAACCACAAAGTCGGCATTGAGTAATTTTTGTTTACGCTCTTCTAAGGTTTGAGCCACAATAACATCTTCGATTTGGCTCAATATATCATCAGTTTGATACAGGCTGTAATATTCTTTGGTGGTGATACCTTGAATCGGAGCGCCACCGCATTTTTTCTTATTCCAGCCGTCTAATACACCTCGAGCCACCGCTCCCATAATGCCCGAACTTGATAAGCCAAAGTCGAGCCTAAAATCCATTTTAGCAATTTTACGCCCCAGATTGTAGCACTCTTCAACATAAATCGGATCTGCACCAGAACGAGAACCTCCGGCCACAAATACTCGCAAGCCTTCGCCGCGGTTGTCTTGACGAAATGAATCTACAAATTGTTCGACACTTTGATTGGTGCAGTTTTCCATCTTAAATCTCCGGAATGTCTCCTAATGCCTGCAGGCGGTAAAATTCGGCGGCAAAATCTGCCAACTTATCTTCTGCCAAAGCTTGACGCAAACCTTGCATTAGGCGTTGATAATATCTGATGTTGTGCCAGGTTAGCAGCATAACCGCTAAAATTTCGTTACATTTTTGCAAATGGTGAATATAAGCGCGTGAGTAATTGCGGCACAAAGGACAATCACACTCGGCTTCCAATGGTCTTTTATCTTCACGATGACGGGCATTGCGAATATTGACAGGACCACGAGCCGTAAAGGCTTGAGCCGTACGCCCACTTCGGGTCGGCATTACGCAGTCAAACATATCAACCCCGCGCAAAACCGCGCCAACGATATCGTCAGGGCGTCCTACTCCCATGAGGTAGCGGGGTTTATCTTCGGGCAGCATCCCCGGGGCATAGTCTAGCACCTTAAACATGGTCTCTTGCCCCTCGCCAACAGCTAAACCGCCAATGGCATAACCATCAAAGCCGATAGCTTTTAACTTTTCGGCAGAGCGGCCGCGCAAGTCCTCATAATCACCACCTTGCTGGATACCAAAAATACCATAGCCTTCTCTGTCAACAAAGGCATCACGACTGCGGCGAGCCCAGCGCATGGACATTTCCATGGATTTTTCAACTTTATCATGAGGCGCTGGTAATTTGACGCACTCGTCCATGCACATGGTGATGTTCGAATCGAGTTTGTGCTGTATCTTAATAGACTCTTCTGGGCTCAAGAAAAACTTTTTGCCGTCTACATGAGAACTAAACGTAACCCCTTCTTCGCTCAATTTGCGAAGGCCGGTAAGGCTCATGACCTGAAAACCGCCGGAATCGGTTAATATCGGCTTATCCCAATTCATAAACTTGTGAAGTCCGCCCATTTTTTCAACCAAATCAGCACCGGGGCGGAGCATAAGATGATAAGTGTTACCTAGCAAAATCTGCGCTCCGGTTGCAGCAACAGATTCCGGCAACATGGCTTTGACCGTACCGCAGGTGCCAACCGGCATAAAGGCCGGAGTATCTACCACTCCATGCTTGGTATATAATTTACCCAAACGGGACTTGCCCGACTTTTTTAATATTTCAAATTTCAATGACATAATCAATTTCCTTTACACTTGGAGCCATTTTGCCCCAGAATGCTACAATTGGCAAGGAAATTTTTGAAAGCAAAACTGCCGGTATGGCACCTTATTCTTCTTCGTCGGGCATATTGCTGTCTAGTGAATAGCCGGTGGCACGAACCGTGCGAATATAATCCGGACCGTATTCGTTTAAGGATTTACGCAGTCTGCGAATGTGCACGTCAACCGTGCGAGATTCAACATAGATATTGTCACCCCATACGGTTTTGAGCAAATACTCACGCGAAAAAACTTTACCCGGAACTTCCATTAAAGTTTTAAGCAGACGAAACTCTGTTGGCCCCAAGTGAATGTAATTATCGCCACGGTGCACTTTTTTGGTTTCCATATCCATAACAATATCTTCAAAAACCAATTCTTTTTCGGTTACCGGTTCGGGAGCGCGGCGGATGTTGGTTTTGACGCGTGCCATAAGCTCTGGAATTGAAAAGGGCTTGGTTACATAGTCATCAGCACCGGAGGACAAACCTTTAATCTTGTCTTCTTCTTCACCTTTGGCCGTAAGCATGATTATCGGGATATTCTTAATATCGGGTTTGTTGCGGATTAGTTTACAAATTTCAACACCGGAAAGCTCCGGCAACATCCAATCAAGCAAAATTACTGAAGGGCGCTCTTTTTCAACTACGGAAACAACCTTACTGCCGCGAGGCTCCCAAACTACATTATAACCTTCTTTCTCAAGATTATATTTGAGAACTAAAGCTAAAGCTTCTTCATCTTCGACAATCAGCACCGTGTGTTTCATTCTGTCCTCCAGTAACAATTCTGTATATTGTGCTTAGCATAACCGATATTGTCTTAAAATTACCTTAAAGATTCAATGTTGCGGGCATATTCACCACCGGCAAAAACCGCCGTGCCGGCAACCAAAATATCTGCTCCGGCCGAAATACAACGCGCCGCAGTCAGCGGATTGATACCGCCGTCGACCTCAATTTCTATCGGACGTTCGCCTATCAAGGATTTGACTTTGGCAATTTTATTTAAGGAACTCTCAATAAACTTCTGTCCTCCAAAACCTGGGTTTACGCTCATCACCAAAACCATGTCCAGCTTGTCTAATACATATTCCAAAACGCTCTCCGGCGTGGCCGGGTTTAAGGCTACTCCGGCTTTTAGGCCATAGGCGCGGATGGTGTGTAAGGTCTTGTCTAAATGAGGACAAGTTTCGGCATGAACCGTAATAATATCAGCACCGGCAGCAATGAACCAGGGTATCATCTCGTCGGGGTTGTTAACCATTAAATGAGCATCAAAGGGCAATTTGGTATGCGGACGCAGTGCCTTGACCACGCCGGGGCCAAAAGTCAGATTGGGGACGAAATTCCCGTCCATAATATCTAAATGAATTAAATCTGCTCCGGATTTATCGAGGTTTTCTATCTCGGTTTGCAAATTTCCAAAATTGGCAGACAATATGCTGGGGGCTATCTTTACCATGGCGGCTCCTTTCTGTTATTTCAAATATATATCTTATTTTGGCAAAAAGCTATTAATTTTTGCATCTTGTTTTTTGATGATTGCTGATTATCTCAGAGGCTGGATTAATTTAACCTTTATTTTAGGAGATGGAAAATGGGTGAGATGGCTCAAAAAATCAGCAATGTTAATCATGCCGAACTACTCAAAATGCTCAATGTGGCCTTTGCCGAGGAGTGGTTGGCTTATTATCAATATTGGATGGGAGCACAAGTGGCTAAAGGTCCGATGCGTCCCGAAATTATCAAAGAATTTATGGAGCACGGAAAAGAAGAACTAGAACACGCCACTTGGCTTGCTGAGCGGATTATTCAACTTGGTGGAACTCCTTTGCTTGACCCAGATGAATGGAAAAAATATGCTCAATGCAAATATGAAGCCCCAGATAATGATTATACTATCAAACTTTTGGAGCAAAATTTGGTGGCAGAACGCTGCGCGATTGCTCGTTATCAGAAAATTTGTGATATGACCATGGGAAAAGATCTCCAGACTTTCCACATCTCCCGCAAAATTTTGAGCGATGAGTTGGAACATGAGCAAGAAATCGGCGATTTTATTGAAGATATGCAAGCCGCAGCTCAACATATTTTGGAACACAAAAACTAATCCTTCCACACAAAAAGCCCCCGATAAACTAATTGTTATCGGGGGTTTAGTGTTGTGACTAGACTTCTTTGATGCTAAAATCAGGGGCATCAAAACTCCAATCGGGCTTAAGAATCCAGATTTTATCTCCGACATGTTCTTCTATCTCGCTGGGAGAAATGTCGTCTCCTGAAATAATTTGCTCGGCTTCGTGGTTTAGAATATCTTCCAACTGCTGCAACTCTTGTTCAGACAAAATGTTGCGATCTACAATCAAAGTCAGAACTTGATTATTGGAAAACCTTACCAGTGCCCAGTCCGCCGCAATGCTTAAGACCTCCGCATTTTGCGGAAGCGAGACCAAATAAACCTTTTGAGTGCTCTCCCAAGCAAGAATAATGTCGCTGTCAGTAATAAAAGCGCAATATGAATCGATAAATTCATTCCGCTCAAACTCAAAGTTCCTCACCAAATCTTGAGGAGGATTTTCGTTAATTTGAAGATAACGGTCATGATAATCTATTCGGCAGCTGCTGAGCAAAATGCTAAATAACAAAAAAATACTAACGTTTTTCATAAATAATTAAATTAAGTAATACAATTTTAGGGCTGGAATATATCACAATTTTGATATTTGTCAAATCAACAAAAAACCCCGCAAAGTTTGCGGGGCTTTCGTGTAGCAACTCCAATGATAAAATTATAATTCACCATCGGCATAGCGTTTGGCCATAACCGACATCGGAATAACCTTAATTTTATCGGCATGACCGGCTGCACCAAAGGCAATGTAGCGGGCTTCGCATACTTTTTGCATTTCTTCAATCGCCGGTTTTAGGTATTTGCGCGGGTCAAACTCTTTGGGGTTCTCAGCAAAGAGACGACGAATCGCACCGGTGATAGCCATGCGGCAATCGGTATCAACATTGACTTTGCGAACGCCGGATTTAATGCCGCGGACGATTTCTTCAACCGGAACACCAAAGGTTTGAGGAATGGCACCGCCATAGGCATTAATCAAATCTTGCAGTTCTTGTGGAACTGAAGAAGAACCATGCATTACCATATGGGTATTGGGCAAAACTTTGTGGATTTTCTCAATCACGTCAATCGCCAAAATATCACCGGTCGGTTTGCGGGTGAACTTATAAGCACCATGAGAGGTACCAACCGCAACGGCCAAAGCATCAACATGGGTTTCTTCCACAAACTTTTTAGCTTCATCGGGGTCGGTTACCAAACGTTTTTTATCAATTACACCTTCGGCACCATGACCATCTTCTTTGTCGCCTTTGCCGGTTTCCAAAGAACCAATTACACCCAACTCACCTTCAACCGAGGCACCAACTGCATGAGCACGGGCCACAACTTCTTTGGTGACCTTGACATTATATTCAAAAGAGGACGGTGTTTTGCCGTCGGCTTCCAAAGAACCATCCATCATTACTGAGGAATAGCCATTGACAATGGCAGATTGGCATACATTAACCGATGAGCCGTGGTCTTGGTGAATACAAATCGGGAGCTCAGGGAACATTTCAATTCCGGCGGCAACCATATGACGAATCATCGGGTCACCGGCAAATTTGCGTGCTCCTGTTGAGGTTTGCAAAATAACCGGAGCATTTACTTTTTTAGCAGCTTGCAAAACGGCAATAATTTGTTCCATATCATTGATGTTAAAAGCCGGAACACCATAATTGTTCTCGGCGGCATGGTCAAGAATCTGACGCATCGTAACTAAAGGCATATATTTATCTCCTTTGATGTTGATATAATTTGTTATTTGCCAATATAGTAAATTGCCAATTTATTGCAAGTGATTTTTTGATTATGTGCTTTTTAGAGATTTTTGTTGCAAATTGGCAAAAATTTTGTATCTTATCGACAAAATACATTATAAATTTTAATTATCATGATTAGTAAAATTATTTTTTTAACAGCCGTAGTAATTACAATTTCTGGCTGTTTGATTTATTCGGAGCGGTTATATGTGCGGGAGCTGAAATTAAAAAGTTGGTTTTGGCTTATCATTGGTTTAATAGACATTGCTGCTTTGGGTAAATTTGTGGTATATCCGTATCGAACTTTGGGAATTTGTTGCTTAGTTCCACTGATATATTGGCTTTGGGATATAATGAGAGTTCTTAAGATTGCTCACGCTAAAATCCCCCGATATAACTGGGGAGCTTGGTTTTTAATCGGCATTGCCGTGCTGGTTTTTTACTGGGCTTTGGGCGGGGATTTACCAAGTTTGTAATTACATCACAAAAAAAGGTTCAATGCTGCAACATTGAACCTTTTTTATTATTAATAGAGGCTATTTACCTTCTCGCATGGCCGCAAGCTTGCGTTGACGACGCAACTCATCGTCTTCAATTTGATAATCCGTTCCGTCCTCGTTAGCACCATAATACCACTCAATGCTACCTTTGGCCCGAAATGAGTTATTGGGTTTGAACTCTTGATAGATAATTACATCATCGTCCTTAACACCCCAAACAACCTTTTGGTCAATGCCACCTTCAAATGCATTCAGATAACAAATTTTGTTATCTTCAAAAATTGCGAAAAAACAAACATAACCGTTGAATTTTTGTTTGTCTTCTTTCATAAACTTCAAACGGCCAAGACGGACATCTTGAAGTTTAAGTTCCAGACCTAAATCGTGGCGAGCCGCATCTATAAACTGGCTGGCACACAAAATTTCTGCTTTCTTCATGGCCTAATAATTTTTAAATTGTTATGAAAATAGTTAACTTACATGGCAGCAAATATAATTAATTATTCAAGATTGTCAAGAATTTTAGATAAAACACAAAAAAACACCTCCCGCTTGGGTGCAGGAGGTGCAAGCTTAACAACCATATCAGGCCAAACTTTCTTTGATTGTATCGATAATTTCGTCGGCAGTAATCCGGAAAAACTTGAATAATTCTTCTCCGGGACCGGAAGCACCAAAACTATCCATACCGATAATCTTACCATTGCTGCCGACATATTTTTCCCAACCAAATTTGGCTCCGGCTTCAACCGCAACCCTTAAGACTGAACCCAAAACCTCTTGCTGGTACATATTGTCTTGACGATCAAAAAGCTCCGTACAAGGCATGGAAACTACCGCAACTTCTATACCTGCTTTGCGGAGTTTGCTCTGCGCTTCAACCGCTATAGATACCTCTGAACCGGTGGCGATGATGGTAGCTTGGCGAGCCTTGCCCTTTTTGACATCAGAAATCACATAGGCTCCGCGCGCACTCAGATTTTCTTTAGTGCGGGTGCGCAACATTGGCAGAGCTTGTCTGGTTAAGGCTAACAGGCTTGGGCTATCTTCACTTTCTAGCGCCAACTGCCATGCCTCTGCTGTTTCAACCACATCGCAGGGGCGGAACATCAAAACATTGGGCATACTCCTAAAAGAGGCCAAATGTTCAATGGGTTGATGGGTGGGGCCATCTTCTCCAACACCTATCGAATCGTGAGTTAAGACGTATATGGTACGTATTCCCATTAGGGCTCCAAGTCTTATTGCCGGACGAAGATAATCAGAGAAAACGAAGAATGTACCGCCATAGGGGATAACACCTCCGTGCAAGGACATCCCGTTCATGATTGCACCCATGGCGTGTTCTCTAATGCCATAAGCAATATTATTTCCGCAATAATTTTCTGCCGTGATATTTTCCATACCTTTTACTTTGGTCAAATTGGAGGCGGCCAAATCTGCCGAACCACCAACAATTTGCGGTATGTGCGGAACAATTTTTTCCAGACATAATTCCGAGGCTTTACGAGTGGCAACTTTTAAGCCTTCTTTAACTGCTTGTTGTTTGAAGGCATTGAGCTCGGCATCCCAGTTCTTGGGCAACTCATTGGTAATATAATCCAAAAATTCGCGGCCTTTGTTTTTGGCTCTCATATCCCAATCATAATATTCTTTCTTATTGCGGCGGCCGGCATCTCTCCATGCTTGCAAAATCTCAGATGGTATTTCAAATGGTTCTGACTTCCATTTGAGCTGCTTACGCATGGCTGCAACTTCTTCACTGCCCAAGGGGGAACCATGGCATTTGCAAGTCCCGGCTTTGCTCGGAGCTCCGCAGCCAATGGTGGTTTTGCAGGCAATCAAAGTCGGACGTGATGACTTTTGAGCTTTGCGAATCGCCTTGTCGATGGCGCTATAATCATGACCATCAATAGAAATTGTATTCCAACCATGCGCCTTAAAGCGTTTGATTTGGTCGGTTGAAGAGGCGCTATCTACGGTTCCATCAATAGTGATGTTGTTATTATCCCAAAAGACTATCAGCTTATTTAACTTCCAGTGTCCGGCCAAAGAAATTGCTTCTTCTGAAATTCCTTCCATTAAGCAGCCATCACCATTCATGACATAGGTATAATGATTGCAAACATCACTACCAAATTTGCCGGCAATTATTCTTTCTGCCAAAGCCATTCCTACAGCTGAAGCAAGCCCTTGCCCTAAAGGTCCGGTAGTAATATCAATACCACCTAAATGACCATATTCTGGGTGGCCGGCGGTTTTGGAACCTAACTGACGAAAATTTTTCAAATCTTCTAAATTGATATCCTTATAGCCCATTAAATAAAACAGCGAATACAGCAAGGTCGAACCATGTCCGGCAGAAAGCACAAAACGATCGCGGTCAAACCAGTGGGGGGTCTTGGGGCAGACTTTGATATATTTGGAAAACAGCACTGTGGCAACATCGGCCATACCCAATGGCATTCCGGGGTGGCCGGATTTTGATTTTTCTATCATATCTGCACAAAGGAAGCGGATGGCATTGGCCATGTTGCGTAAAGAATCGTTATCTTTTTTGAAAAATGTCATGTTAATGGTTCTCCTCAAATCGATATTTGATATCAAAAGTCCGATTATTATATTTGCGTTCTTCAGGACTTAATTCCAAGCCCAGATAAATTTCAAAATTGCCATATTCGACATTGGGCACTTTTAATTCTAACGGCTTGCCGCTAAAGCGCATTTCACGCTGATTGAGCGGAATGGTCACATGACCAAAATAGTGTTTTTTACCAAGATATTCCGGCGGACCTTTGATGGTTTCGGTAAAATATTCAAAATCGACATCTGTTTCATCAAGGCGTTGACGCAGCCTTCTTACCTCAAACTCCGGAGTGATGACTGCTTTGCGGCGATTGACACGTTTATCAAAATAGCAATATCCACTATAGCCAATAACTTCAATTCGAAAATCGTCTTTATAATTGACTTTTTGGGTAACATAAGCAATATCACGGGGGATAATTACATTGGGACAATTATCCTTGGGGGCAACTATAGGTTCAGATGAACTCCACAGGCCACATGAACTGACTAGCATCACCCCTGATAAGATACTTAAAATTGCTATTTTTTTCATTCTCAGTTATCCTTTTGATAAGTTATAATAGACAACTAAGCTTTTAAAGTAAATAAGGCAACCAGTTCACTGTGGTTAGAATATGAAAACTGATCAACCAAACTAACTTCTTGCAATTGATATTCGCTGTTTAGCAAGATGAGAGCATCTTTTACAAAACTGTGTGGATTGCATGAAACTGCAATAATTTTTTGAGGGCGCTTATCTTTAGGGAGCTTGGAAATTTCAGCCATTTGAGCTGATGCTCCGGCACGCGGAGGATCAAAAACAACCGCCGCAAAACCCTCTAACTCTACACCCAAAAGCGGATACTTAAATAAATTTCGTTCTTTTATCTCAATATTGGTTATCATGTTGCGATTGATGGAATTTTGAAAAGCTTTCAACGAATCGGCCGAAGAATCAATTGATACAAGCTGATTTCCTTTGAGAGCTGAGAGAGGATATGAGAATGTCCCAACACCACAAAACAAATCGGCAATTTTGCCCCGAGTATCTCCGAGATATTGCAAAACCAAATTTATCATTGCTTGTTCACCGTGTGGCGTTGCTTGCAAAAATGTACCCGCAGAAATATATACTTCGGCACCACCAATATTAATCTGCGGTTTGGCCTTTTCTAGCAGCATATCCGCTCTTTCGTTTAGTTTGCGCCGATGTGAAATTCGCAATATAGAATCGTGATTTTGAGACCATTCGCAAATAAGCATTTGATGATCCAAGCCTAGCTCACCATCAAATTCTAAAACTATATCTAAACCATTATCTGCAGCACAAACTGCAACATCTCCTTGAGTAATGTAGGAAGGTTTAAGCTTAGCTTTAGTTTTTTTCTTGCTACCAACAAGCGGAATTTGGCACAAAGATGAAACAAAATCCCGCAAAGCAGGAATTGCTTGATTGATAACCGGCATTAAAAGCGGGCAAAAAACCACATCGACCAACTCATCGCTATGATGGCGATTAAAGCCAAAGGTAAGCTTTCCTTTGTGGTATCGAAAGGCAAAGCTGGCACGTCGTCTGGAGCCATCTCCAACAAAGACGCTTTTACCGCAATGAAATTTCTCAACCGGAAGAGCCTGCAAAATTTTGCCAACGGATTGCTCTTTTAGGGCTCGGTAATCTGGTTCTGACAATGACCGATAAACGCAACCACCGCAAATTTCTGCTAAAGGACATTCCATGAGTGTATCCTAGCGTAAATCATCTGTATCTACACCGGGCAACATCATACCGGCAGACTTATCTTCAATTTTGACATCCGTTTCTTGAATTTGGTTTGAAGGAATGCCATCTAAAAGCGAAATTTCCTGATTGTCCTCTTTGTCAAAAATCGGATGATGGTTTTGCGTTTCCATTTTTCGTTCTGCCGCACTGATATCATTAAACTTCTGCAAATCAGTGGGGCGGAATATTTCAACACGATTACGTCCGGTTTGTTTGGCTCGATACAAGGCCTCATCAGCGGTTTTAATTAAGGTTTCAACATTATCGGATACCTCTGATGAAGATACGCCGATACTAACCGTAAACCGAACTTCTTCGCCTTCATCACTATAGACCACAATTGCTGCCATGCTCTCACGCAAACGTTCTGCTACAATCTTAGCCTTGTCCGCATTGACTTTATCTAAAAAGATAACAAATTCCTCACCACCGTAACGGGCCACAATATCATTCTCACGCAAGGCTTTTTCTGCAGTTGAAGCCAGTTCGATTAAAACCTTATCGCCGACTTTGTGACCGTAGGTATCGTTAACACGCTTAAAGTGGTCAGCATCTATCATTAAAACGCTATAATCTTCATGAGCTGTTTTAGCGCATAAAATGCGGTTAAAGACCTCTTCTTCAAAGTAGCGGCGATTATAAAGTGATGTCAACGGATCGCGAACGGCTTGGTTTTTGAGCAACATTTCTCGATTTTTACGGCTGGTGATATCTTGGAATGCCGCATACAACGCAACATCATTGTTATAATCAATAATATTTGCCGAAGCCAAAAGCCAAAACGGAGTATCTCCGGTTGGGGTTTTTACCAAAATTTCAAAGTCTTGAACCTGCCGCTCCCGCTCTAGACGCTCAGTCAAAAGACGGCGATTTTCAATATCAACAAAGAAATCTTTGAGACGATAACGCTCTGCTTCTTGAGGCAAAATTCCAAAGAGCTTAATGGCATTATTATTAGCCATAATGATTTTATCATCACTTAGTTTGGAAATAATAATCGGAAAAGGTGATGATTTCACAATATTTTGTAAGCGTTGATTATTCTTTTCTATTTCTTGTTTAGAATCATCTAATTTGGAATTTAAGAAATTAATCCGCATTGCAATAATGGACAAAGCAAACAAAATATTGGCAATCGCTGGAATATACCAAATATTGGCATCATCAGTGGTCCAGGGCAAACGAATTAGTCTTAACAACAGAAAAACGGCCGATGAACTGGCGATTATGGCGGCAAATATGTATCCACTAGCGTAACGCTGCGTTAATTTGCTCCAGAAACTAGCGGCTAAATAGATAAAACCAACCATCGGGAAAATATAGCGCATTTGGAATACGGCATCACCATTTTGTGATATAAACAAGAAGTATACAATACACACAACCGCAAAACCAGCGACACCGCCAATAATCATAAAGCTTGGTATTTTGTTAAGCAAAATCAACGAAGCGGCAACAGAAAGCAACAACATTTCGGCTAAAAACAAGGAAAGTTCAGCATATAGCATATAGGTATAGTATTTACTGCCTTGTGCATACATAATTGCAGCTTCTGATTCAATCCAACCTGCTGCAAAATCCGTTATCATGGCAAGCAACAATAGCCAAATTCCTAATTTAATCCGGCTGCCCTTTTCAGTATAAAAACATGACAAGAACAGTAGCAATAATGCCAACAGATTAATAATCATATAGCCGCCGTTATTAAAAATTCCAAAACTTCCCATATTCACATCCTTATGTTGCATTCATAAATATTAATGATTGCAGTTGCTTCTAATTTCTATCTTCTTTTATCCTAATAATCTTAATATTACCTAAATTTATTTAATTTTATAAAAAATTGATGATTCTTTGGAAAATATATTATACATTATCATTGTGAAGTCTAATTTGTGAGATATAAACAGAAGGATTTTAATTTGATGTGTGAAGAATATCCCAAACATTTTAGCCACCAATTTGAGCTTAAAATTAATCATCTACCTACAAAATCGCTAGATAGGGTCTCGCTTTCAATACTACTGCCCGGTATGGTTTTTGGTTTTTTGCTTGCGGCACTCGGGATTTATGATTGGTTAAACGGAGCCGAAATTTCTCCAAACGAATCTATTCTTAATATCAAAATTTTTGATATAATCTTGATGTTTATTGGCGCTTGCATAACTTTGGGAGCAGGTATAACCTATTTTCACTATCGGAAAATTTATTTTGACGGTAAAAATATTACTGTCGTCCACCGAGCTAAAAATAA
Organism: uncultured Alphaproteobacteria bacterium; assembly: GCA_944391475.1. Taxonomy (GTDB): domain Bacteria; phylum Pseudomonadota; class Alphaproteobacteria; order RF32; family CAG-239; genus MGBC133411. Next base: position 30,887 of record CALXTR010000010.1, on the reverse strand, counting down.
TAAAAAAATTTCTTACAAAGAACCGCTTAAAAAATATTCCGGTGTGCGGTTTAGAATCGAATTTTTTATGTTTGGGTTTATCAATCGCAACCGCTACATTATTGAACTCTACCATCAGAATCCTCAAAAAATTATTCCACTTTATGTTTCAACCAGTGATCGCCAAGTGCGCCAAAAATGGGAATATTTTGCGCAACAATTTAATCTGCCGGCTATTGTTGAAACCGATGAGGGATTAGTGGTACGAGAAATTGATGATTTTGGAAAATCAATTAAAGAAATGGCTCAAAAGTGGAAACTAAAAGAAAAGTTTAATCCTCACTCAAAAGTTCCTAATTCGCTTATTGTCAAACGCAAGGATCGTAAAATCATCATTAAAATTCGCAATCGTTTATGGGATGCATATAGCTTGTTGGCTTGGTGCTTTTTGTTTTTGGGCTCTGCCTTGGCAGGCGTAGAGTTTATGTTAGCCAGACGCTGGGAAAAACCCATTTCTGATATCAGCGTGGCTTATAGTATTGGAGCCATATTGATTGTGGGCGCTTTAATTATGCTTATGGCTAAAGAAAAGTTAGTGCTCAAAAAATACAAAATCGTAAACGTTCATAAGCTCTTATCTTACTCTCGAAAAAAAGATGAGATTGATAAAGATAAAATTGAGGCGATTGATGTTGCGCTCAATCCTGCAACCGGACGCCATTATGTCTCCATTATTTCTGCTAACAAAACTATCGTTTTTGGGAAAAAACTGCCTATCGATGATTTGCGCTGGCTAAAAAACTTTTTGCTCTATGAGCTGAGTAAATAAAAATGGTTAATCGTTAAAATTTGCTCTTGGCTTACTTGAGCTTTTCGAATATATATATTATAACTATGCTAAAAAATACGGAGTTTTAAGGTAATGAAAAAAAATAGCAATCCGCAAAACCAAGAAGATGCCTTTATCTTGGAAGTTAATGAAGAACTGAAAAATGACAGAATCCGCGATATTTGGAATCGGTACGGATTGTATATCATTGCTTTTGTGGCAATCGCTCTCACTGCTGCAGTCAGCTTTGAAACTTTCAAAAGTTGGCATGATAAAAAATATCAGAAAATTTCTGATGTCTATGCTGTTGCTGTAGCAATGCAAAATCAGGGAAAATATGATGAGAGCCTTAGAATTCTTCAAGATTTGGAGAAAAATGCCGGTAACAGCATTTATGAACAATTAGCTATTTTACAAAGTGCAAATATTTTGGCCGAACAAGATAAAATGACCGAGGCTGCAGAAATTTTGCAAAAGTTTATAGCTCGCGATGATGTCAATAAGTCTTTACGTGATGTGGCAACAATCAAACTGGCATCATACCAGCTGGAAAATAAGCCCTATGCTGATATAGAGGCGATGCTCAATCCTTTAATTGCTGAAAACGGAAACTGGACGGCTATCGCACAAGAAATGCTTGCTATGGCCGCAATTTATGCCAAAAATTTTGAACAAGCTCAAGAGCTTTACGGCAAAATCGCTGCAAGCGACAACGCTCCAGAAGAACTCAAATCTCGTGCCAAAGACATGTTGTTGATTTTGGAAGAAGAGACTAAATAATCTGGCAAGCTTCAACATTATAGGAATATAAATCATGACAAACCGGACAATCAGAAGTTTAATGTGCAGTGTGATGGTGTTATCACTTTCAGCTTGCGGACTGTTTAGCTCTGATAAAATTTTACCAGAGGGTGAGAGAATATCTGTTTTAAGCGGAGCAACCGAAATTAAACCTGATTATGATGCCGGTGAGTTAAAGATTAGACTTCCTCGTCCATATCTCAACAAACAATGGTCGCAAAGCGGGGGTAATGCCACGCATGTGATGTCACATTTGATGTCTGGAAATACCATTGACGAACTTTGGACAGCAAGCTTTGGTGAGGGTGCTTCTAAACGCGATTTTTTGATTGCAGCTCCGGTAGTTGCTCACCAAGTAGTGTTTGCGATTGATGCCGATGCAAAAGTTACCGCTCGACGTCTTGATGACGGACGAGAAATTTGGCACAAACGCTTAAAACCAATTATTAAAGACGACAAGGGAATCGCCCTTAAAGGTGCCGGTATTGCTTATGGCGGGCAACGTATTTTTGCAACCACTGGCTTTGGTGGAGTATTTGCTCTGGAGATGAAAACCGGAAAAGAAATTTGGCGTTACGACACCGAAATGCCAATCCGCATTGCCCCAACCATTCAAGGTGCTCGCGTATTGGTCCAGACAATTGACAATACGCTGATTGCTCTTGATGCTCTTAACGGTAAAGAAATTTGGAAATACAAGACCACAAGCGAAGCCACCACTTTGGTTGGCGGAGCAAGCCCGGCTTATAGCAGCAGTGAAGATGTGGCTGTGGCTGCATTTAACAATGGTGAACTGAGGGCTTTCAAGGCCTCAACCGGAACTCCGCTCTGGTCGGAAATGCTAATCAGCCCCAAGAGAACCAATTCTTTGGCCGCAATCACTGCGATTAAGGCTAATCCGATTATTGATGGCGACAAAGTTTTTGCTGCCGGACACAGCGATGTGTTGATGGCAATTGACCTTAGAACCGGTCGAAAAATTTGGGAACGGGAAATTTCCACTTCCAACCAGCCTTGGATTGCCGGACAAATTATGTATGTTTTAAGCGACAATTTTGAACTTATCGCTCTGCAAAAAGATACCGGTAAAGTGATTTGGAACAAAAAACTTCCTTTGCCGGAGCACACTGCCGGATTATCACCAATCGGTCCGGTTTTGGCCAACAACAGCCTAATTGCCGCACTATCTGATGGTCACGTATTTGCGGTTTCTCCATACACTGGCGCAATCTTGGGCTTTATCAATGTTGATGACGAAATTTTGCTGTCGCCGGTAATTTCTAACAGAGTGGTTATTTTTACCACCAATGATGCCGATTTGTTGGCCTACAAATAAATAATAAAGGAACCAAATTAATGAGCCTCAAAATTGCTATTATCGGACGACCAAATGTCGGAAAATCTACCTTATTTAATCGGTTAGCAGGTAGAAAAATTGCGATTGTGCATGACCAACCGGGAGTTACTCGCGACCGTAGAGAGGCTCCGGCTAAACTGCGTGATTTAGATTTGCGAATTATTGACACCGCCGGATACGAATATTCTAACGAAGATAATTTAGAAAGCAGAATGTGGGCGCAAACCAAAAGAGCAATTGATGAAGCAGACGTTTGTTTGTTTTTGTTTGATGCCAGAGCCGGTTTGCAGCCTTATGACGAACATTTTGCCGATATTTTGCGGCAATCAGGCAAACCGGTGGTATTGCTGGCTAACAAATGCGAATCTAAAGCTCAAGAAGACGGCATTCACGAGGCTTATAAACTAGGTTTGGGGCAGCCGATACCCTTTTCGGCCGAACATGGGTTGGGTACCAATGACCTTTACGAGGCACTAAAACCCCTAGACAAGAAAACCCCTAAATCTGTTTCAGGTACTGATAATAGTGATGAAGAAGCGCCTGAGCGTCCGCTCCAGTTAGCTATTGTCGGGCGGCCTAATGTCGGAAAATCAACCCTAGTTAATGCCTTGCTCAAAGATGAGCGGATGTTAACCGGACCGGAAGCCGGTGTTACTCGTGATGCCATCACTTCCGAGTGGGTATGGCAAGGTCGCAAAGTTAATTTGGTAGACACTGCCGGTTTGCGTCGTCAATCTCGCGTGGCAGATTCTTTGGAGAAAATGTCAGCCGCCAGCACCAAACATGCCGCTTTTATGGCGCAAGTAGTAGTATTGGTATTAGATGCCGATGCCGTGCTCGAAAAACAAGATTTGACCATTGCCCGCAAAGTCATTGAAGAAGGGCGTGCTTTGGTGATTGCCGTCAACAAGTGGGATATTGCCAATCGCAAAGAAGCCTTAGACCAACTAAATTACAAGCTCAAAACCTCTTTAACCCAAGTTGAAGGGGTGCCCACAGTGACTATTTCCGCACTTAAAGGGGAAGGCTTAGATAAGCTCATGCGTGCAGTATTCAAAATTTATGACCGCTGGAACAGCCGTATCCCAACAGCTCCGCTAAACCAGTGGTTTGCCGACATGATTGACAATTATCCGCCTCCGCTCGGAAAAAACAAACGCCGCATTAAACTGCGCTATATTACACAGGCTAAATCGCGGCCGCCATCATTTTATATTTTCTCAAGTAATCCTGAGGGGCTGCCCGAATCTTATTTGCGCTATCTGGTTAACAACCTGCGCGAAACCTTTGATTTGGGAGGCATTCCTATCCGAATGACCGTACGCAAAACCGGCAATCCATACGCTGATAAAAATTAGCGCCGCGAATCGAGACAATATTTCAGAAATAAGTTGATTTTTATCCTGCTCAAATGTGGGATAAATTGGAGTTTTTGCTTGGTTAATCGGATAATTTAGAGTATATTTTGTTATAAATTTAAGCTTTAATTTGAAGGAAATAAAATTAAAATGTGTGCAGAGATGACAGCTGAGGAAATCCTCAAGGAAGAAAAAGAATATGGCGCAGATTCAATCAAAGTTTTGAAAGGCTTAGATGCCGTGCGCAAACGTCCGGGTATGTATATCGGTGATACTGATGATGGCACTGGTCTGCACCACATGATTTATGAAGTTTTGGATAATGCCATTGACGAAGCTTTGGCTGGATATTGCGACAAAACCGAAGTTATCTTGAACCCTGATGGTTCGGCCACTATTCGTGATAATGGGCGTGGTATTCCGGTTGGTATCCACAAAGAAGAGGGTGTATCAGCAGCAGAAGTAATTATGACCCAATTACACTCCGGTGGTAAGTTTGATAACAACTCATACAAAGTTTCCGGCGGTTTGCATGGTGTGGGCGTATCGGTTGTGAATGCGCTTTCTGTATGGCTCAAACTCAGAATTTGGCGTGAAGGTAAGGAACATTTAGCAACTTTTTCTCATGGTAATGTAACCGAACACCTAAAAGTCATCGGCGATGCTCCAGGCAAACATGGTACTGAAGTGACCTTCTTGCCTTCTAAAGAAACTTTTACCATGACCGAATTTAACTTTGATACTCTGGAAAGAGCTATTCGGGAAAAGGCTTTCTTGAACTCGGGTGTATATCTTAAGCTGATTGATAATCGCGGAAGCGAACCGCGCGAAGTGGTGATGCATTATGAAGGTGGCTTGAAGGCTTTTGTTAACCACATCAACAAATCTAAATCTCCTTTGCACGAAGAAATTATTTCTATCTCGGGTGAAAAAGATGACATCAGTGTTGATGCGGCACTGCAATGGACCAATGCTTATAACGAGAGTATGCTTTGCTTTACCAACAATATTCCGCAAAAAGACGGTGGTACTCACTTGGCTGGTTTCCGCGGAGCTTTGACACGTACTCTTAACAACTACATCACCGAAAACGGCTTGCTCAAAAAAGAAAAAGTTACTCTTTCGGGTGATGATATGCGTGAAGGTTTGACTTGTGTGCTTTCGGTTAAAGTTCCCGATCCGAAATTCTCTTCTCAGACCAAAGATAAGTTAGTTTCTTCCGAGGTGCGTCCAGTGGTAGAAGGTATCATTGGCGACAAACTCAAAGAATGGCTTGATGAACATCCGGTTGAGGCAAAAATTATTGTCGGCAAAATCTTGGAAGCCGCTACTGCTCGCGAGGCAGCTCGCAAAGCTCGCGAGTTAACTCGTCGCAAAAGCGTGATGGACAGCGTGGCATCGCTCCCCGGAAAACTGGCTGACTGCTCCGAAAAAGATCCGGCACTTTCTGAAATTTTCCTGGTTGAGGGGGATTCCGCTGGCGGCTCAGCCAAACAAGGTCGAAACAGAGCAACACAAGCTATCTTACCGTTGCGTGGTAAAATCTTAAATGTGGAGAGAGCGCGTTTTGACAAGATGCTGAATTCGGCAGAAATCGGCAACATGATTACGGCTTTTGGTACCGGTATTGGTCGTGATGACTTTAACATTGAAAAATGTCGCTATCACAAGATTGTGATTATGACCGATGCTGATGTCGATGGTAGCCACATCAGAACCTTGTTGTTGACCTTCTTTTATCGTCAAATGCCCGAATTAATCGAACGTGGTTATGTTTATATTGCCCAACCGCCATTGTATAAGGCTAAACGCGGCAATTCGGTATTGTACCTCAAAGATGACCGTGAGATGGAAGATTATCTTATTCGTGGCGGTTGCGATGATGCAATTTTGACCCGTCCGAGCGGCGAGCAAGTTAGCGGTGCAGATTTGATTTCGCTCGTGGAACAAAACCGCAAAGTACGCGGACTGATTGCCGCTTTGAGCAAAATGGCGCCGGAAAAAATTATTGAACAGTTGGCGATTTTTGGCTTGTTCAGCAGTGCGGTTTATAATGACCGCGAAAGACTGCAAACCGAAGTTTCTAAGGTGGCAGCGCGTTTGGATTCTTTGGAAGCCGAATATGATAAAGGCTGGAAAGCCGAAGTCCAAAATGATGGTTCTATTTTGTTCCATCGGACTTTGCGCGGCGTGGAAGAAAGACACGTGGTCGATGGCATGATTTTGGAAAGCCAAGAGGCTCAAGCCCTAAATGAAATGCACGGCGAACTGGCCGAGAACTTTGCCGAGACCAATGTTTTGACCTCTAAAAATGGCTTGGAAAAGAAAATTATCGGTCCGGTAAGCTTTGTTGATGCAATTATGGCCGCCGGCAAGAAAGGTATTACTATACAGCGCTATAAAGGGTTGGGCGAAATGAACCCCGAACAATTGTGGGAAACCACACTTGATCCGGAAGCTCGCTCACTGCTCCAAGTCAAGATTGAACATTTAGATGAGGCCGACCAAACTTTTGCTACCCTGATGGGCGATGTGGTCGAACCCCGTAAAGAGTTCATTCAGGACAATGCTTTGAATGTAATCAATTTGGATATCTAATCTTAAAGCCCCTATCAAGGGGCTTTAATTTTACCAGCACGCAGGCAGCGCCTGAGGCCAGCACGGCTGGCGCGCGGCGCCCGTGCGACGGGTGCGCGGCGGGTTAGTTGCTTGGCATATGTGCCCTGTATCCGCGATGCTACCAGTAGAGCGGGTTGATAATAAATATAATGTCACCCCTTGGTTACGTCAGTAACCATCAAGGGGTCTTCGAATTTGTTAATATTAATCGGTAGATCCCTTGACGACTACTATCGTAGTCGAGGGATGACCCTTTTGGTTTGACGTTTTTCTCCGAAAAACGAGGGATGACTTTAAATATTGCTAAAGCAATTGAGGAATAACTCTTTTTGCTTACTTTATGTTTTTTTTCTCAAAGCTTATCTTTAACTTATAATTATATTTATAAGCTAGCGCGTGGAGAACTGTAATTTGCATTTTCCCAATATAGCCGCTTTCAAGATACAAAAGCTGGTTTAATCCGATATGCAAAAGTTCTGCGGCAATTTGTGGAGGTAAATCTAACTCTAAGCGCATATTGCGGATTTGTTCTCCAATCTCTTTCTGACAGGCTTGCCAAGCTTGGCGGCGGTAATTGTGACTCATGGTTCTAAACTCCCTTTAGGTTTCCGGTTAAAAAGAAACCACCTTGATAACAATTCAAGGTGGGGAGTTCGAAACTGTAAGAGAACAGTCTGGGTTATTCGTGCATAGCCTTATTTCCCCAGCTCCCCATTAAAGGAGTTGTTCTTTTCTCTTAAGGAGTTTCGACACTCCGCACCCGGCTCTCCCGAGTGCAAATCTAGTCTACCTCATATTGGTTAAAATGCAATGAATTTTAAGTGCAAAAATACAAAAACCGCCAGAGCACTCTGCCCCGGCGGTTATATGGTGTTTATGTAAATTTTATCAATCTTAAAGCGGGTATGCGTTCAGCAAGTAGCTTGCCACAAACAACGTGACAACCGGCAGTACCACTTTTTCAAACGGGAAATGCGCATGTCCGCCGTTGCGTTCTTTCATCCACTGGTAAAACTTTTCCGTATAAATAAAGAGCAACATACCTAAAATGGCACTAAAAAGAATCGGGTCAAGGTAGAAGACTTGCCAGATGATTTTAGGAGCATATACAACCTCGTCAATATAGATAAAGCCAATCATACCAACAGAGACTAGCAACAGCAAAAAGTCGCGCCCCGGAAAGTGCCAATTCTTTTTATCAAAATAGACAATGGTCCAATAGCCCAAGAGGGTGAGCAAAGCACCGGCCCAAAGCCCGACCACCGCGTCGGACACGCCCATCTCGCGAGCCACTCCCAGCGAAGCACCAATTGCCACGGTGCAAACTGCGCAAGCCGGATTGGCCAAGGCCGGAAGAGGAGCTAACAGAGCCCCGAGAATCATTAGATATAATTTTTTCATACTAGCCTCACATACATATATAATTATTGATATCTATCATACATCATATATATTAATATTGTCAACTAAAAAATTACTATAGGCACCATGCACAAAAAAAACCGACGAACATAAACTCGTCGGCCACTTTAATCTCTTTTACTTAAGCACTTTTTTCGCTCATATCCTCGCCAGCATGGTGCTCCAAAGAAATTTTTTGTTCTTCGCCCAGCTGAATGTCCTCAATCTTTTGGATACGGCGGGCAATTTTGCCGGAAGAAACCTTTATCCCGTCAATATCCTCATTAGCTTGTTTGAAGTGGCGGCTCAAGCTTTCAATTCGGCCATCGAGCCGGCCGATATCATCTATTAACACCCCGACCTCTTTCTGAATTACGCCGGCTTGCTCACGCATTTTGGCATCTTTTAAGATTGCGCGAACCGTGTTTAAGGTGGCCATCAAGGTAGTGGGAGAGACAATCCAAACTTTGGCGCGATAAGAAGCCTCGACCACATCAGGAAAATTGGCATGCAGTTCGGCATAAATCGCCTCGCTGGGCAAAAACATCAATGCAGATTCCGCTGTTTCGCCAGCTACTATATATTTATCGGAAATGTCTTTGATATGCTTTAAAACCGAGGCTTTAAAGAATCGCTCTGCCTCCAGCTTTTCTCTATCATTTGCGGCCACGCGCAAAGCATGATAGCTCTCCAGCGGAAACTTGGAGTCAATTACAATCAACCCCGGAGGATTGGGCAATTTTAGCACGCAGTCGGCGCGTTTTTGGTTGCTCAAAACTACCTGAAATTCATAAGCCGATGGAGGCAAGGCTGAGGTAACCAAATCATTTAACTGGATTTCCCCAAAGGCGCCGCGAGCTTGCTTATTGGACAGCACTTCCTGCAAGGACACCACCTGCTCGGAAAGAGTGGAAATTTTTTGTTGTGCCACATCTATCTTAGCCAGCCTTTCGCGCAGGTCGGTTAGGGTTTCGTTGGTTTTGACCGTATTTTGCTGTAAGCCCTCGCTTACATTTTTGCTAACCTCCAACAATTTCTCGTCCATAATTTTCAAAACAGAAATCTTTTGCTCGTTTATGGCCGTGGCAATTACATCTTGCTGTTGGCGAGAATATTCGGAAATTTGGGTTAAGCGGCCGGCAAGTTCAGCCTGCCCACGAAACAAAACATCGGCAACATTATGCAACTCACTGTTTTTGTTCCGAAACAGTATAGCCCAGAGGTTAACCAGCAGCAAAGCGCCAATGACTACCAAAGCTAAAATCTGAAATTCGGGAGTGAGTTGCATTTGTTGTCCTTAAACCTTAGCGATTGGGATATTGCAAATCGCGACCCATGGCTAAAAACTTCTCGGTGCGTTCTTGCTTGAGTTTGTCACCGCTTAGAGGCATGAGCTCTTTTAAGTGGCGGTGAATAGCATTGCCAACCCGCTCAATGGTTAATTGCGGATCGCGGTGCGCGCCGCCGGTGGGTTCTGCAATAATCTCATCAATCACACCCAATTTTTTCAAGTCTTGGGCGGTTAGTTTAAGAGCCTCGGTGGCTTCTTTAACCTTGTCGGCAGAGCGCCACAAAATAGAAGCGCAACCCTCAGGCGAGATAACCGAATAAATCGAGTGTTCAAGCATCATAATCCGGTTAGCGGCTGCAATGGCAATCGCACCTCCAGAACCACCCATACCAATAACAATTGAAATCAGCGGCACCTTAATTTGCAAACATTTCTCAATGGAAGAGGCAATTGCTTCTGCTTGTCCTCTGGCCTCAGCCTCAACTCCGGGGAAGGCACCATCAGTGTCTACAAAAGCAATAACCGGCATGTGAAACTTATCGGCCAAATCCATCAATCTTTGAGCTTTGCGGTAGCCTTCGGGTTTGGCCATACCAAAGTTATATTTAACTCGGCTTTCCAAATCGTGGCCTTTTTCTTGACCTAAAACCACAACCGAAATGTTCTTAAAGCGGCCGATACCGCCAATCATGGCCTCGTCATCGCCAAAAACTCTATCACCGCACAGCGGGGTGAAATCTTCAATTAAGGCATGGACATAATCCAAGCAATGCGGACGTTGCGGGTGGCGCGAAACTTGGAGTTTTTGCCATGGAGTTAAATTTGCATAAGAAGCTTTCATTTGTCTCTCCAATTTTTGCTGCAGGCGGGTGATTTCCGGCGTAATATCGACATCTTGTCCCTCTGCCAAATGACGCATTGCTTCTATTTTATCTTCAATCTCGACTATGTTTTTTTCAAAATCGAGCACCAAAGTATTTTCGTTATTCATTAGTATCTCATCTGGTTGTTTAAACTGTTATGATGAATAACACATTTTTTTTGAGATTTCGACTCTTATTTTGGCAGATTGTGCAAATAGTCGGTAAATTCCTTGAAATCTGACTTAAATGTAATACTATTATGGTGTTTTTTAAGCTTAAACCACCTTGAGGAGTTGGCAAATTGTTGGCATTGTCTTTTTTTACCGTTGTGTTTTCATCTTTGCTGTGGGTAATCTATGCCATTGTGCAAGTGGCTGAAAAACTTGGTGACGGGGCTCTTAACAATGCCGGAATTGTCGATGTTTCTATCTATGTGGCCTTTGTGCTTCTGCCGGTGTTTGCTTTGTGGGTGATTTTTGGAATTATCAGCCAACATTTACACAACCAGAATTTTAATCGAAATCTCTTTTATCTGCTCAGCCAGATGAAAAAAAATCAGGACTATTCTGACCTTCTAGCGCGGATTATGCTTGAAGGTGAACAACAGATTAAAGATGGATTTGCCATTCAGCAATTTGACTTGTTTATCTCGGATATGAACGAACTTATCTCTGAGATTATTCAGCGCAGCTCTCTTGCTTCTCCAGAGCAAATTGACCGCTTGTGGAGCAAAGTCCGTAATGGCGGCAAGTGGGCATTCGGCAAAGTGATTATCGAGGTACACCAAAATCAGCCCAGTTTCCAAATGCGCATTTTTGATAAAGCCATGCAAGATAAAGTATTAGCCGGAACCATTATGGAATTTTGCGCGCGCTATCTCGGAACTGTCGACTTATTTGAAAAACATGACCACGAGAAAATCTTTCTCGGAATTATCGAAAACGGAGTTTTGGGCAAGGTATATTCCATCTTCTCCCCGATTTCTGATGAACTGCGACGCAAGCGTAATGCTGCACTCAAGCAAAATCCGCAAAATGTTGATTTTTCTACTCAAACCAAATCGTCTTATCAGCCTGAGCTCGTAATTGACGATGAGGAAGAAAATCAGAAACTTTCGGCTCCTATCAGCAGTGTGAAAACCAGCCAGCCCTCTAACCCCAAAGCACCAAAATTCAGTCTTTCTGACACTTTATCTTTCTTACGCCGCAAAAAAGAAAACGAACCACAAGAAGAAATCTCTCCTGTCGGTGAAGAAAAAGACGTCCTTTCCATCGCATTAGAGAGGAGTTTTGGAACATCTGCACCAACTAAAGAAGAACCTTCGTTTAGCGTGTTTGATATTAAAACTTCAACAACAGTTTCTAACCCCGCTGATGAGCCTAAATTTTCTATCAGTTTGCCGGAAACTTCAAGTAATCCTACTCTCATTAGCGAACCTGATAATGAAAACTCTAGTGAACTGATTATTGAATCTCGTCCTGTGAAATCTACGCCAAAACGCGCTCCCTATGCCGAAATGTCAAGCACTCAGCGCACTCTTGATAATTTGCGCAAAGAGTGGGAAGACCTAAAAAAAGCTGAAGGCTCATCTTATGAAAGTACTTCGGCTGCAAGCAAAGCTAATCCCACCGCCGAAAATGATGATGATAACCTTACATACCCTTTCGGAGGCTGGACCAATGAGGATAACTACAATAAATAAGTTTGCGGCAGTTATTTTCTGTGCGTTCCTGTTTAATATCAATTCTGTACGGGCAGAAGTTCTTCCTTATCTCAGTCTTTATGGCGAACCTAAATATACATCGCTGAAAAATTTTGACTATGCAAACCCTAACGCACCCAAAGGCGGGCGTATCGTGCTACCTGCTTATGGCGGATTTGACAGTTTCAACCCCTTTATCTTTAAGGGTGTTCCGGCTTATGAGGCGGCCGGATTAACCCTAGATACCCTAGCTGTGGTGCCAAGCGATGATATTTCAACCGCTCATCCGCTGGTCGCCGAAAAATTTGACCTCGCTCCTGATCATAGCTACATCGGCTTTATTCTTAACCCCAAAGCGCGATTTCATGATGGCTCTAAAATCACCGCCGATGATGTGATTTTTAGTTTCAATTCTTTAGTGGAAAAAGGCTCGCCTCTTTATAAAATATATTACAGTGATGTGGAGCGAGTGGAGAAAATCGACGACAATGAGGTGCGCTTTTACTTCAAGCCGCAAAGCCAAAACAAAGAACTCCCCCTTATCTTAGCCCAATTGCCGGTACTTTCGGCCAAATATTGGGAAGGAAAAGATTTTGCCAAGCCTGAGCTCAAGCCGATGCTCACCAGCGGACCTTACAAGGTTAGCAAATTTGAACCGGGGAAATTTGTAGTTTTGGAGCGCGTAAAAAACTATTGGGCGCAAAATCTTCCCAGCCGCAAAGGCTTTTTTAATTTTGATGAAGTGCGCTATGACTATTATCAAGACACAACCGTTACTCTTCAGGCGCTGTTTGCCGGAAATATTGATCTCAGAGAAGAATATATTGCCAAAATCTGGGTAACTGGTTATGACAATGAACAAGTGAAAAACGGCAACATCAAAAAAGAAGAAATTGCCCACAACAACACCGCCATTTTGCAAAGTTTTGTATTCAACTTGCGGCGTCCGCAATTTCAGGACAAGCGGGTGCGGCAGGCAATTGGGCTGGCGTTTAATTTTGAGTGGGCCAACCAAAACTTGTTTTACAACCAATATCGGCGCTTGGACAGCTATTTTTCTAACTCGGAAATGGCAGCTACCGGCAAACCTCAAGGGAAAGAACTAGCCATTTTGAAACAGTTTGCCAAAGATTTGCCGCCGGAGGTATTTGGAGAGCTCCCTTCCCCGCCTTATCATGCCGATTATCGTAAAACGCGAGAATATCTCAAGCAGGCAGTAGCCCTTCTCAAAGATGCCGGATATGATTTTGTGGATGGCAAAATGGTTAATCTGGAAACCAAGCAACCCTTGGAAGTTGAAGTTATCAGCAATACGGCCAACGGAGCTTCTTTTACACGGGTGATGCTACCTTTTATCAGCAACCTAGCTAAAATAGGCATCAAGATGAGTTTCCGCAACATCGAGGTTAACATTTTCAAAAATCGGCTCGATAATTTTGACTTTGATATGGCCATTTTATCCTACCCAATGAGCCAAATGCCCGGCAACGAACAAAAAGAAATGTGGGGAAGTCAGGCCGCTGACAACAAAGGAAGCATGAACTGGGCCGGAGTGAAAAATCCGATTGCCGAAGAGCTGATTAACGGATTTATCAAAGCTCAAAACAAAGATGATTACCTGGCTTATATCAAAGCATTTGACCGAGTGATGCGCCACGAATATTATCTCATTCCACAATGGTATGCTCCTTACCAAAGGGTGGCTTATCGGGATAAGTTTGAGCATCCTAAGACCGATTTGAAAGTGGGCTTACAAACCATGACCTGGTGGATGAAGGGAGTTAAAAAATGAGAAACTATATCTTAAAACGTTTACTTTTAATTCCCATTACCCTATTTGGAATTTTGCTGGTTAATTTTGTGATTATTCAATTTGCGCCCGGAGGTCCGGTGGAACAAACGCTCGCTAAATATCGGGGGCTTACGGCCGGCGGTGAGGCAGCTTCCGCCGTTTCGACCCAACTTAGTTCCGGAAAATATCAGGGAGCGCAAGGAGTGCCTGAGGATTTGGTCAAAGAGCTCGAAAAACAATTTGGTTTTGACAAGCCGGCTTATGTACGTTTTTTTAAGATGCTCAAGGATTATGCCACTTTTGATTTCGGCAAGAGTTTTTATAAAGACAAAACCGTGGTTCAACTCATTGGTGAAAGAATGCCGGTTTCTATCTCGCTTGGGCTATGGGCAACGCTGATTATTTATCTGATTGCCATTCCGCTTGGTATCAAAAAAGCGGTTTGCGACGGCTCAAAATTTGATGTATGGACTTCGTTTGCCGTAATCATCGGGGCGGCTATTCCGGTATTTTTGTTTGCGGTATTTTTAATCGTGTTTTTTGCCGGAGGAACATATTTGAGCTGGTTCCCCTTGCGCGGGTTGACTTCCGATAACTGGTCGGAAATGTCTTTACTTGGCAAAATCGGTGACTATTTCTGGCATATCACCTTACCGGTGATTACTATGGTTATCGGCGGATTTGCCAGCCTAACCATGCTGACTAAAAACTCGTTTATTGATGAACTCGGCAAACAATATGTGCTGACTGCCCGTGCCAAGGGTTTAAGCGAGAACCAAGTGCTTTATGGGCACGTTTTTCGAAACGCCATGCTGTTAGTGATTGCCGGTTTCCCGTCAATGTTAATTAAAATGTTGTTTACGGGCGCTTTATTAATTGAAATCATCTTCTCGCTTAATGGTCTTGGCTTACTTGGCTATGAGGCAATCTTAACCCGCGATTATCCGGTGATTTTCGGAACTTTATATATTTTCGGATTGCTTGGCTTAATCTTAAAACTTATCTCAGATATTACTTATTCTTTGGTTGACCCACGGATTAATTTTGAGGCACGCTAATTTTTAGCTTTTTGGTTTGGAAGAATGCGATTTGGGGTCATCTATGGTCAAATAACCCAAGCTCCAATACATCAGCAGTTCTTCTTCGCCGGTGTTTTTATCTATCTCTGACATCAGGATTTTGAAACCATGGCGGCGATAAAACTGGACGGCACGCAAATTCTTGGCATATACACGCAGGCTTAAAATCGGCCAAATTTGCTGCAAAGTCAGCATTAAAGCACTGCCGATACCTTTGCCTTGTAAATTGGGGTCAACAAAAATGCCACCAATATAGGTCTTATCTAACAAAGATACAAAACCGGCAATTTGCCCATTTTCTTCCCACAGAATGGTATTTGACTGCGGTAGATATTTATCTCGAACTATCGCAAGATTGCGTTGCCAATATTCCTCCGGAATAAAGGAATGCGTTTTACTGGTAGCTGAAAGCCAAATCTCCATAACACGGTCAATATCCTCAGAGGTCATATTGCGAATCATAACGGCTCCTTGCGGTTGTGTGGCGGTTAGATATCCAAGTCATCAACAAATTTAGCACGCTCAATAATAAACTTGAAGCGCAATTCCGGATTTTTACCCATGAGGCGTTCAACCTGGCGGCGAGTTTCAAAGGCCTCTTCTTTGCCTTCTTCAGTGGCTGCAGAAGGAACCATAACTTTTAGCAAAGTACGGTTTTTCTTATCCATGGTGGTTTCTTTGAGCTGCTGAGCGCTCATTTCACCCAGCCCCTTAAACCGGCTGATATCAGGTTTTTGATTACCCTTAAACACTTTTTTCAATATGCGGTCTTTATCTTCATCATCTTGAGCATAGTAGTTATTACCGCCAACCACAATTTTATAAAGCGGCGGAGTAGCAATATACAAGTGTCCGTTCTCAATAAGTTTGGGCATTTGCTGATAGAAAAAGGTCATTAGCAAAGAGGCAATATGCGCGCCATCGACATCGGCATCGGTCATGATGATGATTTTTTCATAGCGCAAGTTGTCTTCGTTATAGTGGTCCTTAACCCCGCAACCTAAAGCCTCAATCATATCTTTGATTTCTTGGTTTTGGGTGATTTTATCAAGACTGGCGGAGGCCACGTTCAAAATCTTACCACGCAGAGGCAAAATGGCTTGGGTTACGCGGTCGCGTCCCATTTTGGCAGAACCACCTGCGGAATCACCCTCAACGATAAAGATTTCGGTATTTTCGGCGGCAGCCTGAGAGCAGTCGGCCAATTTTCCGGGTAAGCGCAATTTTTTGGTCGGAGTTTTGCGCGTTTGGGCTTTTTCTTCTTTCTTTTTGCGGCGGCTTTCGGCACGCTCAATCACATAATCAAGCAAAGCAGACGCATTCTCAACATCGGAGGTCAGCCAATGGTCAAAAGAATCTTTAACCGCTTGTTCCACCAAACGAACTGCTTTGGCTGATGTGAGTTTATCTTTGGTTTGGCCTTGGAACTGTGGATCGCGGATAAACACCGAAAGCATAATACAAGCATCGCTCAAAAAGTCCTCAGCCGTAATACCGGCAGCTTTTTTGACATTAGCCATTTCGCCATATTCTTTAAGACCGCGTATCAGTGCCGACTTAAAGCCCATTTCGTGGGTACCGCCTTGGGGAGTAATCACGGTGTTGCAATAAGAGTAGCAAAAACCGTTTTCATCTTCAGGCCAAGTGATAGCCCATTCGACGCGCCCCTCATCATTGGCCAATTCGGCATCACCGGTAAAGGATTTACGATTAATGGTGGTGCGGTTACCGACCTGATAGTTCAAAAAATCGCTCAGGCCGTTAGGGAAAATCAGCTCAGATTCCAGCGGAGTGGTATCACCTTCTGATAAGACTTCGGGAGCGCATTTCCACAATATTTTAATACCCTTAAACAAAAAGGCTTTGGAACGCGCCATACGATAAATTTTGTTAGGATTAAACGTCGAGTTAGCACCAAAAATTTCGGCATCGGGGTGGAAAGTGATTGATGTACCGCGGCGGTTGGGGGCATTGCCAATCTGCTCTAAGGCGGTTAGAGGTTTACCTCTAGAATATTCTTGGCGATAAAGCTTTTTATCACGGGCAATCTCGACCACCAAGCGGTCAGACAAAGCATTAACCACTGAGAGCCCCACACCATGCAAACCGCCGGAAACTTTATAAGCACCGCCGCCAAATTTACCACCGGAGTGGAGCACGGTTAAAATTACTTCCAAAGCAGATTTGCCGGGGTATTTGGGGTGAGGGTCAACCGGAATACCGCGGCCGTTATCGATAATACTCACCGAGCCGTCGGCATTGACCCGAACCTCAATATGATTGGCAAAGCCGGCCACAGCCTCGTCCATGGAGTTGTCCAAAATCTCGGCAACCAAGTGGTGCAGAGCCTGCTCATCGACACCGCCGATATACATCCCCGGACGGTGACGAACCGGTTCCAAGCCTTCCAAAACCTCAATATCTTGCGCCGAATATTCCTTTATCACCGGCGCGGTACTCTCAAACAAATCGCTCATTATATCCTCAATCAAATTCAATTTAGCCCTAAAATACAGCAAAGCTCCCGAATTTACAAGGGTTAAACATCAAAATTGAACAAATTTAATCGGAAAGCAAATTTTGCACCCGCAAGAACCAAATTTTAGGATTTATTTTGGATTTCATGTAAAAAAATGCTTGCAAATTCGATAAATAGTGATAAAAACATCAGCGAGTGCGGATGGGCCGTACTCATAATTTCACACGCAGATATGGCGGGGGCGGCATGATATTGCGGCAAACTCGCTCCGGTGCTGTTTTTTTAACAGCCGAGAATCTGCGGAGGTTTAACCGGAAAAAGGATATTTTAATATGACACTTCCTACTTTTACTTTGCGCCAAATGGTTGAAGCCGGCGTTCATTTTGGTCACCACGCTCGTCGTTGGAACCCGAAAATGGCTCCTTTTATCTTTGGCAAAAAAGATAATATTCACATCATTGACTTGCAAAAAACTTACCCCATGCTCTACACTGCTTTGGCTACAGCCAGAGATATTGCTGCTCAGGGCGGTAAGGTTTTGTTTGTCGGAACTAAAAGACAAGCTCAGGACATCATTAAAGAAAATGCCGAAAGATGCGGACAGTACTATGTTAACCATCGTTGGCTCGGCGGTATGATGACCAACTGGAAAACTGTTTACAAATCAATTTCTCGTTTGGTGAAACTCAAAGAAATGGCTGAGAAAAATGCTTATGAAGGCTACACCAAAAAAGAAATGCAGAACCTGAAAAAAGAACAGGAAAAATTGGAGCTCGAACTTGGCGGTATCATGAATATGGGTGGTCAACCTGACCTCTTGTTCGTTATTGATACTCCAAAAGAATCTTTGGCTATCAAAGAAGCTAAAAAGCTCGGTATTCCGGTTATCGGTATTTGCGATACCAATGCTGATCCTGAAGCTGTTGATTTCCCGGTTCCGGGTAATGATGATGCTATTCGCGCTATTTCTTTCTATTCTGAACTCGTTTCCAGCGCTATCTTGGATGGTATGCAAGCTGAAATCGCCGCTCAGGGTGTGAAAGTTGAAGAAATGGTTGATGGCGAAGCTAAACCGGCTAAGAAAAAAGCTTCTAAAAAAGCTGCCGCTGAAGCTGAAGCCAGCGCTGAATAGTTCTAATTAAATAGAGCTGTGTTGTTGTGTGTGGCGGTATTTAAGGTTTAAGTATCGCCACATTCTAAATCAATTAAAGGGATATAAAAATGACAAATATTACTGCCGCTATGGTTAAAGAACTCAGAGAAACAACTAGCGCCGGAATGCTTGATTGCAAAAAAGCATTGACCGAAACTGACGGCGATATGGAAAAAGCTATTGACTGGTTGCGCAAAAAAGGTTTGGCTTCGGCTGCTAAAAAAGCCAGCCGTATTGCTGCTGAAGGGTTGGTTGCTGTTGCCGTTGAGGGTAACAAAGGTGCTGTGGTTGAAGTTAACTCTGAGACCGACTTCGTTGCTAAAAATGAAATCTTCCAAGAATATGTTCAAGATGCCGCTGTGGTAGCTTTGATGAACCATGGTGAAGTTTGCGATATGAAAACTTTCCAATGCCCCAAAGTTAACAAATCTTTTGAAGAACGCTTGACCGACATGATTGCCAAAATCGGTGAAAACATGAACTTGCGCCGCGCTAAAATGCTTGAAGTTAACGAAGGTGTGGTTGCTGCTTATGTTCACAATGCAGTTAAACCGGGCTTGGGCAAAATTGGTGTTTTGGTGGCTCTCGAATCTAAGGGCGATAAAGAAAAACTCGCTGAACTGGGCAAACATATTGCTATGCACATTGCCGCTTCTAACCCCTTGTTCCAAGATATTGCCTCGGTTGACCCGGCAGCAGTAGAACACGAAAAATCTATCTTTGCTGAGCAAGCTAAAGCTTCCGGCAAACCTGAAAACATCATTGAAAAAATGGTTGAAGGTCGTGTTCGCAAATACTATGAAGAAGTTGTGCTTGAAGAGCAAGCTTACATCATGGATCCCGACAAGAAGGTTAAGCAAGTTATTGCTGATGCCGCTAAAGAGCTCGGCACTGACATTAAGCTTAAGGAATATGTATGCTTCCGTTTGGGTGAAGGTTTGCAGAAGAAAGAAGAAGATTTTGCCGCTGAAGTTGCTGCTCAGTTAGCAAAATAGTCTTTGACAAACTTGATTAAAGAAAGCTCCGTTTTTGCGGAGCTTTTTTGTATCGCTTAAAAAAGGCTTGCATTTTGGGAGTATTGTTTTAAGCTAGCTTTTGCAGTTTAGAGATAGACTGTGGTGTCTAGAAAACACCTACAGAAAATTAATCCACCTGAGGTGGAGTGCGCGAGATAAGCCTTTTCGGTCGAATAAGCGCGGCTGTTTCTGTACAGTTTTCTAGCTCCACCGCCTTTTCAATCCGAATGGGCGGTTTTGTTTTAATCAAAACTTAGGAGCTAAATTGATGATTATTAAAGATTATGACTTACCGCTGTTGCGACGGGCTTTGGGCAAAGAGTTGATGCTCACTCGTTGGCAAAAAGGAATTTCTCAAAAACAAATCGCTGCACGGCTAAAGCTTAACCCTAAAATTATTGACCGTGCTGAGCTTGGCAAATATACCTATTATGGTCTAATCCGCGCCTTATTACTTTATTACAACAAAGAAATCAGAATCGAGCTGGTTGACCGCGAATAGCCTAACAACCTTTAGTGAGCCTCGGTCCAGTTGTGTCCTATACCAACTTCGGCGACAAACGGAACCGCTAAGTTGACGGCTTGTTCCATGGTCTGTTTGATTAAGCCGGCGGCAGTTTCGACCTCGTCATCGGGAGCTTCAAAAACCAACTCGTCATGAACCTGCAACAGCATCTGAGTTTTGAGACCAGCGCTTTGCAAAACGCTATTCATTCGGCTCATGGCAAGTTTGATGATGTCAGCAGCGCCGCCTTGTATCGGAGCATTAATCGCGGCGCGCTCGGCATTGGCCACCAAGCGTTTGTTTTGGTCGTTAATCCCCATAATTGAGCACTTGCGACCAAAGGGGGTCACGACATAGCCATATTTATGCGCAAAGGCGATGGTCTGTTCCATATAGGTCTTGATTTCGGGCATTTGGGCAAAATAGGCGTCTATATAAGCTTTAGCCTCGTCCGGACTTACATCTATCTGTTTGGCCAAGCCATATTGCGAAATGCCATAGACAATGCCAAAATTGATAGCTTTGGCATGGCGGCGGAGGTTGGCATCGACCTTATCATAGGGCACATTAAAAACTTTTGCGGCAGTGGCAGCATGAATGTCTATCCCTTCAGCAAAAGCTTGCTTGAGCGCCTTGACATCTGCCACGCAAGCCAAGAGCCGTAATTCGACCTGACTATAGTCGGAAGCTATCAGCTTATGGCCGGGGCGAGCAATAAAACACTCGCGGATTTTGCGCCCCTCATCGCTACGTATCGGAATGTTTTGCAGGTTGGGATTGTTAGAAGCCAAGCGTCCGGTATTGACTACGGTTTGGTTGTAGGTGGTGTGGATACGCGAGTTCTTATCCAGCAAATCGAGCAGGGCATCGGTATAAGTGGATTTTAACTTAGAAAAGCCGCGCCAATCCAAGATTTTGGCGGCCAAAGCGTTACCTCCCTCTGCTAACTGTTCCAAAACATCGGCTCCGGTTTGCCAAGCACCGCTGGCGGTCTTTTTGCCTTTCAAGCCTTGTTTGGTGAACAATATCTCACCAATTTGTTTGGGGGAGCCAATGTTAAACTCCTCTCCAGCCAGCTGGTAGATTTTTTGCTCATAGCCGCGCAATTTCTGCTCAAACTCGCCTTTCAGACGGCGCAAAGCCGGAGCATCGACCATAATTCCGTTTTTTTCCATATGGTACAAAACACTTATCAGCGGGCGGTCAAAACTTTCATAAACATCGGTCATTTTTTCGGCCACTAGTCGCGGCTTGAACAGCTCATAGAGCCGCAAGGTGATATCGGCGTCTTCGGCAGCATAGTCCAAGGCCTTATCCAAAGCTACTTCGGCAAAGCTGATCTTGTCTTTACCACTACCGCAAACCTCCTCATAGTGAATGGTCTTATAGCCCAAATACAACTCAGCTAATTCATCCATACCATGCCCATGGGCTGAGCTATTGAGGTCATATGATAACACCGCAGTATCTTCAATCGGGAATATCTTAGCATCATCGCCTATCACTTGTTCCATGAAGTGCAAATCAAACTTGATATTGTGGCCAATTTTTAAGATAGATTTATCGGTTAACAGCGGCTTGAGGTATTTTGCCACAATTTCTGTTTTCAGCTGCGGCAGTTCGGCAATTTCGGTAGCAAACAAATCGGCCTTAACCGCAGAGCGGTGATGAAGCGGAATATAGCAAGCCTCGCCCGGAGCTGTGGCAATGGACATACCGACAATTTTATCAAAAACCGGATTGAGCCCTGTCGTTTCGGTATCAAAAGCCATTTTGCCGGCATTGGTAATTTTTTGAACCCAGCGAGCGAGTGCGGCCTCATCGGTAACTAACTCGTAGTGTTTTTCAACTTCTTTAAATACAGTGTTCGGTTCTTCATTTTCCTCACTTTGGGGCAAAGTTGAACACCGTTCAGACGCCCATTTCTCCGCTCTTGCGCGCAAGGAATTTAAGCCATAGCGGTCGATAAAGGCACTTAACTCTTTGGGACTTGGGCTGTGGCAAGCATAACTTTCTATCTCTTTTTCGACCGGAACATCGGGTTTCAAGGTAACCAAAGCCAATGAAATCAGCGCATTTTCACGATTATCGAGCAAGGTTTGACGGCGCTTTTCTTGTTTGATTTCGCCGGCACGTTCCAAAACCGCCTGCAGTGAGCCATACTCATTTATCAACTGAGCCGCCGTTTTTAAGCCGATACCCGGAACTCCGGGGACATTGTCGGTGGAATCTCCGGCCAAAGCCTGAACATCTATCACCTTATCGGGATAAACCCCAAACTTTTCTTTGACATCTTCGGGGCTAAAGAACTTGTCTTTCATCGGGTCAAAAAACTCTACCCCCGGACGTATCAACTGCATCAAGTCCTTATCGGCAGAAACAACTACTACCTCATAGCCTTTAGCCAAAGACTGAGCCGCATAGGTGGCTATCAAGTCATCGGCCTCGTAACCTTCCATTTCCAAATGGTTGAGGCTCATGGCATCGGCGGCTTCGCGGATTATCGGAAACTGGGGAATCAGCTCCTCGGGTATCTCTTTTCTGGTACCCTTATAATCAGCAAATATCTGATTGCGGTAGTTCTCCCGTTTGGCATCAAACAACACCAGACAATAGTCGCAAGCAATTTTTTGGGTCAGGCGCATAAACATATTACTGAAACCCAAAACCGCATTGACCGGAACACCGTCCGGACTGGTTAAAGGCGGCAATGCGTAAAAAGCACGAAAAATATAGCCGGAGCCATCAACAAGGCAAACTTTTTTGGTCATATCGTTATTCTTCCGAGTAAGTCATTTTACCGGTTAATATAATGGATATTTTTGCTTTTACCAAGCAATTTATCAATCTTGTGCCTTGGTTATCTCAGCAAGTAAGCGACGGCAAGCCGTTTCTATCATCTCAAACACGCGGTCAAAGCCATTGTGATAATAGGGATCGGGAACATTCTCCCCATATTCGGGCGCATATTCCAATATCTTTTTGACCACCGCTTTTTGATAGCGCGTATCTCCATAAGGACGCTTTTGTTCCAAGTTCCAGACATTGTTATCATCCATGGCCAAAATCAAGTCAAACTCGGCAAAGTCATCTCCACAGACCGGACGCGAACGCAAATTGCGCAAATCCAATCCGTGGTGGTCGGCGCATTCAATGCTTCGGACATCGGGACAATCACCGTTATGGTAACTCGACGTTCCGGCCGAATCTACCAAAATTTCCTCGCTCTTTCCGGCTTGTTCAACCAAGCGGCGCATTATTGCTTCCGCAGTCGGAGAGCGGCAGATATTACCGGTACAAACAAACAGCAGCTTATACACCTAGAACCTCAGACAGCCGTGAGTTTCTTTGGCATAGTGAGCATAGCATTTATAATAGTGCTCTAAGCCTTTTTGAACCTCGTAATTAACCGTGCCTTTGGGGAATTTGCCATGCTTATCGGGCACACCGGCTTTTTTGCCGGTCAAAATCTCGATACCGTCATCGACCGTATCAATAGCATAAATATGGAATTTGCCTTCTTCCACCGCATTGATAACATCATCACGCAACATCAGATTTTTGACATTGGTTCGCGGGATAATCACGCCTTGAGTTCCGGTCAAACCATGGTGTGAGCAAACATCAAAGAAGCCTTCAATCTTCTCATTTACACCACCAATCGGCTGTATCTCTCCAAACTGGTTAATGGAGCCGGTCACAGCAATGTCTTGACGAATAGGCAAGTTGGAAATGGCAGACAATAAGCAATAATACTCGGTTGAAGAGGCGCTATCGCCATCGACACCGCCATAGGACTGTTCAAACACAATTGAGGCATTCAAAGACAGCGGAGACTCTTTAGCAAAGCGGTTAGCCAGCAAGCTTTGCAAAATCAGCACACCTTTGGTATGGATAGGCCCGCTCATTTCAATCTCACGCTCAATGTTGAGCAACTCGCCGCTACCCATGCGAACTTGGGCCGTAATGCGAGCCGGTTTACCAAAGGAATAGCGCGAGAAATTGTAAACCACCAGGCCGTTAATCACCCCTACTCTTTTGCCTTCGACATCAAGGAGAATCGTCCCCTCGTCGATTTGCTCTAGCATCTCTTGTTTGATGCGGTCGCAACGATAGGTTTGAGCCTCAATTGCTTGCTCAATATGATTTTTACCTATCTGGTTGGATTTAGAGTGGCGAGCCCAATAGTCAGCCTCACGCAGTAAATCGCCAATGGAGGCAATGTGAGCGGTCAGTTTTTGCGAATCATCAGCCAAACGTGAAGAATGCTCAATAATCTTAGCCACCGCCTGTTTGTTAAGCGAACGGAGATGTTTTTTCTTGGATAGCGAACCAATCAATTTGGCATATTCAACCTCGTTGTCGTGGTTGCGGTCCATAATCACGCCAAAGTCAGCCTCTACCTTGAAGAAATCATTAAAATCAGGATCGCGCTCGGAAAGCATATCATAGAGCTCAGAATCTCCGGTCAAAATTACTTTAACATCCAAGGGAATTGGCTCAGGGTCGAGGGTAATGGTGGTAAAGCTGGTTTCATCACTCGGAGCTTCAATCTTGATTTTTTTGGAAGCCAAAGCCCGCTTGAGCGAATCCCAAGCAAAGGGCTGCAACAGCAATTTGTGAGCATCAATCAATAAAAAGCCGCCATTGGCCTGATGCAAAGCTCCGGCCTTAATCAAGGTAAAGTCAGTCAACAAAGCACCATATTGTTGCAAGCGCTCAACGCGTCCAACCAAGTTAGCCTGCGTGGGGTGATCCAAGTGCACAATCGGTGCTCCGGAGTTTTTCTCATTTTTGACCACAACATTAACCTTGAACTTGGCAAACTTGTCTTCTTCTTGTTTGTTCATGCGGTTGAGCAGCAGGCTCAATGCATCTTCACCGCCCTCAGCGGCACCGTTCTCGCTGGTTTCGGGCATAAACTCTTCAATGTTTTCGGTAATGTATTTTTGAATGCTCTTTAAGAAATCGCTGGCACCGCGGTGTCCCTTATATTTTTGGCGCAATGTATCAATGGGTTTTTTAACCGCAATTTTAATGAATTTTTCGCGCAGTGCATTGGTTTCTTTGCGCTGTTTGTCTTCCCATTCCGGAAGGTCTTGAGCTGCATTCTCTATTTCTTCCTGCATGGCGTTTAAGTCATTAATCAGCTCTTTTTTCTCTTCTTCGGGCAGCTCATCAAAAACATCAGGGCTCAAAACCTCCCCGTTTTTAACCGGAGCAACTACCAAGCCAACCGGCATATGCAACAAAGAAACACTCTTGCCTTTGGCCTTCTTTTGCAGCAAACGGATATATTCTTCTTTGCGCTGTTTGTATTTCTCTTTAATAATACTTAAACCGGCCTTATATTCATCACTCTCAACCAAGGCGGGCAGAGAAACCGAAAAGTCTTCAATCAGCTTATCAATATCTTTAGCAAACTCGCTGGCTTTTGAAGGCGGAAAGCTGATGGCTATCGGTTTGTGGGGTTCTTCAAAATTGTAAACATAGGCCCAATCATCAGGCGTGGGGCGATTTTTGGCCTCTTCGCGGAGCACCCTTTTGACCAAGCTGGTTTTACCGGTGCCCTCAGGCCCTAAGCAAAACAAGTTATAGCCTTTAGATTTGATGTTAATCCCAATCTCTACTGCACTCAAAGCGCGGTCTTGTCCTAAAGCCGATAGGCGTTCCTCAAGCTCGGCCGTGGTCGAAAAACTGAACTTCTTAGGGTCGCATTTGGTATATAACTGACTGGGTTTTAACTTGGTTATGCTCATAATAAAAAATCCCCTATACTTATCTGTTCAAAATGTTATCCTGATTATAGAAAACTAATAACTAATATAGCGTAAAGATTTGATGAAATATTCTTTATACATAATCATTTTTTTTGCCATCGTATCTGCAATCTGGCTGGGAGCGGCTTTTTTGCGCCAACTCAAAGAAGATATGTTATTTAAAATCTTAGCACGGCGCTTGTTATCCAAACAAAAACCTGCTGAGAACGGTTGGTTTTTCTCTTCAGTCGGCCTTTCAGAAATTGTGCGGCGGCTGACTCAAAATAATCATCAAGCACTTAATCTGCTCATCAAAGGCAAGATGACGGCAGCTTGTCTAAGTTTGAAAAAGAAAAAATTGGCTTATCCTTATGGAATATTACTAACTATATACAATCCGCGAAAATCCGAAAAAATGTGGCAGAAACTCTGTCTTAAGCATCCTAAAAACAGCTTGTATCGAGCCGAACTGGCTAAATGTTATTTGATTAACGGCAAAGAATCGGAAGCCTTTACCACAGCCGAAAGCATCAAAGAAAAATCTGCCTCACGCTACGCGCGCGGTGTGAAATATTATATTCAAAGTATTGAAATGACTAAAGCTGCTGAGATGAATGAAGCTTCACAACACGCATCTGCAGCACTAAAATGTTTTGAAAAAGAACGCTGCTTAATCGAGGCGGGAATCGCTTATTTGCAACTTGGCACCATTTATCGAGTTTCGGCTGTTAGCGATGTGGCACAGACAATGTTTGAAAGTGCATTAGAGCAGTTTAGAAAACTCCAAATTGTTGAACTTCAGGCCGAGGCTCTGGGCAACCTTGGAATGTTAACCGCAGCGCAAAATCGGTTTGAAGAAGCAGAAAGCTATTTTGAAAAAGCCTTAAATCTTAATAAATCAGCAAATCGGAAACGCGGCGAGGCGGAAATCTTAAACCAACAGGCCTTGCTCTTCTTGGCTCAAAAGAATATTTCTAAAGCGCGAAAAACAACTGAAAAAGCGCTTGAAACCCATCAAAAACTTCACAATCTTCAAGGACAGGCCTTTAGCTGGGATATCTTAAGCTATATCAATTTGTTCCAACAGAAATATGATGAACTGATTTTTTCAGCGAAAAAAGCTATCAGCCTTTATAATCCAAATAAAAACCTCTCTGCTATTTTAGAGCTCAAATACATGTCTGCCAGCGCTTACTTTGAACTTGGGAACCTCGAATCGGCAGAAAAACTTTTGCGACAAATTACTAAACAAGCCACCAAGCAGGAAAGTTGTTTTCATGTGGCAAATGCATACAATTTGCTAGGTTTGATTTTTTTACAAAAAAAAGAACTCAAACGCGCTAAAGGCCTCTTTATGCAAGCCGTTAGTTTTGAGGAAAGAAATGAGCGTTTTAACTGTGCCGCGGTTGATTATGCCAACATTGCACTCATTGAACAAGAGTGCGGCAATTTGAAACAAGCTCGCAAAACACTTGAACTAGCTTTGGAGTATGCACAAAACTTTGAAGCAGATGAACTGGTGCAACACATTCAAAACCAACTTAAACAGCTTGATTAATTATATTCTAGCTCAAATTTTATCCGCAAAGGAAGGTTATTTTCTTTATCGCGTGATTGGTACTCAATGTTTTTAATACCGACATTTTTGTATGCTAATACGTTGATGCTGGGGATACAAAACGGATTAAAAATATGTTTGCCGTCTGTAAATAAAATGCGGTTTTTAACCTCTAACGAACTCTTTTGCAAAAAATTCTTAAACACCGGAGACCAAGCAGGAACACCAAAGTTTCCGACTAAGACTAATGGCTCATCTTGGCTTAATACAAACTCAGCCAAATTGTTATAAATGATTGGAGTTTCTTCTGAGGTAAGATTTTCTAAATCTAACTGCATGACCGTAAAACGGCGGCGGTTCTTGCGGAAAGTTGCAAACACAGCTTCGCGTCCGGGGGCAAGTCTAACTTTACCCATGCGGCGCGCCGGAGAACCTATGTTTTCAACAATTTCGGGAAAAGAAGTGCGTCCTTGGTGGTAAACAACATCAAGGGTGGATTTACCTTTAACTAATACATTGTAAAACAAATTTGTGCTTGAGGAGATGATAGTATAATTAAAAACCAACAAGCACAAGGCACTAAAAGCATATACGGTTTTGCGATAAAAAAGCGCATATAACATCAAAAACAGCGAAAACAGATATATATGAAAACGCGCCCCGTCAACTAAGCAAAAAAATGACGTATCGGGAAACATTAACGCTAAAAACAACACGATGGCAACCAGGCTCAAACTAACTGCCAAGAAAATATTTATGCGCTTTTGTTTCTTTTTCTGACCGAAATAACTCATTTCTTAACTATTTATTGTCTTTTTTAAGGTAAGTCTATTTTATGTCTGGTTAAATTAATACTAATAGTAAAAAACTAATTTGTAAACGGTGTTAAAATAAATATGCTTGAGTGGATGATAACCTTGTTTTCGTTTGGTAGTATACAAGCTGGTATCAGTAGTAAGTTTGAAGGCTTGAGCAATTTTATGGACAGCTATTTATCAAACAGCGGAAATTTGCGCACGCTTTCAATTGTGCTGATGATGTTAGCAATAGTGTTATTTTTGCTCTTAATTGTGGTTTTATACATGAAATCGTTATCATCTTTTTTACGCATGGAGCAAAACCGCTTAAAAGAAAACGAGCAACAATCAAAAGCTTTTTTTGAAAGTATGGACAATGATGCCGACGCAGCCGAGCTTGAAAAAATTCGTCAGGAAGAATTAGAAAAAGAGCTGGCGCGAGAACTAGAAATCGCCGTGGCGGAAAGAGCTTCCCGTGAGGAGAAAAATGCTAAAGCAAAAAAAGACCAAGAAAAGGCAGATAAAGAACAAAATCAGGAACAAGTAACCGAGTTACCCAAACGCGTGGTAGCAAGAAATGACAATGTTTTGGATTTAGACTGGAAAAAAGGCAAACTTAAAGATATGGAAAATTTGCCCGAGCCGCCGGATATTCCGCTCCAATACCAACAAAGCAAAAAACAACTTTCCGAACTCTTAGGGCTGATTATTGATATGCTGGGTCGCAATGTCGAAGATCTTAAAATTGCTCAAACCGTTATGTTTCGGAATATGAACCAAGAATCGGAAGAAAATATTTTACAGACCATAGATGCTGTTAAAGATTTTATTGCCCTTTGCATTAACGGTCGTTTCACTCCGCTGCGTAACACAAAAAAGCTTCCCGATGAGGAAAAAGCACTTTATAACTTGGCTATGGGTGATAGCTCTCCGGCTTTGTCGTTGCTCGAGGCGTTGATGGATGATAACATTGACAAAGCTGCAGTGTTACCTGAAAGCCCTAAGCGCGATGAGATATTTGCAACCACCTCAAATTATGCGGTGACGTTTGGAACTTTGGCCGCTGTTGCTGACGTGCATCTGGCAACCGGAGCCTTTGAGTTGGCAATTGAGCTTTATCCGCAAAATATTAATGCATGGAACCGAATTGGTGATATGTATCAGCTGGCCGAAAATGAACCCCAAGCAACCAAAGCTTATCAGAATGTATTAAACCTCGCCGATGAAGAAATTAATCAGCGGCAAATGGCCAATGCTCAAAAAATGCTCTCGCAATATTATTATGCTCAAGGTGACAGTCTGCAAGCAGCCAAACTACACAATATTTCCAAGGGGTATTATGATTCAATCGGCATCAATCGGCGTTTGGATCGTCAAGAAGTGGAAATTGTCGAAATTATTGAATCTCATCAGCAAGAAGAGCTGGAAGCCACTATCAGCAAAATTCTTTCCAATCAAAATCTAAAACAATATAGTTTTGCATAATTGCTTATAGCATTTTCTTATAATCGGAACACTCCGCAGACGCAAACGCCGAGGATAAAAAAACTTCCGGTGAAAGTTTTTTTAACGCAGGGTCAGGAAACATTAATAAGCAAGGCTTAGATAGAAGCCGCAGCGCAATTAGGTTTCCAACGTCGCGAAGATGTTAGGCGGCGCAGAAACAACAGGTTTCAAGCGGCCGTTACATAATGAGCTGCCGTTTGCGTATAATAGATTGATGCACATAATCACAAGTTTACAAGGTATTTATAATCGGAACACTCCGCAGACGCAAACGCTACCCCCGGAGTATCGGAGAAAGAAACATAATAATATTTGTTACCCAAAAGTTAGAAAGCGGTTACGCAGCGAACGGAATATTTGGTTCCGGAAGATTGAGCTGCACCTCCTCCTCCGGTAAACACACCGGTTGCGGGGTTGATGGCATAAGGATAAGTGGAGTTAGCCACATAGTTCTTGCTGGTTAATTTGGTGGCGGCTTTGCCATTGGCTTTAGTGACTTTACCTAATACAGTGTTGATTTTGGTATAGTTATCAACTAAAGTTCCATTGACTTTGTGTTTGCCCAGACGAACCAGTTCAATGCGCTGAGGGAGTTTCCAATCGCCGGCCAAGGTGCCTTCGGTATAATATTCCAAACAATGCACATTGGCATTAAAGACATTCATGGTACTTGGAGCTTCTTCGAGAGCAACAATATAGCCAAAGTCTTTGTTGGTGGAGACCCAATAGACCACACCAATGGCTTTTTTGCCGCTTTGCACCGAGCTTGAGAAGGTTTTGTCGCTATAATAGATATCTCCAACCTCAACGGCAGCAGCCGAGCCGGCTAACAAAAACGAAGAAAGGAGAAGTGTGCTTAAAAATGTTTTCATGGTTGGTTTCCTTTCTAGAAAGCAGTTACGCAACGAACGGAATATTTGGTTCCGGAAGATTGAGCATTGCCCCCGCCTCCGCCAATGGCGCCACTATAAGGGTTAACAGCATAAGGATAAGCGGAGTTGGCGACATAGTTTTTGTTGCCAAGGGCTGTGGCTTTGCTGCC
>CALXTR010000009.1 GCA_944391475.1 uncultured Alphaproteobacteria bacterium | reverse complement strand
ATGTCGGTTAATCAACTTTTGTAAAAATTTGCAGAAGTCTATTTGAAAAATAAAAATCAAAGAAGCTCTCTCGCACGTAAAGGCCTTGACTAAAATTCGCTTAACAAAAAAACTAATCTTATCCTGTATGGTACGGCATAGTGTGACAGTATGGTATCCATGGAGGGTGAAGATGTCGGGCACCCTTTATGGCGATGGAGCTATCCCGTTATGCTTATGCCAGTCCGATATTAAATAAAGAGACAAAGACGGTTAAATCCTTGCCTCTCTACGTGTCTGTCTATGCAGTTTTTGAACTCCGAAGTTATATTGTCGTGTTATTCATCAAATCGGAGCGGTAAAAACTTAACCTGTGCGTAACAAAAACTTATATAATAAAAACTACCATCTATGTTCTGGCAAATTATCTAAGTTATTTTTACTTGTTTTATCAGCAAAGGTTTTTATAAATTTACGTCCCCATGGGGTTTGATCAACATATACCTCACTACGATAGCCTGCTTCATCCACATAATATTGATATAGGTTATTTTCAATTTGGTATACAGCCTCCTGAACTGATACTGGTCCCCAATAATTTCCATAAATATATAAAATATCTCCATCTTTATCTGATTTTTTAGAATATATGCGTCTTTCCATTTGTTTACCTTTCCTTTTTCTAATATTGATTATGTCTGTTTCTTTTGATTAATGAAGCCCCCTTAGAGCGGTTAACACTAGTATTTAGTGCTTGTAAATTATTGATTGAATTACTGCCTCCTTTTGATACAGGCCTAATGTGATCAATCTCCCATCCCATATTAGAGGTTTTTCCGTAACTATATTTATACATTATGTTATTGTATGGATCCTTACGATATAAAGAAGGATCTCGGCCTCTGATGGTCGCGGCTTTATTCCATACTTTTGAAACGATATTAGTCATATTCTCTTCCTTGTTTTGAAAATTAATACATTGATACGCATTTTAGCTTATCTGCATATAAGCATATTAATTTAAAAATAAGAGTCAATAGCGAAAATACGCTTTTTTGCGTATTGCTGTGGATAACTTTAAATGAGAAAAGGTTGAGTAGCAAGATCTTGTTGGTTAATTAAAATTTTCATAATTTTTAATCGTATCAGAGCGGCTTCCTTTGATACTTGAAATTTTTGTGATATAAAATCTATTAGCATTGTTGCTTCTTCACTACCATCAACAATGTAAACAAGTGATGTTTTATTGTTTGTAAATTCTTTATAAATTTTATAGATTTCTGTTCTTGGCATTAAAAATGCACTAGCAAAATAATTAGCTTGCCATTCCATCCAATCATAATTTTCATAATTAGGCTCATTTTTAGAAAACAATGTTTTCCTTTTACATATTTGGATTCGTTGCTCAGTAGTATCAAGTGGTAATTGTAGCTTTCTGAACTCTCTTTGCCACAAAGGGTCGTGAATGACAACATGTCCCAACTCATGAAGTAAAGTCGTTCTTAAACGATTTTCCTTATATTGTATATTTTGTAAGTTTTCTGAAATTTTAATAATAGGCTTTTTGAAAGGAATAAATATTGTTACTCCTTCAATATTTTTATCACCATATTCTTCTTGCAAATTGGCATATAAATCTAAATCATCAACATATTTTTCAATGATAACTGTTAATTTATCAGTAGAGATAGGATATAAAATTTTATTTCCAAGAATATCAGCTGCATCAGATGTAATTTTTTGCGCTAATATATCTAGTTCCTTTTGTTCATAATAAGGCTTTTCTGGAAATCTTCCTGTTTCATCATGATGGTATTTCAACTGATTTTCCTTATGTGTTACTTTTTCTAAAAGCTGCAATAGCACTATAGAATTCATCTCTGCTTTTTGCTCTTACATCTTTAGGCATTTTACCTGCGATATAAAATAGATAATCTTCTTCATCAGATGATAACTGCAAAGCTCTTGAAAAAGCTTTTATTAAATCATCTGAAGAGGGATTTCTTCTATCATGTTCAATGTCATTAAGATATTGAGGGGTAATAGGCGTTTGATCATCTTTAAGCACAAGACTAGCAAGTTCTTTTTGGCTCATATTTAATTTTTTCCGTAATCGAGATATCTCCATACCGAATGTAATTTCATTATCTGTCATATTATACCTCCCAAACGTCAATATGCTTATTTGCGAATATAATATATATAAAATCAAATTTGTCACTATTTTTTTATGAAATACTGATACAAATACATACTATAATTAGTTATCATTTTAGAAATTTTATTTAAATACACCAATTTTCCTACTCAAAAGCTTAAAATCATCATAGAAATTAGTCCGATAATTGCATAGTATCTCGCACCATTTGTTAAAATGCACCTTTCGAGGTGCTTTTTTATTATGAAAACCAAGGCTTTCAGCCAGTCCGATTTTGACCGTTTTGAAAATAGCAATTTTTCATAAACTATCGGACTTTTTAAGCAAAAGCCAATAAAATCAAGCTTTTTGTTAAATAAAATCCCAGTCTGATATATTATATTTACTAATCATAAGACAATAAATATTAATTCAATAATTGTTGGTAGTATTTAATATTTTCATCATCTTCATAAAAGTTGATTTGCTGAACTCCCTGAGTATTCGTTTTAATATTCTCAGCAAGGACATATAACATATAAGGCATTATTTTGTTAAGTTCTCCTGAATTACCCACACTTGTAATCATAGTACTCCATAGCTGATCTCCAGCTTCTTTTTTATCTTTTATAATTTCTCTTGCCTCCATATACAGATATCTTATATACAAAAACACCGTTTGATTAACCGGAGTATATCCAGTGATTCCATATTGAGGTGTGTATTGAGTATGGGTAGAAACATTTCCTGTATAATTACCATATCCCGTTTTCTGCATATAAACACTTCCAGATGTTGTTGACGATGATACACCTGTAACACCATAATTGGGAATGATAGAAGTTTGGTTTACAGCTTGAGGCTCGGATATTCCATAATCAAAAAAGATTACGCAATTTGCTTTATTATATTTGTCTACAATTTTAATATTATTATTTTCCAAAAGGTCAATTAAAGACAAAACATATCGTTTATGAATTATCGTTTTCTCATCTTTATCTGAAAGTGGCATAAGAATGCAACTATTATAATTAGTTAATTCCTCATCTGAGAGAGCTATAGAATTTACCTTTACCTCATAATGTGACATGGAACAGGCTGTTATAATGAATAAGCCTATCATATTTATAATTTTCTTCACATCGACCTCTCTTAATCTTTTTATGTTAGAAAAAATCATAAGTATATCTTTAGAAAAAAGCAATAAATAATTATTATCTCTTTGTTGATACAAATATTGTGTTTATTAAGTTTCCCAAAAAAATTATAGAAATAATAATTTTATATTTATTATTTATCTATATTTTCATCAGCAATAGGCTTTTTTAAAAGTTTGAATTTAGTCGGAATAACACTTCCGTTCCATGATATTAGTGTATTTCCACAACATAAACATTCATAAGAATCGTCATCTCTAAAGATGAGTTTTTCTTCTTCATACGTATATTCAACACCACAATTTTTACATTTTATTTTATGCATCGTATTTCCTCTCGTTTGACTAATAACATTATTCAATCTAATAGATAAATAGGGAGTCTTTAAAGTAAAAAATACTGAGTCTTCTCAAAAAATTTAAAGCTCGATTTTTCTTCCCAATTCTTTAAAATCCTCATAGTTTTCAGTCCGATAATTGCATAGTATCTCGCACCATTTGTCAATTTCTGGCGTTTTTAGCAGTTTGTCGAATGGTTTAGTTATTGAAAAACAAAGATTTTTTCCATCAGTTTTGCAGTCCGATAATATTAAATTTAAAATATCTCTTTTTTGCGAAATAATCGGACTTTTTAAGAATTTTCCTACGTTTGCAGCCACTTCAGCGATATACTCTGTCTCATTTAGTTGCAAATATATCTTTAATTTTGCCTGAATATGAAATCAACGGTAAAAAATCAAGTTATGGTAAAAGAAGCCATACTTCAGTTAGACAAGCCTTAAGACGTTTTAAAATGTTTTTGATATCAAATAAATTAATTGAAAGTGTAAAATAATGACTGATATCAAAACATTAAATGACCACTTTAGAAAAAATTTTAGCGGTGGAAGAGTTACCTTATCTTGTGGAATATCTGCTAAAAGTCAAAATGAATTAACAGAAATTTAAATCAAGTTAGATGTTTTAATAACTTTACCAAAGCTACCGATCCGTATAATGAACATGAAACTTCTCTTAGCTTTGCTAGGGAGGAACGACCGCAGCAAAGGTTAGTTGTTCGCGCAAGTAGAAAGCGACAGCTTTCGTAGCGGCGCAATTTGGAAGTTTTTACTATAAAGGAGAGCAAATTTATTGGAAAATTGATTATTATGATAAAAATTATCGATTTTATTCAGAAAATCCATGTAATCCAAATATAACAAACCGAGTTATGACGGTTATGCTATCTCATGAATATTAAAATAATTTAGTCCGATTTGAGTAATATCAAGTCGGATTTTTTATTATTGATATTTTAACCTCTTAACATCAATGACAACAAATTATTTTAAACATCTCATTTTTTAATCCGTGGATACAACCGTTTTATTTTGTATAGGTTTTATTACTTTTATCAAATCCGGTTATCCATGGGTTGTTTATAGAGTAATGAGATATAACCTTTGCAAAATTTAGCAGAAGTTCATTCAATCAACCTCATTTACAATTTTAATTAGGTTAATCTTTTGAATTTACATAAATATCTTGTTAAAACATATCCCATTGCTCCATAAACAGCCCAGACACAAGCGAATTAGATAAAAGAAGTAAAACATAAGTCCGACCTGAAATCAATCAAACCAGGCTAAATTTTGCTATTTACATCTACTAGAGTTGCATAGTTCCAGAACTTCTTTTTGCATTCCTTGTAAGAAAATCGCACATCCAGTGCTAACTTTTGTCTTTACAGAGCTCTCAGTATATTTTTTCCCATTGCGTAATAAACCTTCTTTTATTATAGCGTCAATAATTTTACGTTTATCCTATTTATTCAAGTGTTCTTTTAGTTTCTATTGATATTCTGAAAATCCAACCACGCCTGACAATCCAATAGAAATATTCTCCCGGTGATTTATCATATCTGTTAATATATTCGTCAAGATTACAAAATTCGTCAGAATTTCGTTCAAGAACGCCGTAAAACTTATCAGCATAATTATAATAATCAGCCGGATATTCTTGTAAAATTTCTTCATTAGATTTTGTTGTAGTCTTCGGAATTTCATCTTTTTTAGCGTTTTGCTTGCCTTCTTTAGATTTGCTTTTCTTTAAATTGGTTTCGCGTGTCTTTTCAAGGATCTCAACTTGATGGTCTTCAAAATATTTAATCATTGCTTCGTCGAGTTCTTCAGAGTCATTTATCTTATTATGCTTCTTTTGTAACTTTTTGTAGCTAAAACCATAAGGTCGTCCAAGATGCTTTTCTTCATCTTTAAGCCTTTGAAGCGAATTTTTCGTGCGTTCTGAAATGAGTTAATGCTCTTGTTCTACCAAGCAGTCATATCAATATGGCGTTTTTTATATTTGAAAGCATTAGCGAAAATTATGGACAAAAAAATAAAATATGCTAATATTTAGTTATATTGTTTTTAACTATTTCTTTGTATGATATCAACATAACTTTATTGAAAGGATGTAAAAATGACACAATTAATGTATATTAACCCAGCAATGATTAATCCTAAAACCAAAGAAAATGTTCGTGAAACTGAAATGGCAAAGTTAAAAGAACTGAAAGAACAAGGTTTTACAATTATTGGATTGGAAATGACAGTTCCGCCATTGGCAGAGCTTTGTGACAGAAATATTGATCCTCAACATACCGAAGGTAAGGCTGATCAATCTTGTGCTAAAGAAGTTGCTGAAAAAGCTCCTGAACTTTTAGGATGGTTTAAAGGACATGATTTGGATAAGGTTGTTTTTGCTACCAATCGTATAGATGTTGATGCAATTGGAGCATATGTGTTAGCTGACAAATACCTAAAAGGTGAAAAGGTTTCTTTCAATGAAAATGTTGCTGCAATAGATGCTCACGACACACATTTAGAATCTAAATGGGAAGGACCGAAACCTATTGAACAAGCTTTTGATCCAGAAAGTAAAACAGGAGCATTAGCTGCATCTATTAAAGTATTCATGGTAACACCGAAGAATATTGAAGATGTAAAAACTTTTATTGATACAGGAAACGTTGATGAGACAATAATGGATGGATATAGAAAATCTCAACAAGGTATCATTGATAAAGTTAAATCTGGTGATATTAAGACTGAAGTCGTTGGCGGTATAGCTTATGTGGAAACAACATTACCTTGTGCAACTAATGTAGGATATTCTTTTGCTCCTGTAGTTGTAGCTACAAATCCTGCAATGCGTAATCCAGATGGAACAACTTATCGTAAAGTCAGCATTTGCCAACATGAAGCAGGATACGCAGATTTAGGAACAGTTAAGAATGAATTAGCGACAAAAGAAACTGGTTGGGGTGGATCTCCTACATTTATAGGATCTCCGCAAGGTCAAGATTGTACAACAGAGTTATCTGATATTAAGAAACTTGTATATGCCAACTTAACACCAGAATACAAAACTCAAGTTACTTCTCGTGGAGCTAATGCTAATAGCGGAAAAGGTATGGGAGAGTAATTCAAAATTATTGGGAGCTGATTTAATCAGCTCCCAATAATAAATATGACATAGAGATGGCAAAATTAAATGACTATAAATCCTAGAAGTTTATTTCGTTCTGAAATTACAGAGTTTAAGATAAAAACGACAAAAGGTGCTGTAAGATATATTAATCTTGACAATGCAGCAACCACGCCACCCTTAAAGTATGTTGAAGAAACAGTTTCTAAATATATGGAAAGTTATGGGTCTGTCCATCGCAGATTTTGCCTGAGAAACGTTTGGATATGGAAAATGGATATTCACTTTCGATTAAATCTATTTTGTGAATTTTATTTGCAAAAGCCGACACTAAATGCGGATAAACCATATCAATAATATTCTTTTCCCGCTTCATTGTCTGCCAAATAATTTCAACTTTTGGAAATCGCACAATATAATCATCGGCATAATAAGATAATGACCGAGAACCGCTTTTTAGTCGGATAATATTTTTAATCTCGGAAAAACCGTTTTGTAATGAAATATGCTTAATAAAATCCAAATTGTCGGCATTTTCTTGAGTTAGATATTGCATTTCCATTATCTCTATAAAAAATGAATTTTCTCTATTTCTTTAGTGTATCATAATATAAAAGTTTTACAATTTTTTTATGTCATGTATTATGTTTATCCCAAATCTCCATAAATGACCCGTGGACTTAAGAATTACTTTTTCATAATAAAACCTATACCAAAAATAAAATCGTTATCCACGGGTCGAAATATGAGATTTATACTAATTTTTCAGCCGTCAGAAACATTTTAAAACGTCTTAAGGCCTGTCTGACAGAAGTATGCGAACGTTTGCCATAACTGGATTTTTCACCGGTAATTT
The DNA here is from genome assembly GCA_944391475.1 of uncultured Alphaproteobacteria bacterium. Lineage (GTDB taxonomy): Bacteria > Pseudomonadota > Alphaproteobacteria > RF32 > CAG-239 > MGBC133411. The sequence continues at coordinate 55,308 of CALXTR010000009.1, read as the reverse complement.
CATATTGAGGCAGGATAGAAGCGATATTTTCAACCAGATAAGCAAGCGTGAATTCTTCTTTCCGGCAAAGTCTTTCAATTCTTCCCATATAATCGGCTGAGGTGCTTGCGCTGTAATTATTTTCCAACAACCAGTTTTCAAAATTCTTCAACATAAAAAATCTCCTTTATCAAAAATTTAGCCAATCAATACCGGTTCAGAAAACACAGCCACCATAACTCGCTGCAATCTTTTACACTCAGCCAGGCAATCGCTAAAATATTGATAAGGTGTTGGAAGAATCGTGTCATTAAGTTTTACATACCACATAGTTCTTTCCTTTCATAAATAGTGTTTTGCTCATTAACTATTTATATTATGCGGTATATTTCCCCATTCGCGAGCCCCTAAAATGCAACTTGCCAACGACATTTTGCTACGATTGGGGAATTTAAAATAAAAACAAACACTTAACTTAATGACGGGAAAGGCATCAAGTCGTATGTAAATGAGAAATATCTTGGTATTGAAATTTTTTACTTATAGATACTTTTTCAAAACCGCATTTTTAAGTTTCTCAGATGCGTCAATACTTTTCTGAGCTTCATCAATTTGTTTTTCAAGTTCTTCAATCTTTGCTACAATGTTTTGTTGGTCTGTCGGCGATATCAATGGTATATTTATATTTCTTATTCTATCTAAAGATAACTTTGGTGTTCCAACTCCATGAGTTAACTTTTGATAAATATTCTTCATTGTATTGCTTTGAAGAATATATAACAACCATTTAGTATTAATATCATTATTTGTTATAGTTATTTTAGCGGCATTTTCAGTAAGGTTAGCCCCATCCAAACATTCTGGAATTATTCCTGCCAAACCAATTGTTCCTGCTATTGATATAAATATATCTTTAGATGAAATGGTATAATTTGAAATTTTTGTATATGTATCTTCTGTAATATACTCAAGTTTGCTAATATCGATAGTGCCATTTTCTGTAAATGTTAAAACTTTTATGTAAGGATAATTTGTCTTAGTTGATGTGGTGCTTTTTCCCTTGGGGATTCTTTTTCCTCCCTTCACTTCTGCGATGCTTTTTATAGTAAAATATTGAGAAGAATTACTAAAGCAATTTTCAATTATCTGCATCTTATGTTCTTTTAGTGTATTCTGCTTATTTTTTATCTGAAGTAATGATTTTTCAATTTCTTCAATTTCATCAACAATTTTCTGCTGAATATCAATTGGAGGAAGAGGAATTTTTACCTTCTTTACATCATCAATATAAACATGGGGTTGTGCATTGCCTTTTTGTAAAGCAAAAATATCCTCTTGTCTGCTTTTCAAAATTTCAAAGATATATTTAATTTTTATATTATCTTCATCTGTTGAAATAATTGTTGAACAATCTGAAGCCCAGATTGGCATATTCCAAAAGTTTACATAACCAGCATTGGCCCCAGATGCACTTATCGTAATCGTATATGGAGCCCTATTAGCTTGATTATGATAGTATGCTATACTTGTTCCTCCAGCAACGACTGGAATATCACCGACTATAGTCTGTTCTTTTGTGATGCTTTTACCTTTTTCAAAGACTAAATTTTTAGCATTTCCAAGTTCTGAGACGTGCCATTTACTCTCAATTTTTATTTTTTTTTTAGCTTTTACATTTATTGTTTTCTCAAAATCTGCCCTATCAAAAGTCATCATATCAAGCAGATTTACTTTTGAGATATTATCTTTTAAGCTTTCATCAATATCAATATTTTCATTTTTAAAAGCTTTATAGATATAGGTACTTGCCTTTTGCGGATTATCAGAACTGTTTATATCAAACAGTCTAGTGCAATCATCAATAGATTTGTCTCTTTGGATAGCGTGAATACCTTCCGAACCTCTGCGGTTAGAAAACTCATAACCCAAGAATTGCTTTTCGGCATCTTTTTCTCCGGTTTTAATAATCACAACTTTTTGCGGATAAGCTAAGATAAAGTAATAAAGTTTTTCTTTTTCAATCGAAATGACTTTATTCCAAAATTCTTTATCCTGTTTTATTTTTTGAGAATATTCTTTATATAAGTCGTGATTTTTAACTTTATCATTCGGATTTTTCTCTAACAAGGTAATATAATCTTCAAAAGCTAATCCTTCCCAAACATAACTGACATATTTGGAAAATGGTGTTTCAATTTCATTGATTGTCACATTTGTAAAATTGGTAAAAAATTTATCTATAGATTTTTGAAGGTTTATACCCTCATAATTGTTTCTTCTGCGTAAGAACAAGACAACTGTATTTGTACCTGTTGCCATAAATGTGTTGGAACCAAGTTCAGTTATTCCCACAATTTCAAAATATTTCAACAACAACTCTCTGGTTTTTGTATAAATACCGGAATTTGTAAGAATTGAACTCGGTAAAATTATACCGGCAACGCCACCATCTTTAAGTAACTGTTTTGTCCTTTCAACAAACAAACATTCAATTTCTGAGCTGTTATCTGTCAAAGAATTATATAGTTCAAAATCCTTTTCAGTATAATAATCTCTCGTTGTTTGTTTAAACGAAGATACAGAATACGGAGGATTACTCAATATAATATCAAATTGTTGATTGTCTTTAGAACCATCATTATTGGCTTTATGTAATTTGCCTTTATAATCTTTTGTATTTACAAAATTACCCAAACCGTCACTCAAAATAACGTTGGCTAAACCATCACCATGCAAATAACAACCGACTTTGCCAACTTTAACAAGCCTATAATCTTTTTCTATTCCATAGACATAGTCTGTTGCCCACTCATAGTTTGCATTTTGCCAAAACAATAAACAGTTCTTTGTGCCTTGTATATATTTTGACGGCTCTTTTTTATTGATAATATCCTGAACTTCATGCATATATTCAGTAATAAAGTGTCCACTTCCAGCAGCATAATCAATCATATAAGGTAAGATATTACCATCTTTAGAATTTAATTTATTACTTACAATTTCATCCAATGGCAAACTTTTTATAATAAATTGAGCAATCGGAACCGGTGTAAAAAATTGTCCGGCTTCTTGCTTTAATCCCGTTGTTAAAAGCAACTCAAAGAAATCAGACAAATATTGTTGACGCTTGTTATAACGAATCCGATACCCCTGCAAGAGTTCAACAACTTCTTTTACAATTTTTGCATTTTCAATAAACGAATCATGGTCATAAACTTCTTTTATGGCAAACTCATTATTCTTTTCCAAACGTAATATATTTATTTCTTGTAAAAGCTGTTCTTTTACCTGTGAAGATAGGTGTTGATATTTATTTTCAAATTCTTTTTCATCAAAATCACTTACAACTCTTGATAAAAATACCTTCATTCCATTTTTATATAAATCAGTTAGTCTTAATTGGAAAGAAACGTTATCATCTCGTCCTTCTTTCCATTGAAAATCAAGTTCTTCATCATCTTGTTTTGATGTTTCATCATAAACTTTACAAAGGAACAAAGTGAAAATCTTATTAAACGCATTTCCTTTATCGGAAACGACATTGTGTCTTAAAATCTCTAAAAACTGATTAAAAATAAAACTTGAATCATCTTGAGTTATTGGTTTCAGTTGACTTTTTATAAGTGCTTTACTCTCAAAATTATATGGAGTAACCCAAGATTCAAAAACACCATTATCTTTAGTTAATTTATTCCATTTGTCATAAAAATCTTTTATATCGCCTATTCTGTAATCATCTTCAATTTTTATAATTGCATTTTTATATTCGAAACTGTTTTTATCCAATTTTGAAGTATAAAGCATTAAAACATCAGCCTTATTGCTAAACTTAAAATAAGTAAACAACTGACCGCCATTTTTTTGCATATTGTTTAGTTCTTTATCAAATTCTTTACCCCAAGTTTTACATTCTATAAGTAAAAATTCAGAATCATCATCTTTGTTAACACATATATCCAAACGTCCAGATGTTCCATGTCCAGCAGGCCAAGTTTTTTCGAGGATGATATTTTTAGGGCTGTATCCTTTTTCAAGTAAACGGTTAACACATTCCAAAACGACCCAATTTTCATCTAGGGAAAAATTTTGAGTAGTTTTACAATCTGCGGCAATCTTACCATAATTTATGGACTTTTTAGAAAAATCTACTTCAATTACATACCCATTATGTTGTTGATATGCTTTAGCATACACATCAACAGTATCGTTTTTAGGTCTAAAACCCAATGCCAAAAGTAATTTTTTAATGTCCATAATTTAATACTCCATACTGGATTTATAACAATATACTATAAAAAAATATAATAATTTTTGGTTAATATTAACATAAAACATAACTATTTCTTAACTTTTAACCATTAACGACATCAAGTAACGACTCCTCAAACAGTTCAATTTTTCTGCCCAAGTCTTTAAAATTCTCATAATTTTTAGTCCGATAATTGCACAGTATCGCGCACCACTAAAAAAGCCTCCCCCAAGGGAGGCTTTTTTAGTGGTTGTTTTTAGTTGGGAGCGGACTTACGAAGAAAAGTAAGTCCGGCGATGAAGCCAAGCAAAGTTTGGCTCGGGAGAGCGAGCAAAGCGAGAACCGAAGGTTTGCGCAGTGGCTTTGGCCGCGCGCACAAGCTTACTGGTGGCACCATTTTTGATAATGCACCGTTAAAGGTGCCTTGTTTGTATGTATTCTAAGCCTTGCAAAAAGTCCGATTTGCGCAATTTTAGCATTAAAAAAAATATCGTTTACTTATTTTGATTAGCATAATATCATATAGGTATGTTTTGGGGCACAGTAAGGATAAAATCATGACAGAAAATACCAATAAATTTAAGTCGATTAGAGAAAAACTGAAAAACAAAAATCTTTTGAAAACAGTGGCTTTAACTGGTGCTTTGCTGACTGGTAGCGGATTGACAGTATCAGAAAAGATAATACAGGGTTCAAATTCACAAGATACCAACAAAGAACAAATAACCAAACAAGAGAAAGACGGAAAGCTTTTTAGTATTTTTGAGAAAGCATATGACTATGATGTCTGCGATAGTTTAGTGCAGGCAGAAGGACTTGTTTTCAAAGATGGATTTGTAGGATCATGTGCACTTCTATTGGATAATGACTTACTGATTGTTCAAGGATATGATGAGCAGACAGATTGCCCAAAGGTAGCTATTTTTGACAAGGATGCGACCGGAAAGTATAGTGATGTTTCGGACAAATATATTGAGCCAAGCTTTTCTTATACAGCTAGCGATGGTAAGCTTGTTGGACGTACGGAAAGTGATTTCCTTTATGATCATACCTTGGTTTTTCATAGGGATAAGTCAATTTCCCGTTTTTCTTCGGAATTGATACCTGAGAATGCCATTGTTACGCCAGAGTGTTTTATTGTATCGGAAGATGTTGCTTTGTTATCTAAAAATGAAGTTGCAAAGTTAGGACCTGATGCAAAAAAGTACCAGTTGTTTCCAGATTTAGTGCAAGAAACTATGATTTTTCCAGATGGTTCTAAGCAAAATCTTCCTCCTGCATTGATGTCATCACGGATTAATAAAGATGGCAGTCTAACTACCTATCCGGTTTCTAAAAAAGAAGCGTTAGATTTTTGCATAAACGGAATGTTTAAAGATGGGTACAAAGATGTTGCAAAAAATGAAAATGATGAAGATTATCATAAGTTTGCCAGATTTGTTGTATTACGAACTCCTAGAAATGGATTCTTTCATAAGTATATAGGAACTGACGTTGAGTAAGGAGCCAAGGAACGATTTCTCCAAGATAAATTACCCTATATCGACATTGACAATGTGTATAATTTTGATAATTTCAAATCCTTTGCAAAAGCGCACGAAAAAATAGTCCAACCCTCCAAAACGCTGGTGTTGACACCTGAACATTTTCAAGGCACGCAACGCTAAGAGAATCAAATCTAATCAAAATTGTCGGCTCAATATCGAAATAAGCAAAACTAATTTTATTGTGATATATATTGAGCCGCAATATATTCATATAAATTAATTATATCCCGTTTTTACTTGAATCTTTTGTAATTTTTGCTAGTTTTTAGGCTGTAAAATCGGAATTATGTTGTACAATTTAAATATTATAATTATGGAGAAAACAAAAATCTTATTTACTGCCGTTTTTGGTGTTGTTGCCTTGGGTACTGCCAGGTTGGCTTGGGACGATTATTTGAACCAAAATTATACGAGTGCATTAATTATGGTGATAATGCTGCTGTTCTGCTTAATTTTCCTTGTAGATATTTGGTATAAATCTCCTAAAATGAAACAAGCAGAACTTTTCTTTGATAAAAAGTGCAAGGCGCTTAAATTTTTGACCGAACATAAAAGAGGAACCAAAGCTGACTTCTGTCTGCAATATGGAGAAGATGTTTATGAGCATTGTCTTAATAAAGGTTATATCCATGAACCTCTGGATTGCGATGCGCAAAATTTGTGTTGGGAAGCCACCAAGCACGCTTATATTGTCAACTCCGAGCTCAACAACACGGAATATTAAACCAAACTCCCTGTGATTGCATCAGCAATGACGGGGAGTTTATTTAATTAAGAATGCCTAGTTATATTTCATCAAAAAGTAAACAACGAGTTTATATGCCTACAAAAATATTTATGTTTTGATCTGCTTTTAATTTACTAATTCAGACTTTAAAAATTTTAACTTGGTGGTGTTTGTCGATTTTGATTGAATTTATTGTAAAGCCCTATATAATACAACTTATTATCTATATTTACTGGAGACTAGACATGAAAGTATTGCAAATTTTTATAGTTACTACATTCTTTTTAGCCAATTCTGCTTTGGCTTTTAATATTCCAACACCGACATCGATTAATCCAGATGAAACCAAACTTAAAGCTTGTATTTTACAAGAAGCTCAACAAGCTCTTATCAAAGGCACTTTAACCAAAGACAACCTCAATGATCAAGCTACAAAAATTGCAGCCTCCTGCGCAACCAAGAATGCAATTAAACAAGATGATAATACGGTAAAATTAGCCGTTGTTGTTATTAATAGTTTGTTGAAATAGAATCTATTCCTAGATATTGGGAGGTATGATGAAGAGCTCAAGTGCCAAATTCTGGCTGGCAGCTATTTTGCCAATTACTTTGGCTGGTTGTGGGACAACTAACAAAGTTAAGTTTTCTGAATTTACCGAGGCTTATAAGCAAGCAAATTATTGTAAAGCTGCAGATATTGCATTAAGTGAAGAAAATGTGTGCAGCACTGAAGTTCAAGATATTTCACCTGACAGTTTTAATATTGATGAACAGCTTAATGGCGGTGTCTCTTTATTCTTAGCTAATAAGACAGACATATCCAATAAGTTTTTTGACAATTCCGCTAAACAAATTCAGGAGGAGCTAGACTCTTTAGGAGTGGTTCGAGGAACTGTGGAAGTTATCTCCAACGCTAGTATGGTTGATTATAATCCAATGATTATGGATGGTATTTATCTTCAATCATACTCTTTCCTTAATGCTTTAGAGCAAAACAACAAAGATGAAGCTAAAATCCAAATCAACAGAGCTTTTAGTGTACAACAAAAGGCAGTGGAAGAATTTAATAAAGAAATAAAAAAACAAAATGAGGAAAATGCCAAGGATATTGCCAAAATGCAAAAAGAAGCTCAAGAGGCAAACCAAAAAAATATTGATGAGGTATTGAGCAAATATAAAGAATTTGAACGCTGGAACGGGTATACTAACTTTGTGAATCCGTATGTGACTTATGTAAGCGGATTGTTCTTTATGACTAATGCTCACTCTAACAGCGATTATGAAAACGCATCAAACTACATGAAGCGTGTTTCAGGAATGGTCAGTAAAAATCGCTTTGTCAAGAGCGACTTGGCATTGGCCAACAAATTGGCTTCGGGCAGCCAAAAGGCGATAACTCCTACTGCTTGGGTAATATTTGAAAATGGGTTGGTAGCTAATTTTGAGGAGTTTAGATTAGATTTACCAATTTTTATTGCTACAAACAATGTTAAAACAGCTTCCCTTGCCCTTCCTTATCCGAAAGAAAGAGATGCAGCATATGACAATATTGCTATTTCAAATGGCAAATCAAAAGTCAAAACAGAATTGTTAGCTGATGTCGATAATATCTTTATTGCCGAATTTAAGAAGAAATTACCCATTATTGTAACCAAGGCAGTCACTAAACTAACGATTCAGACGGTAGCGCAAGCAGTGGCTCAAAATAAGCTAGGTGATTTAGGAGGGATTGCCATGTCGGCATATTCTGTTATTACGGCCGGGGCGGACACCAGAAGCTGGTATAGTTTGCCGAAAAATGTTCAACTAGCAAAAATTGAAAAAAATGGAGATGGATTAACATTAAATATCGGAGGAAAAGATTATAAAGTGAAAACCTCTAAAGAAGGAAATTCGCTAATTTATGTTCGAGTTCCTGCTGCAGGAGCTACTCCAGTGATTAATGTAGTAAATTTATAAAGGAGACATGAAATGAAGAAAATTTTTGTAGTTGCTTTCTTGTTATTTCTGGCCTCATGCGCTTCGCATATGATGTATGACCAAACGATTTTTTCAATTAGCTCAGATGTAAAACTGGTGGCTATAAATACCAATAGTACAGTGAGAGAGCGAGATGGTCAAATGCTGGCTCAGGTCATGGGGATAAGCAAAACCAATCAGTCTGTTTATTACAAATTTGTGTGGTTTGATGCAAACGGAATGAAAATTTCAACATCTTTATCACAATGGAAAAAAGTTAATTTGCGAGAAGATGCCGAATTCTTTTGGAATGCAGTAGCGCCATCTAAAAGAGCAGCTTCTTATCGTGTGTATGTTACCGATGATATTGGCGATGGGATAATCGAATAACTATTTGAAAAGGACTAAAGATGAAACAGTATATGAAAATTTTAAGTAGCTTATTAATGGTCATGACTTTAAACGCTTGCGCCACTCAAACCGTGCTGATTGACAATGAAAATGATTCAACCGAAAGGGCCGCAGCTTTGGAAGGTCGTGATTTTGAGATGGCCTCAAATGCAATGATTCAGGATATGCTCGACATGGGTACCTTGAGTAAACCTAACGGACAACCATACATTTTGGTGATTTCACGGATTGAAAATGACACCATGCAGCGTATTGATGTTGATGAACTGTCCAAGGCAATCCGTATTGCTTTGATGAAAAGCGGTAAAGTTAGAGTAACTGCATTCAAAGAAGATGATATGGTGATGTCCTCATCTCAGCTAAGAAAGTCTAAAGAATTCAATCAGGCTAACGTTAGAAAAGCCGGATCGCTAGCAGCACCAGAGCTCAGCTTATCTGGCAAAATCACTCAAAGAGAGTTTATTGTCTCTGGCAAAAAACGTATTGAATATCGTTTTTCAATGTCGATAACTGATTTGAAAAATGGCTTAACCATTTGGGAAGGCGAGGAAAAAATTAAGAAACTCGCTGATAAAGATACTGTCACTTGGTGATATAGGAGATAACATATGAATAAGATTATTGCTATATTGCTTGTATTACTGGCGTTTAATGCTAACGCAAAAGAAATTACAGTGACCGCATATGGCGAAGGTGACGATTATGACTGGGCTGTTATGAACGCGGTTGAAAACGCGGTAAGGCAAACTTCTGAAATTAGTGTACAAAGCAATGGCATGCACAAACTTGATGTCTCTGCAACGCTGCAGCATGACACTAATTTTGAAGGTGAAGCTACAGTATCGGATAATTTGAATGTTGATTATACTGAACGCGACGGAATTATCCCATCAACAGAACAATTAAATGCTGATGCCCAGGAAAAAGCAACCCTAAAGACAAAAGGAAATGAAACTTATACGGCTAGTGTGAAAGATAATTCAAAGGACATATTGGCTAAGTATAGCGGAACAGTGTCATCTTATGAAGTATTGGAACACTCTCAAGAAAATGGAAAGCATAGAGTTAAGATTAAAGCGACTATTTTCAAATATGATACCAGAGATTACAAATCTAAGAGCCTTGTAAAAAAAGCAGATTATTCTTTAGCGATAATGCCCTTTAAGATGTCGGGGAACATTAAATGTCTAGGGCAAAAAGTCGATGCCAAAGCAATCAATACTATAATTAGTAACTTGTTTATTGAAAAATTGGCGCCGAGCCGTAAGTTCAATCTGGTTGATCGTAATAATTTAGACGATTATGCTGCTGAAATGTCTATTATTGAAAATGATCTGACCTCGCCTGAAAATAAAATTAAATTAAAAAATTTAGCGGCGGCGGACTACATTTTGGTCGGTACTATTGATAATTTTGTGGCTTCAACAAGCAAAAGCTACATTGAGATGACCGGAGAAACTAATTATTCGAGCTCGTCTAAACTTAAGCTATCATACAGGATTTTAGAAGCAGCAACAATGGAAATTGTTTCGGCTGGTTCTGTAGAAAAAACTTTCAGTAAAGAAGGAGCTTTTTCTTCGTGTGCTAATGTGGAGCAATTGTTATTTGAAAAAGCAATTAGCGAAGCCGCAGAAACAATGTTAACTGATATATTTCCTGACTATAAGCCAAGTACCAAGCCGACAAAGAAGAAATCTGGCAAAAGAAAAGTTCAGTCATCCAGACCTGAACCAGCTCCAGACTATTCTTTACCGATGTATTAATAGCCATAAACGTAGTTAAACCAAACTCCCTGTGATTGCATCAGCAATGACGGGGAGTTTGTTTAGTGCGAGATGTATGCATTTGTGCTTGGGTTTGATTAATATTTAGATAGTCGGCAATAGAGTTTAGAGTTCCTAAAAAGTCTGAGCTTAGGTTTGCTTTACTCAAAAACTTATCCAAGCTTTTATCTCCTACCGGATTGTGGTCATCAAATTCTAATATTTCACTGCAAATTCGGCTGACGATACGCTCTTTGGCCAAGTGCGGAAGTTTACGTTTTTGAATTTCATTATCAACGCAAATATGCGTAAATTCATGAACCAAAAGCAAAGGCATAAAATTTGGGCTGACACATTGCGGAGAAATTGTTATACTATGTTTGGCGGCATCATAAAACCCTCCACTCATTGCTCCGGAGAGCTTGATAGTTAAGATATCCGGGTGCGTAATCGGCAGTTCTTGCAAACGATTGTTCTTCTCCTCAATAAAAGAAACGACTTGTTGGGAAATAAATTGTTTAGACTGTTCTAATTTTTTTCATCATAAATCTTACTTACAAAATAGCCCTTTATATTTTTTAATTCATTCGGACTAAGCCCTGGTTCAGAGAACTTGGACTGTAAATATGGATGGTAAAAAAATTTGTCCAGAGAATAAAACTGAGCATATTTTTGATGATAGTTTTTATGAACACTAACTTGATGCTCCCAACTTTCCTCGGCACTCAAAATTTGCAGATATATATCCATATCCAGCCTTATGATTTACTTCAACTGTTGCACATCGATGGTCGCTGAGATGCGGTGTTTTTCGTGAGGCTTAAGACAGATATGAGCATCACCAACATTGGAAGGTTCGACACAGACAAAACTTTTATATTGTCCCAAGCTCATCTCGGCTAAATCTTTATTCGGGTTCCAGACCACGGTGGTTGCGGAGCCTTGTTTTTTTATCTCGATAATCCGCTTAAAACCACTATCAACTATTTGCAAAGGGTTATCGCTATGTTCAAAAATGGCATCGAACTCACTATTAATTTTAATGTCACCGCTTTGAGTATAAAAATTGCCATTCAGTGAATTTTTATAGCGTTTACCGGACAAGCCCTTGATTTCAACATTATCAAGCGAGCTGATATTATAATATGCGTGCAAGGCCTCGCTAAAATTAAATTCCTCACAACCAAGGTTAGCCGTTTCCAATGTATATTCCAGTTTATCGGTGATTTTGACAATCAATTTGAGCTCGGCAGCGAGGTTATATTTATCATCTATCGGCAAAGTGAGCTCGGCCTCAATTTTTTCATCTGAAACCTCGGCTTTTTGCAACTGCCACATACTCAAGCGGGCAAAGCCATGGCGCGGGAAGTGATTGTTGAGCTGTTCTTCAGCAAAGCGCGGCCAGCAAACCGGAATTCCACCGCGAATGGCCTGAATATTATCAAACTTATTTAGGGCACCGAGCCAGAAAATATCATGCTCCTCGCTTGAGGGACGATAGGACAATAAATTGCCCCCCCAAAGAGCCAGCTTACATTCGGCCAAATGGTTACGCAAGCAGATAATACCGTTCTCGGTCATGACTGGTCCCCCTTATTAATCTCAACTTCTAATACGCTAACACAGCCCCTACAAAACATCAAGCCGGAAATAGCTCCTGCAACCGACAAAAAATCAGCCTCATGAATAATCATGGGCTGATTTTAATAGTGAATCACATCTGCTCAATGTGAGTGCGGCAATACTTAAAAGCACCGCCAACAGTCGTACCTTCTTCAAAAGTATGCAAAATAGCTTTTTCTTGACCATCTATCGTTAGTTCACCAAAGCGCTGCGGTATCAATCTGCCGTTATCACATGTATATTGGCAAATTAGAACATATACACTATCTTTCATCTGCGCTAACGGAACTGTCAGTTGCTCTGTTTCCTTAAAAACAAATGCTTGCGGTGAGCAAGAAATGATATGCTTACTGCCCAGATGATAGCCATAGTACTTACCTTCCCTCATCACCCCATAAAAACTACCCAGAAAATTGCCATCGCGGACATCATTTAACTGATAAAGCTTTATTTCCGGAGATGACAGATGGAGCGGTTTGCCGGTATCCATAACAATGGCAATGCTAAGTTCTTCCATAAAATCTTTTGGGTGAATATAAGCTTCGGGCAAGCTTAAGATTTGTTGGGCACTACCGGGGGCAACTTCCGAAGAAAATGCTTCTTTGACATTAGAGCCTGAAAAAAATTCTCTTAACTTTCTTAAAAATTTCATACCATAAAAATTTAATTTAACCTAGAATAATGTTGATTTTTCTTACTTATATCCTGTAATATGCGATGATTCAAGCTTTTTTATTTTACATTTTTTTAATTTTTGCTGATTATTTTTTATCATAACTGAGAGAGAAAAAAATGAATCAACAAGAAATTTATGAAGAAGTGATTAAAAAATATATGACAGCACTGGCAAGCTGTGATTTGGATGGATTGTGCGCGCTATTTACTCCGGATGCCAAAGTATATTCTCCACTTTTGGGTTGGATTGAACCGAGGATTTTCTTTGAGAAAATGTGTACGCTATCGGATATTGAGAAATCTTATCAAATACCTCATAACACCATGATGAGCACTGAAGGAAAGCCCACTATGATTAAGCATTTTACTTATCATTGGGCGGTCAAAGATGGGCGCGCTACAACATTTGAAGTTTGCGATGTATTTGAGTTTAATGAAAAAAACTTAATTACAAAGGAAACAATTTTGTATGACACATATCAACTTCGCCTTGATATGAACGGAAATCCTCTTGATTATTAGAATATATTAAACAAAAAAAAACGCCCCGTTATTGAGTTTTCGGGGCGTTTTTTAATTTTATCCTTTAACGAGGCAACTCATTCCCATTGAAGTAGTTGATTCCCATGGCGGTTTTGACCTCGGATAGAGTTTGAGCGGCTACCGCTTCGGCTTTGTGGCTACCGGCTTCTAACATTTTGAAAATTTCCCCCAAATCCTGAGCCAGAAGTTCGCGCTTTTCTCTTATCGGACGGAGTTCGTTTTGCAAAATTTCATTTAAGAACTTTTTGACCGTGCCATCGCCTAAGCCACCTCTTTGGTAGTGAGCTTTGAGCTCGTCCAAATTTTGATATGCCGGCAAGAAAGCTCCAAAATGCTCATCGCGGCAGAAAGCATCAAGATAAATAAACACCGGATTGTTCTCAGTGTGCCCGGGGTCTTCAACCCGCAAGTGCGTGGGGTCGGTAAACATACTTTGCACTTTTTTCTTAATGTCGTTTGAAGAATCGGACAAATAAATGCAGTTACCCAAAGATTTACTCATTTTGGCAGCGCCGTCTAATCCCGGCAAACGAGAGCAAGTGCTGTTTTCGGGCAAAACTGCGGTGGGCTCAACCAAGACTTCACGATAAGTTGTATTAAACGAGCGGACAATCTCGCGGGTTTGCTCAATCATCGGGAGTTGGTCCTCACCGACCGGCACAATATTGGCCTTAAACGCGGTAATATCGGCGGCTTGACTAATCGGATAGGTAAAGAACCCAACCGGAATGCTTTGTTTGAAGCCGCGCAGCTGAATTTCATTTTTAACGGTAGGGTTACGCTGGAGGCGTGAAACCGTCACCAAGTTCATATAATAAAACGAAAGCTCGCAAAGCTCAGGAACTTGTGACTGGATAAAAATAGTCGATTTTTTCGGATCTAAGCCGCAAGCCAAATAATCTAGCGCAACTTCGGAAATGTTATTGCGAACCTTATTAATGTTGTCGGCATTATCTGTTAAAGCCTGAGCATCGGCAATCATAATATAAATCTGCTCATATTTACCGCTGTTTTGCATCTCAACTCGGCGTTTGAGCGAGCCGACATAGTGCCCCAAGTGTAGACGTCCGGTGGGGCGGTCTCCGGTTAAAATTATATCCATGGTGCTATCCTTCTAATTTTTTTATTTGAGATAGCACAGCCATTGCCCCTTGTCAAGCAACGCCCTAATCTACCTACAATTAATTGTATTTCAAAATGTCCTCAAAAGAATTGAATTTGAAAAAGACATGGTGTTTGGTTTCCGGCAAAACATATAGCTTGTCGCCATAGAAATCTTGCTGAGCCTGAAAATTAAATATCTTGTCGTGATCAGAAATTATCGCCTTATCAAATATAGGATTTATCTCTCCTGCATAGCGCTGATAAAATTCCTGCAATTTTTGAAGTTCGCTTTGGCAACTCTCCAAACTGCGTTCTGACTGCAATTGATTATATAGTTCAAACTCCTCATCAGAATCGACCATATATTCACGCCGAAAGTCTAGATAATTATCCATGGTGATTTGCTTAAAAGTATTAACAATTTCTGCTGACAAGCCTTTCTTTTCATCAAACAAATAGGGATTGCCGTTTAGAGCGATTTTGTGTTTGAGGTTAGGAATTCTATCGGCGATAATTGAGGCAACAAACACACCGGCAGAGTAGCCTATCACCTCAACTTCTTGATATTTGGAAAAATCAAAATCCAACCCCAAGCCATTATAGTCATACAACACCAAAACATCATAATTTCTATCTTTGAGGTTGGCAAACTGGTGTTCATCGCAGCCCCAGCCGGCAAAAAACACTATCAATTTATCGCTCTTATTATCTATAAAATATTGCTTCATCGGGGTTTGCTCCTCACTTAAAACCTTATCAACCTTACAAAGTCCTTCTGGGCTTTTGTGATATCCTGCTGGGCATTGGCTTAGTACACAGTAGGTAAGCTTATTTTGACCTAATTTTATTTTGCCATCTTCAACCAATTCTCGGTTAGGGCAGCGACTGCATTCTTCAACACTAACCATTTGGACATTGAGCTTGGTATCGCAATCATAAATCACTCCATTGATATCTTGAAATTCGATGCTTTGTTGCGTTTTTATCGCATGGCAATAATCATCCATATTAATATCTGAATTCTCATTTAATACTGTAGCTAACTCATCTAGCGGCACCAAACAATCTAAAATGCCATCAGAGCTATTTTTTATATGCAAACGGCAATTTTCATCTTCAACACCTTTTACCTCCCAACTGAGAGAAACCTTTTGTCCGGCTATTTCGCGAGTTTGCTCATATCTACTCGGGTGGCAGTTTTGCAAATCGGTTATATGTTTATTTTCATCAACATTTTCTTTATCTATAACATCTGCATAGCTCTGGTTGGAAACACTTAATGCTACAAGTAGGAAAATCAGATATCTCATGAAATGCTCCTTATCTAAATTCTGCTTAAAGCTTAGCGGATAGGTTTTAATTATTTATGAATCAGCAAACTCTCGCCACTGTTAAAGTATCAACCGAGGCTGCGCCGGCTTTTCTTATCTCTAAAGCACATTCTTTTAAGGTGGAGCCAGTAGTCATAACATCATCTATCAGCACCACGTGTTTACCAATTATCTTTTCCGGGTGTTTGACGGAAAAAGCATTTTTGACATTGTTTACTCGCGCAGAGCCCGAAAACTCAACTTGCGGACGGGTACGACGGTGGCGAACTACCGCCGTATATTCAACCGGAACTCCACTCAGTTTACTAACTTCCCGACAGAGCAGAGCCGACTGATTATACCTTCGTTTCAATAATCTAGTATAGTGCAGTGGTATGGGAACCAAAACATCAGCTTGATTTTTCCAGATATCCGAGCCGGCATTATACAACCAACGCCCCAAAACTTTGGCGTTTTCGGTTTTATCCATAAACTTAAAACCCAAAATCAGATTTTTGGAACCTTCATCATAGCGAAAAGCTGAGCGGCTCAGCCGAAACGGAGTTTTGGTTTTGCTCAAGCAAGCCGCACAATATAATTTATGTGTGCTTTGGTCTTCTTCTAAAGGATGACCACATTTTTCGCAATATGGACGGCTGATAAAACTAATTTCGTTGAAACAATCCGGACACAGGCCATCATCACCACCCATCAGCACTTTGCCGCATTTTATACAGCGCGGAGGCAGGAAAACACTTAAAATCGAACTTAATGTACTCATCTTAGCCGACGATTTTTTGCAAAACCTCATGAATCTCGCTAATGCGGTTGACAACTATCATGCCGGCATCGCTCATGGCATCTTTTTTGTCTTGGACCGAAATGTGGCCTTTGGTAATGATATCACCGGCATAACCAATCTTATGCCCAAAGGGAACGGCATCACCGGCAACAAAACAGACCACCGGCTTTTTATGAGCTAATGACTTATAATATTTGGCGGCATATTCTTCAAAACTTCCACCAAGTTGCCCAATCAGCACCACTGCATCGGTGGCATCATCAGCCATAAAAGCTTGCATGGCATCAACAAAGTCGATGCCGATTAGCATATCATCGCCCAGACCAATTACGGTGGATTGACCTTGTCCGGCTTTTTGAGTTTCTATCACTGCCTCGTACGTCAAAGTAGACGAACGAGAAACAATGCCAATGCGGCCGGGGGTATGAATGTTTTCGGGGAAAATTCCTAATCTTGCGGCACCGGGGGTAATGATTCCAGGAGTATTGGGGCCAATCAATTTAGTCTTGCTCCCTTTTAGCATGGCTTTGACTTCCATCATATCACGCAAAGGAACTCCATCGGCAATGCAGACCACTAAATCAAGTTCTGCCTCAACCGCTTCTCTTACTGCATCACGCACAAAACGCGCCGGAACATACATCACACTGGCATTGGCACCAGTTGCTTCAACCGCCTCTTTTACCGTGTTGAAAACCGGCAAGCCCAAATGTTGTTTGCCGCCCTTGCCTGGGGTAACACCGCAGACTACATTGGTGCCATAGTCCAAAGAACGACGAATGTGAAAAGTGGCCTGTGTACCGGTAATACCTTGGCACAGCACTTTGGTGTTTTTATCTACCAGAATCGACATCAGTCACTTTCCTCCACCGCTTTAATCAATGTATCGACCGCTGTTTCCATATCTTCGGCAATCACAATCGGGAGTTTGGAGTGCTCCAAAATTTCTTTGGCCTCATCTTTGTTGGTTCCTTCAAAACGTACCACCAACGGAACATTGAGACCTACTTCAGATGCTGCGGCAACAATACCTTCGGCAATCAAATTGCACCTAAGGAAACCACCCAAAATATCTATCAAAATTCCTTCAACACGGGGGTTGGTCATGATAATCTTAATCCCAGAGGCGATTTTGTCTTTATCAACACCACCTTTGACATTCAAAAAGCAGGCCATACCACTTCCCTTACGGCGCAGGGCATCGAGTGCGGCCATAGCCAAACCATCACCATTAACAATACAACCGATATTGCCATCAAAGTCGCAATAGCTAAAGCCAAATTTATGCGCTTGTACCTCGCGGTCTTCTTCCTCATATTCGTCTTCAAGGCGGGTAATTTCAGGGTGGCGGTAGAGCGCATTTTCATCAAAAGACATTTTGGCATCTAAAGCTATCAAGCTGCCGTTTCTTTGCACTCCAACCGGATTAACCTCTATCATGGTGGCATCATAATCAATAAAAGCGCGGTGCAATCCTTTCACAAAGCGCGCAAGGCTGCGTTGGCTTTTAGCCGACAGCTGCAAAAACTCCATAATCTCGCGAATCTGTTTTGCTGATGCTCCTTTGTGCAAATCGAGCCGAACTTTCAAGATTTTCTCAGGAGTGTTTAAGGCCATGGTGGCAATGTCTTCACTTCCAACTTCGGCAATCAGCAAAGTTAAGGCAGGGAGCATTCTATCAATCACTAATCCGGCATAAAAAATCTTTTTAACCTTATTATAGGCCTCAACATAAATGCGGCTGACCTCTTTACCTTTGGGGCCGGTTTGGATAGTGACCAAGGTAGAACCCAACATTTGCTCTGCCGCCGATAAAATTTCACGGCGACTTTTGACTAATCTAATTCCACCGCCGCGGCCGGCTTCTTTTTCCAAAAAATAGCCTCTTTTGCGGGCGCCAGATTGGATTTGCGATTTTAACATCCAGGGGCCGCGTTTGGAAACCATGCCTGCAACCTTTTTGGCTTCTCCGGGAGTATAGGCAATTTTACCCAGCGGGATTTCTATTCCGTACTGGCTTAAAATCTTTTTGGCCTGATACTCGTGAATGTTCATCTATCTTCCTTTACAGTACTTCCGCATAATAACGAATCTTATCGGTCATGGCCGACAAGCCGTTGCGACGGCTCGGGCTTAAATGTTCAGATAAGCCTAGTTTAGCAAAAATATTTTCAACTGCAATTTCTTTAATTTCGGCAGGCGTTTTATGTGCAAAAATACTTAGTACCACGGCCACAATGCCTTTAACAATGGCGGCATCGCTACTGCCTTTGAAATCGAGCAATTTCTGCCCATTTTCCATAACCACTTCCGGCACTAACCAAACTTGAGATTGACAACCGCTGACTTTCCATTCTTCGCTTTGCAATTCTTGCGGCAAGGGCGGGAGTTTAGCCCCTAAATCTATCAAATAGCGATATTTGTCCTCCCAATCCTCCAAAAGCTCAAAATTTTCTATCAACTCATCTATCTGCATTCATATTCTCCAAGCGATATTTTTTAGCCTCTTCCACCAAGGCAGCAAACAATGCTGCGGCCTCTTCCGAGCGGCGGCACAAATATTCCGGATGCCACTGGACACCAAGTGCAAACCAATCACCCATCATCTCTACTGCTTCCACATTGCCATCTTCTGCACGTGCTGCCACGGCAATTTTAGGCAGCGAAAACTCAGCCACGCCTTCGCTATGCACCGAATTGACCATAATCTCCGCCTTATTTCCACAAATCGCGGCTAGTTTACTGCCTTTAACCAATTTGACAGTGTGGGCATCTTGATATTTGTCAGCTTTATGCGCAATTTGGCTATGGAGCTCGTTTTTTACATTAACATACATCTTAGCCCCAAAGAATCCGGCCAGCATTTGAAAACCGGCACAAATCCCCAAAACCGGCATTTGATGTTTTTGAGCATAGGCAATCGCGCTCAGATAGGCCAAAGAACGGGCTGACAAGCAGTGTTCCGCCGGTAAATATTCGGGGTGAAGGTAATATTCGCGCGGCGAATCGAAATTGCCGCCGATTAACAACAAAGCATCTAGGGGCAAGCGCGCAAGCTCGTCCTCAACATTTGCATAAGTGATAAAGCTCAATCTGACACCTTGGGCGAGCAAAGCCTGAACATAGGGTTCGTCTATAACGTAGCCGTCATAGCCTTTTTCTAATGCCATAATCATTCCGATATGAGGAGCATCTGGTTTGATGTCGTGGTTTTGATATTCAATTTCAGGAAGGCAAATTGGAGCTTGCGGTGCGGCTTGCAATTGGGCAGCAGGAACCACAAAAGAATCGATATCTCGGCCTTCAAAGCGGTGACGCGCTAAAAAAATTGGTTCCATCACACACTCCTAAAACAGTTCAAACATCATTTTGGCGTCATCGCTCATGCGCTCAAAGGTCCATGCCGGTTCCCAAACCAATTGCACTGTAACCACCCCTACTCCGCTTACATTAGACACCACCTCGGCAGCCTGACCGGGCAAAACACCGGCTACCGGACAAGTGGGTGCTGTAACAGTCATATCTATCTCAACATCGCCATTTTCTTGCTGGCGAATATCATAGACCAAGCCCATATCCCAGATATTGACCATAATCTCGGGGTCGGAAACAGTTTTAAGCGCATCGATAATTTCTTCTTTAGAGGCTATTTTTTCCCCTTCTTTCAGCGGTTCTCCTAAGGTTACCTTATAGTCGGTATTAGGCAACGGCTGAGTCATGGCCTCGAGCAAGCTGGCCTCGGTGGGGGAAATTTCCGTATTTGTTTTGCTTTCTTCTGACATTATCTACCTTTCCGATTACTTATGTTTTTTATACATCGGCAAAGGCTCAATTGCAAGCATTTCGCCCTGCTTATACCAGCTTTACTCAAAAAAAGCTCTGGGTTTTCTGTAAGGCGTTAACAAAGCGGTCTATATCTTGGTGAGAGGTATACAAACCTAAAGAGGCTCTGGCCAGTGAGGTATAGCCCATACGCTTAATCAAGGGTTCGGCGCAGTGATGTCCGGTGCGGACAGCCACCCCTTCTTTATCCAAAATAAAGGCCACATCTTGCGCATGGATTCCGTTCAAATCAAAGGAGAAGACTCCGCCTTTGTCGGCAGCGGTACCAATGATTTTTAGTCCAGGTATTTCTTGCAATTTGGCATTGGTATAGGCAATCAACTCTTCTTCATGAGCGCACAAATTGTCCCAACCCAGATTTTGCAAATAGTCTAAGGCCACCCCCAAACCAATGGCATCGACCATGGCCGGAGTGCCGGCTTCAAAACGAGCCGGAGGCAATGCATAAGTCGTATGGTCATAGCTGACCGTATCAACCATATCGCCACCGACCTGATAGGGTGGCATTTGCTCTAAGAGCGACATTTTGCCATACAAAACTCCAATGCCGCTCGGTCCATAGGTCTTGTGCCCCGAAAAAGCCAAAAAGTCGCAATCCCAGTCTTGGACGTCAATTTTGCGGTGCGCAGCATACTGGCAGGCATCAACCATAAACAAGGCTCCAACCCGATGCGCAGCTTTGACCATATCGGCAATCGGGAATACTGTTCCCAAGACATTGGACATGGCGGTAACCGAAACCAGTTTGGTCTTTTCGCTCAGCAATCCTAAAAATTCATCTGCAACATAACTGCCGTCATCGGCAATTTTGAAAATCTGCAATTTTATCCCGATTTCATCACGCAAAATCTGCCAAGGAATTAAATTTGCATGGTGTTCAGCCTGCGAAATTAAGACTTCATCACCGGGTTTTAAGAATTTTCTTCCCCAAGAATAAGCCACCAAGTTAAGCGCCTCAGTGGCATTGCGGGTAAAGACAATTTCGTGCTCAGAAGCCGCATTCAAAAATTTGCGGACCTTAGCGCGAGCTTGCTCATACTTAACCGTCATTTCTTCGGAGAGATAATAAGCTCCGCGGTGAACATTGGCGTAGCTATTAGCATAGGTTTGGCTAACGGCATCTATCACGCATTGGGGTTTTTGGGCTGATGCGGCCGTATCTAAAAATGTATTAGGGTGCCCATTGATACTGACACTTAAAATCGGAAAGTCGCGGCGGATTTGTTCAATATCATACATTTTTCTATCCCCTAACTATTGCAACACAGATTTCAGCCATATCCGAACGGCTTCATCTTCAACCTGCATTAAAACATCGTCTAAAAAGGCCTCAACCAATATTTGTCTGGCCTCATCGGCATCTATACCGCGAGAGCGCATATAGAACAACTGTTCTTCATCAAGTTCACCACTGGCGGCACCGTGAGAACATTTAACATCGTCGGCAAAAATTTCAAGCTCAGGTTTGACATCTATCTCAGCCCTATCGCTCAACAACAAAGCCTGATGCAGCTGGCGGCCTTCGGTTTGTTGCGAATCCGAAGCAATATGTATCCGACCTTGGAAAACACCTTTGGCATCGCCATCGACCACACCTTTGACCAGTTGTTCCGACTTGGTATGGGGAGCCAAGTGGCGAATGTCGGTAGTGGTATCTAATGTGGCCCAGCCCGACATCTTATAAGCGGCATCTACTCTAGCCTCGGCCCCTTCTTCCACCAGCTTGACCACTACTTCATTGCGGCCGACATCAGCACCTTTTTGGGCGCAAAAGTGATTATATGTTCCATCAGCTTTGACCTGCACCGCACTCAGCGCCAAATGGCAAGCCTTAAAAGCCTCGTCTTGCAATTTGTAGTGCCTCAACTTGGCATTGCGGCCGACATAAATCTCGCTCACAATATTGGCAAAATAGCGCGACTTTTCGGCTCCGCTATAACGATAATTCTCAATAATTTCAGCTTCGGCACCATTTTCGACCACAATCAAATGCCGTAAATTCCAAAACAAGTTCTTATCTTGGGGGCGGGCCAAATGGTCAATGATGAGCGGCTTATCCAACTTCACGCCCTTACGGATATTAATAAACAAGCCTTCTTCCAGATAAGCAGTATTTAAGGCGGCAAAGGGGTAATTATCCAGTTCAATCAACTTGCCAAGCTTGGCTTTGACGTCTTCTTCCAAGTGAGCGGCTTCCATAAGGGTCATGACCTCTACACCTTCGGGAAGTTTGGGGTGAGGCGCCACAAAAGCACCATTTTTAAACCGCACCATATAGCTTTCAAACGGAAAGTCTACATGGCAAGCGCAATCATGTCCCTCACAATGGCAGTGTTCATCTTCTCCTTCATGGTGGTGGCAACCACAATGACAAGTTTGTTCTTCTGGGCTCGGAAATTCAAAATCATCGGCATTTAGCATCCGCAGTTTGGTATATTTCCAAGCCTCGGTCTTGGCTGTAGGCAGCCCCAACTGCTCAAAAGCCACCGCGCCTTTTTGGCGCAATGCCTCAAGCCAAATCAGCTCGCTTCCTTCCATTTCCTTTGATTGCAACAGGCCCGGCATTTTACTCATTCCTATATTCGGCATAGCCGGTTTCTTCAAGCTCTGCGGCCAAGGATTTATCACCTGATTTTACAATATGTCCGTCGGCAAAAATATGCACGACATCTGGCACAATATATTGCAGCAAGCGTTGATAGTGGGTAATGACAAGCATTGAGTTGTGCTCATTGCGCAAAGAATTTATCCCTTCGGCGACCACCTTTAGGGCATCAATATCCAAACCGGAATCGGCTTCATCTAAAATGGAAAATACCGGTTTTAGAACTGTCATTTGCAGGGTTTCAAGCCGTTTTTTCTCCCCACCTGAAAAACCTACATTTATCGGACGTTTGAGCATTTCATTATCAATACCAAGCTTTCTGCCTTCTTCGCGGAGAGTTTTCAAAAACTCAAAAGTATCTAGCTCGGGCAAATTTTGGTGTTTGCGCACAGCATTGACCGCGTGTTTCAAAAAGCTTGAAACCGGAACGCCGGGGATTTCAACCGGATACTGCATACAAAGGAAAATCCCTTCACGGGCGCGCTCTTCGGTGGAAAGGGCACTAAGGTCCTTACCCTTAAAACGAATCGAACCTGAAGTAACCTCATATCCTGGCTTGCCACTCAAGACATAAGACAAGGTAGATTTGCCGGCGCCGTTTGGGCCCATAATGGCATGGACCTCACCTTCATTAATGGTGAGATTAAGGTTTTTAATTACTTCCTTATCACCAACTCGAGCATATAAATTTTCAATTTCCAGCAGCGCACTCATCTTACTATTCCTTACTTGCAAATTTAGGAAAACAATAGGAAAAATTCAATATTTTGTAAACAATAAATATTATTGGGAGGGCAATTTTTCTATTTCCAGACAATCCGCACCAAGGCAAGTTCACGATTATCTCCTTGGGCGGTAATAAGATGTCGGGTTTCGCGCTCATTAATTTCACTTAAAACCACTACTTGTTCACCTAAATGGCACTCTTTTTTGAACACCACTTCCAGCTCGCAAATTTGCTTACCTAAACGAAAATCACTCGGCACCGCTTCTGAGGCCCAGAGCGGATACACCGCATTGTTGACATGATTGTTCAGGTCAATATCATCAAAGCGCACATTGAACTGCATCTTAAAATCGGTTCTTTGCGGAGTTTCTAAATGATGATTAAATTCCTCTTTCATGGCGCGGCCGTCTACCACGCAATATTGCGGCAAATTAGCGCGCAAAGCCAAAGGGCGCTTCTTTTTAGCATCTATCAATATCCACTGGCTGGAAGCCCAAATTATCTCTTGTCCGTCGGCTCCTTTTACCACAAAATCGCGCAATGCTCCCAATTTCTTCTCTACTGCCGGCCAGGTATCTACAATAATTTGCTCATGAAGCTTGGGCATTCGCTCAATCTTTAGATGATAATTAGCACCAACCCAAGCCATACCATGCGTCAAGCAATAGTCTATGCCTAACCCCATCACAGAAGCATGAGTATCGGCCATATCCTGAAAAATATTCATCAGCGTGACCAAACGCAAGTCCCCGTTTTTATCACTCTCGTAGCTACGCACATGATATGTTTTGCTATATTTTTCAACCATTACCTATTCCTCTTTTCTCTGCTGGCGGCGGCGGTTTAATATCATCTTGAACCTCGTTGCGCAACGCCGATTGCTAATCGTGCGTTTCAAAAAACCTTGTCCAGAAGTGGCTTTTTGCTCCACCGCAATGAGTTCATTTTCTTCTTCATTATAGCGAACCGCCAACCACTCGGCAAGTCCGGTTCCGACTTTTATACATTCTTTTCCATTAAGGCGATACAAATCCTTATTGCGGGCGGCAGGTCTTAGCAACTCAAACCCTAAAAACTCACCTAGCTCACGGAAATTATCAATCACAAAACGTGGACAATGTGTGGGTATAAACAGCGGGCTCCCCAAAATTTGGTTCAATTTTTCATAATCGCCTAAAAAACCATGGCCAAAGCCTTGCAATTTTGGTTCCTCATCCACACTTGTGAACTTGATGCTACGAATATTAAACTGCCCCTTGAGCGGATTAAAAAAGGTTTTGGCGGTGATAATTCCATAAGAATCTTTACGGGTGGGGCGAAAAACTTCTGCTAGATAATTATATGTTCCAATCACTACGTAGTTATGGTTTAACTCTGCCAAACCGCCATCGGGGTGGTATAAGACTTTAATTCTATCGCGGGCTAACTTTTCAAAATCTATACCATAATCAATAATGAGGTGTAGATAGCTATAAAAATCTTCCGAGCCATAAAAAACTACATTCTTGCGCAATTTTAGCGCAGCCAAAAAGGCAATAATATACATTTCCGGGTGTGTCGGATAAACCGGTATGAATATCTTGGGATAGCGGCAGTGAGCTTTCATTATGGCAACTAAGCGTTTGAACGTATCTACCTCTTTAATGGCATAGCCTTCTTCCACAATCCCATAGAAATCAGCAACCACCGCATCAATCTTGCCCGAAAGTTCACTCAGGCGCTTAAGATTGGTCGGTTTGCGAAAATAGGTACTCGAATCTAGCTTCATGTCGCCGGTGTGATAAACCATGCTTGAGGAGGATTTGATAACCAAGCCAAAGCTATCAAAACAAGTATGAGATGATGCCAAAACTTCAATATCTAATGTACCGACAGAAATTTTATCTCCATCTTTGATAAATCGTAATTCAGGACGAACTTCCAACGGAATTTCAAACTCGTTGTACAAGTCTTCCAAAATCATCGCGCTATAACGTCCCAAGTACACCGGAGGCAATTTATAGCCTAGTTTCAAATAGTGCACCAAACCATTGAGATGATCGGGGTGAGAATGGGTGATAAAAATTGCGGCGGCTTGAAAAACACCACGGTTTAAAAAGGGGCGGATATCGGGCAACGCAGCCACCGCACCTTCGACTCCTAAGGCGTCGTAGTTGTCAAACTTGCCGATATCTACAATGATGGTGGTATAAACAAATGCAGCAGAATTGTAAGAACAATCGGTATAGCGATAACAGTGGCCACTGATTTGGTCGATGTTATTGCCGCCCAAGGGCTGCCAATACAGCCCGATTTTATCTAACTGTTCAATCACAATTCTGCTGCAAAATAAGATTTTTTAGTACTAATCAGCTGCTGCCAATTGCTTATTTTTGCGTTGACGATATTCAGCTAATTTGGCCTCGCGCCAAGCCTTGGCATCAGCAATCAGCCGAGCCTCACGCTTAGGATTGGAGGCAACCTTGCTAAAGTGCGGTGCTTCGACATGAACTCTTGCCGCCGGTTTCATCTGACCGGGAATTTTGGCAACCGCAACCTTAACCTCGGCTTGTTTTTGGTTACGAAGGTTTTGCGCTTGTTTTACTTTCTCATAGGCTTTGACCAACTTTTTCTTATAGCGCTGAGCCTTTTGCGGTACGCTGGAGTGGTAAGCCATGGCGGCTTTAATCCAGTCATTGCCACGATTTTCATACAAATTATTTAAGAACTTGGCCGCATAAGTTACATTTGCCTTAGGATCAAAGGCCTCTTCCAAGCTCTCAAATGCATCGGGGTGGTAAGACAAGTTAATTTGCATACAACCAACATCAATACTCTTCACGCCTTGGGCTTGCAACTTCTTAACTGCGCGGATAGCCTCGGCTTTGGAGGGATAGAACGTACCCTTACCTTGGGCATTAACGGTCCAGGGCCAAGCCACATTCTGTCTGGTAGTAGCATCCCAACGGCCGGTTTCCACACTGGAGATGGTGGTTAACAAATGTTCTTGAATTCCATATTCTTTTTCAACCTCTATAGTCGCATTGAGGCACACACTGGCATCGCGGATACGCGCTTGCTCGTCTGCTCTTGCCTGAAGCGGCTGAAGCATGGTTAAAAGCATTAACAAAAAATACATTAAAAATTTTGATACGCTATTGCGCATTCCTCTGTTCCCCGGAGTGCCACAAATATCCCCTAGGCCTCTCGTGCCTGTTTCAATCTGCTCTCGGCTTTTTACTCTCAAATTCATCAATCAAAATCCGGGGTAGGTTAATATAAGTATAAACTCCTGTTATTATCTCTAACATGGCTCAAAGACTGGCTTTGAGGTTATGCTTATAATCAAAATTCACCGAATAATATATATACTCGGCAGGTTAAAACAAGGGGGGTTATAACACAGTTATTTTTTAAAATCCAGTAAAAATTTTGCCAAGCCGACGAGAGAATCGCTCACATTTGCGCTAACTTTCTGAAATTGCGGATTCTTTTTGTACACATTTTCCCGCATATAAAGGCTGCGATTCATCTCAATTTGCAACGTATAGATGTTTTTTCGCGGTTGGCAGTAGTTAAAAGTAATAAAACCTCCGGAATATGGACGGTTAAATTCGACCCGATAATCGTATGTTTCTAGCTTTTGAGCCAGTTGGGAGGAAATATCGCTCGGACAACTCTCGTCAAACAAAGTCCCTAAGCTAAAGTCTATCGGCTTTTTCTCATTCATGATACCACAGATTTGGGCAGGCATAGAGTGGCAATCCACCAATAGGCACAGACCAAATTTCTTATAGCATTTATCTACCAATTGTTTGAGCCGTTTATGGTACACATCATAGACATTTTTTATCCGCTCTTGAACTTCGTCATATGAAATGAGTCCATCGTAGATATTTTTGGTTTGCGCCACCGCACGGTGAATGACACCTAATCCCACACGACACCGGCGGCTGCCAATGCCGGTTTGGGGCGATGGGTGGTTAAAATACATACTGTCATCAAGCTCGATTTTGTCACGGCTGACATCTACAAATGTCCGTGGCAAATTCATTGCAATCAGCGGGATTCCAGCATCTGAGGCCGGCATAACGAGCTCATCAACAAAACAGTCTTCTGAGGAGCGCAATTCTTGTTCGGAGAGCCGAGTGTGAGCCAGAAACTCCTCAGGAAACATTTTGCCGCTATGAGGAGAAGACAACACTATCGGATACAACATCTCTTGGGTGTTGTATTCAGAATAAACCGTCAGGCGGCTATAATCTACCTTAAAGTCAATATGTTTTTCAGGCACTTTCTTCTCCTTAATTGCAGGTTATGATTATAGCTAATAATTGTTAAATTTTTAATAATATCCATAAAAAAACCCCAGTAGACATAGCTACCGGGGCAAAAAAAGTTTTTTTCTTAATAATTGAGGCTCAAATTTTTATATTCGGAAATCGGAATATATTTATTTTCGCCTTTACCGTAAGTGATGTGCACCTTATCTTGTTTCTTTGACCATTTGAGGTCATGAGAGACACCATTGGCAGCAGAAAATTCGCAGCCCGGCACCTCGTTTAACAACAGATAAAAAGTCTCACCAACCAGAGTAATATCCCGAATTGTATAAACTCCGCTTACGGTTTCGACTGCATCGTCCTCATGGCTAATTAATCCGCTTACCGACATTCGTTTCAAGTACTCCTGCTCAGCGGCTTCGGGAGTACTGCCGGCACCAAAGACCGAACGATTGGCGACACTCACAAAAGCATAGCCTGTGGCATTGCCCGAACTTCCCTTATAGACCATAAAATGTGAGGGCACACCTCGCAAATTGTACTGCACCGGTTTGATGGCATGATAGCCAGCCGTGCGGGCAAAAGGAATATCATCGGCAATACGGGTTGCCTCTTGCTCACTTACGCCAATCATCTTATAGTAGCGAGCCGTTTTATCGCGGGTGTCAACCAACATAAAACCGCTGGTACTCTCGCTGCTGCCAGAAGACTGGATTCCGGTGAACCAATAGCTTTTGCCTTTAGAGTAGACCAAAGTCATACCCGGGGTCGGGCACTGAACGTTGAGCTGTTTCCACAGTGAGTTCCACCATCCAAGCTGATATTCACCCCACCAGGTAATCTGGTCAAACACAAAGTGTTCCGGCTGGATACGATCAATCCACTCGGGCGCTTCTTCAATGCTATAAGCCTGAAGTTCGCCGGTTTGAGCATCTACGATTATCGCACCTTTGGAATCTTTGGCGGTCAAACCAATGGTTGGTTCATAAGCCGATAAAACCCAATAAGGTCGGCCGGAGTTATCAATCTCAAAACGGTGGTCGTTCAAACCTTTATCGGTATAACCATTCATTTTGATATGAAACTCAATGTCTTCCCACAAGCACGCGCTTTCCAAATATTTCAAAGAAAGCTTTTGACCATTGACCTCAGTGACAATATAACGTCGGGTCATATTGGCATCTGTCGCATCAACAATCACATAGCCCGGGGTTACATCGTTGCTAATCCACTTGAAAAATGATTTATGTTCAAGCGGACCAACCCAAATGACACCATCTTCGAAAGTAAGCTTTTTGCCACCATCAATAGTAAAGCTACCATTTATGGCCTGCATGGTCATTTCACCTACTTTGACGCGAGAGCCAAGGCCGGGGTCGGTATCAAGCAAATCTTCAGCGGCTTTGCGTGCCATTTCGGCATCAATGCAAATCATCTTTTTTACCGAAGTCGGGAACAAATCATGATTGAACTGATCAAGGCTAACGGTATCTACCTTGAGCATATTACAAAACTTGTCGGCTTGATAAAAATGGAAGCATTGTCCCCACATAGCAAGTAACACTATAAGACTGGCAATAAATGGCACAGTTCGTAAGGCAACAAAAGCTTTGGGAGCTTTATTAAATGACTCACTGTATGGCAGTAAATACGTCACAAAGCCAAAAAATGAGACCACCATAAACTCAACCCAAACATCCGGGAAGGAGCTCAAGTTAAGTACCGGCAAAAAGCTAATGTTATACATCAGCAACAGTATAAACGCAACAGAACTACCAATCGCGCATACGGATTTGCCATGTTTATTAAAACTTACAATCGCAAAAACTGCCGTCATTACGACGGTTAAAATTACATAGTCCATAATGATAAAATTAAATTAGTAATAAATTAGTTAGAGTTGCGTATTAGCAGATTCTTGGACAAAATGCAATGTTTTTTTACAAATAGAATTTGAATGGCGCATATATCTTAAAAAAATGCTTGCCAAGTGCAAAAAAAGTCTATATAAATGACACGTTGTTTTGATGATGGGTGTGTAGCTCAGCGGGAGAGCACTACGTTGACATCGTAGGGGTCACAAGTTCGATCCTTGTCATACCCACCAATTCTTAGCCTACCTTAGAGTAGGCTTTTTTTGTAACCTTTTATATCATTATCAAAATTTTAAGTTCTTAGCCATATCATGCCGGCAAAGGAGAAATTATGAAAATCGGGGTATTTGATTCTGGGCTCGGCGGGCTGGTTATCACTAAGGCATTTATCCAAACCATGCCTGAGTTTGACTATTGCTATTATGGCGATACCAAAAATTTGCCATATGGCGAAAAAACTTCCGGACAAATTCTTAGCTACACATTGGCGGCAGTTAAGCATCTTATCGCTCAAGACTGCAAACTGATTATCATTGCCTGCAACACCGCAACTTCAATTGCATTGCGATATATTCAGCAACGTTTTATTCCGGCTTATGCTCCTGATATCAAAGTCTTGGGGGTGGTTATTCCAACCGTGGAAGAAGCCGTATTTAACGGCGCGGGAAATATCGGGGTGATTGCAACACCTGCCACCGTTCATTCACACATCTATCAGACCGAACTCCTTAAGCTCAATCCTAATCTTAAAATCTTGGAGTTAGCCACGCCAAAGTTGGTCCCGATGATTGAAAATAATCGCTTCGAGCTTGCTGATGAAATCTGCCAAGAATATGCTCAACCTGTTGGGCACGTGGACTCGCTGATTTTGGGTTGCACGCACTATCCGCTGGTCAAAAACTATTTTCGCCGCCTACTCCCCAATGTCAAAATTATCTCTCAAGATGAGCTGATGGGGGCCAAACTTCAAGACTATCTTACCCGCCACCCGGAAATTGCCAGCCAGCACACCTGCAACCATAACTATCAATTTGAAGTCAGCCTCATAAACGAGCAATCTGCCGCCGTGGCTCAACGTTTGTTTCCAGGGATTGTCATCAAAGAAAAAGCCTCCGATTAGGAGGCTTTAATTTATCATTAGCAGATGGTATCGTTATCAAATTCTTTCTTTAATCCGCGCTCAAACATGGATTTGAGAGTTTCTTTGATATCGGCCTTTTCGTAAACCACCTTATACAAGGCTTGCGAAATCGGCATATCTATTCCTTTTTCATCGGCAATCAATTTCACCGCCTTTAAGGTGGCAACACCTTCGGCTAATTTGCCAAAGTTTTCGCCTTTAGCCAACATCTCACCAAAACGACGGTTGTGGCTATGGGGTGAGAACAATGTGGCTTCATAGTCGCCCAAATGCGCCAGACCATAAGCATTTTGCGGGTTGCCGCCAAAGTGCTTAATGAAACGCCCAACCTCAATGGGAGCACGCGCCATCAATGCGCCTTTCAAACCATACCACTCAAGACCATCTAAGATTCCGGCGGCAATACCAATAACATTTTTCAAAGCGGCACCGATTTGGTTACCAATCATATCGGTTCCGTAATAAAAACGAATCAGTTCGCTGGAGAGACGTTTTATCAATCTATCTTTGGTTTCTTGTTCATAGCTATCAATCACCGCGCAAGAAGGCACACCCTTCATATAATCTTGGACATGACCGGGGCCAGCCAAAATACCGACATGGATATCTTGTTTGATTTCTTCCTTAAACACTTGTTCCAAAGTTTTGGCGCTAGGTTCTTCTAGTCCCTTCATGGCCAAAAGGAAAGTCTTGCCGTTGAGATTATAGCCGTTTAACTGTTTGGCCAGTGAGCGTAAATGCTGACAGCCAATGGAAACAATGATTATCTCATTGCCTAAAACTTCTGCCACATCTTCGTGCATGACCATATTATCTGACAAGCTCAGGTAAGCGTTTTTTCGGGTTTCTTTGAGCTCGATAAAATTGGGAGATGTTGGGATATCATACATATCCACGCGTTCAAAACCGCAATAATTGCCGGCATACCAGCCCAAGAATGTTCCCCAACGGCCGCAGCCGATTAATGAAATTGAGTCCATAGTCGTTCCTTTGATATATTTTGTAATGAACACATTATTACCAAATTATTGCGATTTGGCAATTGTCTTGCTGCAAAAATGCACAAAAGGCTAATTATGACTGGCTTGATGACAGGCTGGTTTTGGTAAGTTGGCGATTAACAATAGCGCCAACATAGTCAAACTCCTCAAACGAACGATAAGCCTCATCGTGTTTTTTCTTGTCGTAGTCATAAAAAACCTTATTGGCCAGACTGTCGATGGCTTTGTCTATCCGCTGGAAGGCCGCGTTGTAATCGGCATTGAAATTGTTTTTGGTACGTTTCTTGACTATATCATGATAGGCAGTGATAACTTTGGCAGTTTCGTCAGCGGAGTTGGCGTAACCTTTGCTTTCAAAGTCACGCATAATCTGGGCCGTTGTTTGGTAGAAGCATTTGTTGGTTAAAATGCTTCGTTGCTTTTTATTATTACCATCAATTATCATAACAAAATCCATGGTTCAGATTATCAGAATTACCAGCAATGCCGGCTTTCCAATTAGTTTTTTGTTAGCATATTTTTTGGCGTTTGGCAATAGTTTTTGGTGCATATCACAAAAAAACCACACCTATAGTCTTATATAGGTGTGGTTAAAAACTGCTTAAACAACCGGTTTAGTCAATATTGCCAAACGGGTTGATGTTTTTTTGTTCCTCAATGGTCTTGCGCAAATCAAACCAGGTCAGGATAACGGTTGATACATAAATGGAAGAATAGGTACCAACAATAACCCCAAACACAATGGTGAAAGAAAAACTACGCAAGGTATCACCGCCAAAGATAAACAGTGCAATAGCGGCGAGCAAAGTGGTGCAACCGGTCAGCAAGGTACGAGAGAAAATGTCATTGATACTCTTGTTGAGCAAATCTCTTTGCGGCATGCGAGTGAACTTGCGCAAGTTTTCGCGAATGCGGTCATAGGTCACAACCGTATCGTTAACCGAGTAACCAGCCAAAGTCAAAATGGCAGCAATGGTAGTTAAACTAAAGTCCATACCAAAAGCCGAAAGTAAGCCCAAGGTGATGATGATATCATGGAACAGACCAATCAGTGCACCAAAAGCAAACTGCCACTCAAAACGAACCCAAATATAAGCTGCAATCGCTAATATCGCAATTACTGAGGCAATAGCTCCGGCAATTTTGAGTTCATCGCCGACTTGCGGACCAACTAACTCAACTTTACGATAGTCAATCCCCTCGCCTAAAATCTGCTTAATCTTATTAACCGCAGCCATTTGAGCTCGCTCATCAAGGTTGTCAGCCTCAGCGCGAATCATTACCTCGGTACCGGTATCGCCAATAGTTTGGAGATTGATTTCACCCACATCAACTGAGTTGAGTTTGTTGCGCAACTCATCTAAGTCAATTTGGTTTTCGCTCTTAATTTCCATTAAGATACCGCCGGCAAAATCAATACCATAATTAAAGCCTTTGAAGCTGATGACTAGTATCGACAGCACAAACGCAACAATCGAAATTCCATAGGTCAGCTTTTCGGCACCCAAAAAGTTGATGTTGGTATCTTTGGTAATCCATTTAAAAAGTTTCATCTTACTTATTCCTTATACTTAAATCGGGAGCCGGGTCGGTTTGTTTTTGGTCAACCAAGAAGCAATAATCAACCGAGTGACCGTAACGGAAGTGAACATTGAGGTAGCAATACCTATCGACAAGGTAACTGCGAATCCTCTCACCGGACCGGTACCAAAATAGAACAACACAAAAGCGGCAACCAAAGTGGTGAGGTTGGAGTCAACAATGGTGTTCCAGGCTTCGGTAAATCCAGCATCGGCAGCATCACGCGGGGAGCGTCCGGATTTGACTTCTTCTCTCATGCGCTCAAAAATCAGCACATTGGCATCAACGGCCATACCAATAGTTAAGATAATACCGGCAATGCCCGGCAAGGTCAACGTAGCACCGATAAAGCTCAGTGCGCCTAAGAGTAAGAACAAGTTGGTAAACACTGCGATGGTAGTGAAAACACCAAATAGGCCATAGGCCGCAATGATAAAGGCAACCACGGCAATCAGACCAATGATACTGGCGATTACTCCTTCGCGAATCGAGTCAGCACCCAAGCCAGCGCCGACGGTTCTTTCTTCCAACACTTCTAATGGCGCAGGCAAAGCACCTGATTTTAGCAACACAGCCAAATCATTAGCGGTCTTAGTTGTAAAGTTTCCGGTAATTACACCACTGCCGCCCAAAATAGCGGTTTGGATGGTCGGAGCAGAGATAACCTCATTATCCAACACAATGGCTAATCTTTCACCAATATTGTTTTTGGTGGTTTCGCCAAACTTTTTGCCGCCGGCAGTATCAAACTCAAAGCCCACAACCGGCTGACCTTCTTGGAACTGAACATTGGCATTCTTCAAATGCTCACCGCTGATAATCGGTTTGCGGAAGATGACATAAGTTTCACCTTCAACACCTTTAACCAGACGAGAAGTGCCGGAAAGTTTGCCGCGGCGGGCATCCATGGCGGTAGAATTGCTGTCGACCAAGTGGAAACTCATCTTAGCGGTTTTACCCAACAACTCTTTAACTTCTTCCGGATTTTGCAAGCCAGGCAACTGCACCACAATGCGGTCTTCGCCTTGGCGTTGGATAACCGGTTCTTTGGTGCCCAAAGCATCAATACGGCGACGGACAATCTCAATAGACTGGTCAACCACCTGCAGCTTGAGTTGTTTTAAGGCAGTTTCGGTATAGCCCACACTCAAAACGCCGTCGTTTTCGCTAACTTCATAGTCATTGCTGAGCTTGCGGAACAAACCGGCAGCCTTATTGCGAGAATTCAGATTATCAATTTTGACCTGAACCGAAGTATCTCCGGCACGCAAGTTGGTATAGCGAATCTTATTTTCACGCAAGGTTTGGCGGATTTCATCTTCAATGAGCCCCATGCGCTCTTTTAAGACTTCATCCATTTTGACTTCCAAAAGCAGGTTAGAACCGCCTTGCAAGTCCAGACCTAAGTTAACCGGCTGCCACCAAGAAGGCAGAGCCGCTTTGTTGGGAACCAGATTGGGAATCGCAAAAAATATACCAATCAGGCAGATGGCAAGAATTATGATAACTCTTGAACGTGATAGTTTATACATTTGATTGTCCCTGATTATTTCTTTTTAGATTGTTTTCTGAGCTCGGCAGCCGCAGCCTCAACCTCGGGGGTGATTACATCGCGGACAGTGGCACGATTTACCTCTACCACTACATTTGGCGCCAATTCAACAGTCAAATTGAGCGGATCATCGGCTTTGAGAACTTTGGCATATACACCACCGCCGGTCAAAATCTTGTCGCCTTTTTTGATTGCGGCCAACAAAGCTTCGTGCTGTTTGATTTTCTTTTGTTGCGGACGAATCAGCAGAAAATAGAAAATCACAAAAATCAGCCCTAATTGAATCAGAACACCGGAAATAGAACCGTTCTGAGCCGCAGTGCCGGCAGTTTGTGCCCAAGCTTCACTAATAAACATCTTATTCTCCTATTTATTTTTACTGTTTCCTTTTATATAGGGCAAAAAAAGCGACATCACAAGATTTTTTTGTGATTTATGTAAATTTTATGTACAGACTTTATCTGAACACTTACGGCAAATAACTTTTAGGATTGACCGCTTTTTTGCCACGACGGGTTTCAAAATGGAGTTGCGGAGTGTTGACACCGCCGGTGGTTCCGACCGTGGCTATTTTTTCACCGCGAGCAACCTTCTGGCCTTTTTTGACCAAGAGTTTGTCGTTATGAGCATAAGCCGTTATCCAGCCATCATAGTGTTTTATCAAAATCAGATTACCAAATCCTTTCAGCTCATTTCCGGCATAGGCAACCGTGCCGCTGTCTGCCGCCTTTACTGCCGTTCCTCGTGCGGCTTTGATATTGATACCATCATTGTTACGCCCCTTACCGATACTGCCAAAGGGAGAAACTATCGGGCCTCTAACCGGCCATACAAATTTGGATTTGCGCTTGACGGGCGGCGGAGTATAAGTTGAGGCATATTTTTTAGAAGAGCTACTCTTTTTTACACTCGTGCTTTTCTTAGTGCTCTTACTTGAGCTCCAGCTCTTGGAACTTGTGCTTTGGGCAGTGGTTTTCTTGGGTGCAGAATAAGCAATTTCACTGGTGTTTTCGACCACACTGCCGGGTAAGACCAATCTTTGGCCCACGCTCAGGGTATAGGGCGCAGCAATCCGATTGCTCCGGCTCAAAGAGGTAATGTCAACATTATAACGCCTAGAAATACTATATAGAGTATCGCCTTTTTGAACCACATGATAGCGTGCTGCCGGCAATCTTAGCACTCGCCCAATGCTCAAAGTATAGGGCGGACGCAGGCTGTTGACCTCAATCATCTCACGCATCGGGACATTATAACGCTTGGAAATGCTATATAGAGTATCGCCTTTTTGAACGGTAACACTGCTCGGAGTATCGCCGCCCCAAAAGTTATAGTTAAACAAGCGGATACGTCCGGAATCATACGAACAGCCGCCTATCAACATTACCAGAAATGTCAAAATGTACATTTTCTTCATATTATCAGCCATACCACAAGATGGTTAATTTTTATTTACAGTTATAAAAGGCTTGCTCTTTTATAAAAAAAGCTTATGCTCAGGGTAAATATTTTAAGATAAGGCAAGGTAAGAATGGATAAACAAAAACCGCCAGTTCTTGATGAAAGCGGCGATAAATATAAATATGGTTTTGTAACCGAGATTGAGGCTGAAACTGTACCTAAAGGCTTAAACGCGGATATTATCCGTTTAATCTCGCGTAAGAAAAATGAACCGAAGTGGCTGCTTAACTGGCGCCTCAAAGCCTTTGAATTTTGGCAGACCATGACGGAACCAACTTGGGCCAAACTCCAATATGATAAGATTGATTATCAAGACCTGTTCTACTATGCTGCGCCCAAACAAAAAGTTTCAGCACCCAAAAGTCTTGATGAGGTTGACCCTGAGCTGCTTAAAACATATAGCAAACTCGGCATTCCGCTCAAAGAGCAGGAAGTTTTGGCCGGAGTAGTCGCGGTTGATGCGGTGTTTGACAGCGTGTCGGTGGCAACCACCTATCGGGCTCGTTTGGCCGAGCAAGGGATTATCTTTTGCTCGATTTCGGAAGCAGTTAAACAATATCCCGAATTGGTCCAGCAGTATCTCGGTAGTGTCGTACCTTATACCGACAATTTTTTTGCTTGTCTTAACTCGGCGGTCTTTACGGACGGCTCGTTTGTATATATCCCTAAGGGAATCCGCTGTCCGATGGAACTTTCAACCTACTTTCGAATCAACGCGCAAAACACCGGACAATTTGAACGCACCTTGATTATTGCCGATGACGAAAGTTATGTCAGTTATCTGGAAGGCTGCACCGCTCCACAACGCGATGAGAATCAACTACATGCCGCGATTGTGGAGATTGTGGTTAATAAAAATGCCGAAGTCAAATACTCAACTGTGCAAAACTGGTATCCCGGCGATAAAGACGGCAAAGGCGGCGTATATAACTTTGTTACCAAGCGTGCAGCCTGCCGCGGTGACAATGCCAAAATTTCGTGGACACAAGTGGAAACCGGCTCAGCTGTGACCTGGAAGTATCCTTCTTGCGTGCTCCAAGGCAACAACTCGGTGGGTGAATTTTACTCGGTGGCGCTGACCAACAACTATCAGCAAGCAGATACCGGCACCAAAATGATTCATATCGGCAAAAACACTCGTTCCAAAATTATCTCTAAAGGAATTTCGGCCGGACGTTCTAATCAGACTTATCGCGGCTTGGTACGAGTTTCGCCTAATGCCGCCAATGCCCGCAACTACTCGCAATGCGACAGTTTGCTCATTGGCTCGACTTGCGGCTCACACACAGTGCCTTACATTGAAAACCGCAACAAATCAGCCCGAATCGAACATGAAGCCACCACTTCTAAAATCAGCGATGAACAGTTGTTCTACTGTATGCAACGTGGCATCAGCCAAGAAGAGGCGGTGAGCCTGATTGTAAACGGATTTTGCAAGGAAGTAATGCAGCAACTGCCGATGGAATTTGCCATTGAGGCGGCCAAGCTTATCAACATCAGTCTGGAAGGGGCTGTGGGCTAATTTAAAAACTCCATAAAAAAAGCCGAGATTTTATTCTCGGCTTTAATTTTGGCTTATTGTAATTCAAAAAAGCTTTTATCTACTCCGCACAACGGGCAAACCCAATCTTCGGGCAATTCTTCAAACGGGGTTTCGCCATCATAGACATAACCGCAAACCGTGCAGACCCACTTTTTGCCTTCGTTGTTCTTTTTTTCTTCACTCATGGTACTTCCTTTCTCTTTTTGTTGTTGAAACGCTTTTATTACTTCTTGTTTGAAATAGGCGCGATAATCATTATAAGTCAGCGGTTCGCCCTCGGCATTGCACTGGCATCCTATGACCTCGGCCAAAAACATCGTATTGCTCTCATATCCTATCTTTTGGATTACTTTACATCTAATCGCCGCCAAATTATTTTGCAAGTAGGGAAGTTGGTCTTGCACATAATATTTGACATTATCCCATTTATTTATTTCGCGGCTACTCTGAAAACCAAAATTGGCAATCACCAAGGGAGCAACCCCCTTGCCGATAACCGAAAGCGAAAACTCGCCGGTCTTTTCAATGCACTCTTTGGTATAGCTATTATTATTGCAAGAAAGTGCCAGAACTAAGGGGCGGTTAGCAACTTGCATCACCGCATCGACAATGCTACCAACGTATCTGCCTCCCGGCTCGCAAGCGCCTAATACATATAATCCATGCGTGAGTTTGAAAAGGGCGTTTTCATCCATGGCGGTTCTCCTAATTTTAATAATGCGGCGGCGGGGTTTCTTCACTCAAAGGCTTGACATCGCCGCTTTCTATGCGCTCCATTAGCAGCGCGGTTTGCTTTTGGAGCAGGTCAAGCTGTTTGCCCTGAGAAATAATCACCTGATTCAAATCTTCAATAATCCGCTCTTGGTTGGCCAGGGCAATTTCTATATTTATCAATCTTTCTTCGGTTTCCTTATCAGCCATAGCGGCCTCCCGTTGTTTTTTGCATTTAGATTAATATATTTATGCTAAATTACAATATTTGTTTTGGGGAAATATGAAAATAATTGTTAATGACAAAATGCAACAAGGTTACGCTTATGAGCTAAGTGAGCCAATGGGGCAAAATTTTGCGCCTGAGTTCAAGCCAGAATTATCACCGCAACAAATTCTGGAATATGGCGTTTTTGAGGGAAAATATATGACCGACTGCCAAGCGGAATTTCCGCGTGAGTGGTTCATAAAGGCCAAATTATCTCCGCAACACCCCGACCACAAGCAAAATTGTTTTAAGCTAAAATCCAGGCTTTCCTTGCAAGAATGGCAAAGACGAGGCTGGATTATCGAGCCGGATCCGCGGGGGTGGTTTCAGTGGTATTGCCGCTATTATATGGGGCGGCGCATTCCCGAGATTGACCACAAACAAATTCAGCGATGGCGCGCATTTAACCGCCACCGCGCCCAAGTGGAATATAACTGTATGTATGGAGATTTAGACTGTCGACCACGGCAACGTCAAGCTTTGTTGCAATGGGCGTATAATCCGTTTATTTAAGGAGAAAATCAATATGGAGTGGGAAAACAGACACAAAATCGCAGCGGGAATTGTCCTAATTTTAATTATCGCGGCATTAATCTTGTTTAATTAGCATCAACAGAGGAATGAAATATAATGAAAAAACAATTACAATGGTGGCATTGGATTATCATGGGAGTATTTATTTTTGCGATTGCAATTTCGTTATTTTTTTGAAAAAAACGGCAAATTTGCAAAAATAGCTCTTGACAAGCCCTGAATAAAAGCGTATTTATACGCTGTCTTTAGGACAAAACGTATTATCGCGGGGTGGAGCAGCCCGGTAGCTCGTCAGGCTCATAACCTGAAGGTCGTAGGTTCAAATCCTGCCCCCGCAACCAAAAAGGAAAAGGCCAGCCGTAAGGTTGGCTTTTTTATTTTTGCATGGCGCGGCTGATTTTATCTCACAAAAATATTGCCCAATGCGATACTTTCAGCTAATATTTATGCACGAGATAAGGCATTAATATGAAAAAATCTTCAACTGTTTACTTGATTTGTGGTTTTCTTGGAGCCGGAAAAACTACCTATTCGAAAAAATTGGCTCAAAACACGGGAGCGCTACATCTAAACCCCGATGATGTTTGTATGCAAAAATATAAACCTCAAGAATATGAAAATAATTGGGAAGCGTGTTTTGCGAAAACTCTTGATTTTTTGTGGCAGAAGGTAGCCTCTTATATTACACAAAACCAAGATGTCATTTTTGATATGGGGTTTTGGTCAAAGTCTTCCCGCCAAAATGCAATTGCCAAAATTAAGCACATGGGAGGAGAACCAATTATTCATTATATTTATGCGCCTGATTTTATCTTAAAGCAGCGCTTGATGACAAGAAGCGGAAAAATTGCAGAGCAAAATCTCTTAAATTTTGAGGTTATCAAAAAATCGTTTGAAGCCCCTGAGCAAGATGAAAATTTTATAATCATCAATAATTTTGAACTTCCCGCGGAAAACCAAATGCACAAGATGAGTGTACAAGAAAAATATTTTAATCTGCTCAAATCGGATAGAAAAACTATTGAATTAAGGCTTTTTGATGAAAAGCGGCAAAAGATAAAAATTGGAGATGTAATCGAGTTCTCCAATGCTTCTAATGCAAAAGATACTTTTTTTGCTCAGGTGATTGACTTGTACAAAGCTCCGGATTTTAAATCTTTATGTTCAAAAATATCTATTCAACAAGCCGGATTTTCATCTCAAGACGAATTAGTAAAAACGCTGGAAGAATTTTATCCGCCCCAACGCCAAAAAGAATTTGGGGTAATCGGAATTGAAATCCAAATTTAATAAGCAACCGTAATGCATTGCTTTAAGATTTAATTAAAACAAGTCGGGCTGTCAGCATAGCGGAAAAGTTGCTGATATGTTTTACTTATATCTTGAAAATTGTATATAAATTTGTTATACATTATTTGTCACTTGATATAAGTGTGCCTAAAATCCGAAGATTAATTTTTTCGGATTTTTTTTGTTTAAACAATAAAAAAGAAAGGAAAAAAATCATGAGTAACCTTATTCAATACATCATTCAAGAAGACCCTGAAGAAGAAATGAAGAAGAATAATTTAGGTTATGCCGCTCAAAACAAACCTCAAGAAGATAAAGATAAAGACAAATACTATAAATTCAGTTCTAAAAATTTGTTGGAAAATCGTTTTGATTTTCTAACCTCAAACAAATCTTAACAAAGTAAAGAGGAAAGCTCCAAAATCGGCAATGTTTTTTCTTCGAAATCAATCGGAAATGATGCTGCTTCATACAAAATTGCTCAAAATAACAAAGGGAATATAGAAAATAATGCAAAAGCAAATCAGACTGACTATTCTCTTTATGGGAATGGGTTCAGTAAAGAATTTATAGATAAAATGACAAATGATAAGGAATATCAAAGAGCCTTAAAAGAATATGCAATTCCTAACGAAGGTGGTTACGTCAACGACCCTCAAGATCCAGGAGGAGAAACGAAATTTGGAATTGCCAAAAGATATCATCCTAATGAAGACATCTTAAATCTTACAAGAGAACGTGCCAATGCTTTTCTTTATAAAGAAATATGGAATTGGAATGGTATTAACACTCTTCCTCCTGAAATTAAAGGATTTGTATTTGACCACGGAATTAGGACAAGCCCTCAAAATGCTATAGAAACAACCCATCGAGCTTTAGGAATAGACCCTGTTGGTGACATTATAGGGAAAACCACACTGGGAAAGTTGAAAGAAACAGATTACAATGAATTTCTTCGTAAATATAAAGAACTTGTACGTGAACAAGACAAAAAAAGAAGTGGATATGGAAAATTTGGCAAAGGATGGGATAATAGAACGGAAGGATACCACATTTCATATTAAAAGATATATCAAGAAAGGGGAATATATCTCCCCTTCCCTTTATTTATAGTCTTTAATAAAACTATATATGCTAATTTGTTTTTCGATTTGTGATAATAACGTCTCAATATACTGTTTTATAACTTCACAAACCTGAGTATTTTTTTCTTGTTCGCAAACAGTGCCTGCCGGAATATTGTATTTATTTAAACAATAGGCAACACCATAAACCGCTAAAGTCGATTTAACGTAATTTTGATAATCTTGAATATTATTTTCATAGTTATAATGATAAAAATGTTGCATAATATTTTGTGCTAGCTGATTCATACATTCAATAGGATGATCATTGCCTTGGCATTGATTTAAATCTTTTTTGAACTGAAGTAGCAATGAATAATCATCAACAATCTCTTTTATTTTATCTTTGTTGCTCCAATCGCTTTGCAAGTAAACTTTATCTATGTTAATTCCATGATATGTTTCAGCATGAACATTTAAGCTAAACAACATTGTTAACGCAAATACCCAAACACCTTTTCTCATTTTTTAACCTTCCAAGATTTAGATGTATTTTAACATATATTGCAAAATTGAAAATATGGTTAAGTAAAGCTGTATTATAAAGATTTGCTTTAATTCTGGCTATCAATGGAGAAATATTCCGGAATAAGCTGTTTTCAAAATAGTCGGAATATACAAGGCAAAACAGCACCGGCAAGATGCCAGTGCTGTTTTAAGGTTAATAAATGTCTTTTATCCGATAACCGTATCGCTATAAACGCGGCCGGAATAGGCACCGGTTAAGCGAGAATGACGTTCGGGAGTAGAATAGTGCGCGCTTTCACAAGAATACTGAGTTTCAACCATTTCTTCAATCAGCTCGGCAATTTTATTATATTTTTTGCAAGCCTGGGCGATACTAAGTTTTCCGTCAATAATATCTTGGCCTAATTGCACTACATCAACTGGGATTAGAGAAATCCGTTATTTTTTTGGAAATGCACAGGACGCGGAACGCGCACGAAATGAAGAAGAACGCCGCAGGCGAGAACAAGCCGAAGAAGAGCGGGCCAGAGTGGCGCGAGAACGCGTTGAGGAAGAACGCCGCAGACAAGAAGCTCCTAGACGTCGCCAATGCGAAGAATATGTTCAGAATTTCTGGTATGATTTCAGAGGAAGTGATGAGCCTACTGAGGTTTTGTTATCTCGATTAAAGTTCTTATTGTCTTCGAGCGGATACTCCAACTGGGAAAACGAATTTTATAACCAAGTGGTTGCTCAAGTTAAGACAACTCAACGACCTTCGAGTTCTAAACGTCAGCAAAGAACTAACCAGAACGATGAAGCTAATTTTGGTGATATGGGTATTAATTTTAACGGAGTGTTCTTTACTCCGCAACAATACCGTATCTTGTGCCAATATCCGCAAACAAAAACCATGGCTTATCAAGAGCTAATTTCATTCTGTCAAAAACTAGCGGATAAGTATGCCGAGTTTGCGAACTTTAAGCAGCAAACATCTACACAAACGCATTTTGTGGGTGATATTATCCGCGAGGCTTATAATCTATTTGGGTTGAGTTATGAAAATATAACCGAAGAAAGCTTGAAAAAAGCTTATCGAAAGTTAGCGATGAAATATCACCCAGATAAAAACAAGAGCTCAAATGCGGCGGAAATGTTTAATAAAGTGCAAAAGGCTTATGAAACCCTGCAACGTGAATTGCAGTGCAAAGCCGCCTAAATTTTCTGAAAACAATCGAAACGCTCCTCTATTGCGGAGCGTTTTTTTATGA
Organism: uncultured Alphaproteobacteria bacterium; assembly: GCA_944391475.1. Classification (GTDB taxonomy): domain Bacteria; phylum Pseudomonadota; class Alphaproteobacteria; order RF32; family CAG-239; genus MGBC133411. The sequence continues at coordinate 11,381 of CALXTR010000009.1, read as the reverse complement.
TGATTTTCCTACTTTAATATTAATACCAGCCTGATTTTTAGTGGAATAATTAGAGATTATCCTTGAAGCTTGGCGCACACTTGCATACACTTAGGGTGATTAAGTCATCGTCTAGCGTTGAGGATAACTATGGAATTAAATATTGAAAAACTTTCTAATATGAATTGGCAAATCTTGCTATTAAGCATTGTACTTTCAATTATCTTTTCGATTGTTGCGGCACGGATTGCGTTGCGCAAAGAGTTATCTTTTATTAAAGAAAAAAGGCTCCGCGACAGATATTGGACTTATCTTAAGGCTCTGGTATCTAAAACAGATTTAGAGCTACAAACATATAATCTGATTTTGTTTGCTAAAAATCCGGAAATTGGTTGTATGGCAAAAAAGTTTTTAAGACATTCAAAGAATGATGATGAAGTGGCAAAATTGATTAACTTAATGCGGGAAGACTTAAATTTGCCCAAATACAAAAATGATTAAATCTCAATTCCTATGAAGGATAATTAATGATAAAAGCAATTTTGATTTTGCCGTTTAATGTCTTAATCACCATGCCGGTGCTGATTTTATGCTTTTCGGATTGGGCACTTATTTCTCCGCAACACCGCCTACCCTTTCTTATCATGATTGGGCTTTTTGGCTTAGGTTTGGCTCTCATGGCTTGGACAATCGGGCTTTTTGCCGCGGTTAAAAAAGGTTCTTTGGCGCCTTGGAACCCTATTGATAAGCTGATTACTACCGGACCTTATGCCTATGTCAGAAACCCGATGTTGCTCGGCGTTTTCTTGGTCTTGTGCGGAGAATCATTGCTATTTACCAGCTATCCTTTGGCAATTTATCTTATCCTCTTTATCATTATCAATGCGCTTTACTTCCCCTTGTCTGAGGAAAAAGGCTTGGAAAAACGCTTCGGACAAGAATATATAAGCTACAAAAATAATGTGCCGCGGTTTATTCCCCGCTTGTCACCCTACAAACCCAAGCACCGACAATAGCCTATTTTAATACCTAACCGAAATTCCGGTGATGAAAGCATAGCCGCGGTTGTTCTTGCCGGTTTTGTCAAAGCCCTTTGAATTGAGATAAGCATTAATCGCATATAATTCAAAAGAATCGGTGAGAGCGTAACGGTTGGTTTGTAAAAATAAATCATCGCGGTTGCGCAAATTATCTGCTTGAGTGTGTAAATAGGCAAAATTGGTTTTGAAATTTCCAAAGTCATACCCCACACTAAAATCCCATGCCTCGCCTTCACGATAGGCATCAAAATAATCCGGCAAGCGGGGATTGGTGGATTTTTTTGTAATCGGGTTTTTATTGCCATCAACATAAGCATTTTTATAGGAACCACCAATATTAAATCCACCACTCTCCCAGCGTAGCCCCCAAGCCCATGCTTTATCGGTGCGATTAAACATACCATATGTAAGCGAAGTATATAATCTCCCCTGCCCTAAATCCCAGCGGTTTCTCATACCACCACTATATCCGTCTTCTTTTGTTTCATAATCAACATAACGGCTGACCATTCCGCGGCGGCTGGCATTATCTGGCGCATAACTAAAACCAAAAATGCTATTGCCTATCTCGGGTGTGAAATAGCTAAACTTAAATGAACGACCGTCATCCATAATACGAGTGGATTTGGGAGTAATAAACTTGGTGGACTTAAAGCCATTGCTCCAGTTTACACTGCTTAAAAAGTAGGTCAGATTGCTGTCTTGGATACCAACCCAGCTAATATCTTGAGCCGGTAGATGCAGCAAATAGGCCGCATTATAGGTGTGTCCAACGCTTAATTTGCCATAGTTCTTATCTTCTCCAAATAAATAGGGGTAAAAGCGCCAGTCAGCATCGTCATAATATTCATCATGCTGGCGCCAGACAATGGTATAATCTGCATGCAAGCCTAGTTTGGAGCTGTCAGCCAAATTATAACTCCCCGATATCTTTCCATCAGCACGAAAAACCGTACGATTATTGGGGTTGTGAAAATCCCCAGAAGAAGATGTATCCATAACTCCATAATAAATACCGGCTAAACCAGATTGAGAAAAATCTATGGTGTTTGCTTTGGCTTCTTGAGCAAAAAAACAAAATAACAGCAATAGTCTGCGCATAATCCCTCTTCTTTTGTGCTTGGGACAATTGTATAAAAAAGGAATTAATTTAGGCTTAAAAAATATTGAATAATTGTAGCGTTCTAATCAACTTGTAATATTCTTAAACCTCTTGTGATTTGCCAAATGAGTTTTTTCCCTTCATGCTGATGATAGGTAACCTGATGAGGAGAAACTCTATGAAATGTGGAAAGAATTTTACTTTAGGGGAATATGTAATCATTAAAAAACCCGATCTGGTGGAAGTGGGAGATAATGTGCGGATTTCGGATTTTTGCCGCATTTCATCAGCTTGCGAAATTGGCTCAGACTGCGAAATTGCTACCGGAACTTACATCTCGGGAGGAGATGGAAAATTCAAATTCAAAATGGGGAGTTACTCAAGCTTGGCCGCCGGTGTACGAATTTGGCTTAGTAGTAACGATTATGTTAACGAGCTGATTACTCATTCCGTGCCTAATGTCAAAGAAATTCAGGGTAATGTTACCATGGAAAAATATACAGGTATCGGCACTAACTCGGTAATTATGCCTAATAATCATATCCCTGAAGGAGTGAGTATCGGAGCGCTTAGTTTTGTTCCTTCTAATTTCAAATTTGAACCTTGGACGGTTTATGCCGGAAGGCCAATTCGTGCCATCAAAAAACGCAATAAAGAAAATGTTCTCGCAACACTCCAAAAGCTGGGACAAGCAGTATAAAATCAAAAGAGCCGTAATAATAACGGCTCTTTTTTTTTGGGGCTATTTTGAATTGTTTATCTTGTCTAACTTTTCTGGAATTGCCAATAATGCCTTGGCTAAATCAATTGCAAAATAGTAGAACAGGAACAGCAGATACCCACTTAGAGGCAACAAAGCCATCATTGCTGTATTGTACAATGAACGAACATCGCCATAAAATTGTGCAAAATTTATATAGCTAGTAAACAACATGGCTAAAATTTGATAGGACCCCCAAAGCATCGAAACTGCAAAAATTAAAGGTATCAGTTTGAGCATTGCTTTCATAAAGAAAGATAAAATGCCAATAAATTCTTCTCCGGCAGACACATTGCGCACAACCTCAACTTTTAATAAAGAAGGATTGAGCATCAACATCATCATGTACTCAGCACAGACAAACACCAAAACGCCATACAAGAAACTACCGAAATCGCCTTTTTGAACTGCAATAATACTGCTGGCAGCTAATACCAACAAACCAAAAATGCCAGAAAATACTGCACTTACCGTAAAAAATGCCGGTGATGAAATACGCACAGGTGTGCCTTCAATCAACAATTTTAAACTCGGTAGCATCTTATCTGCGGCAAAATTTAAGAAAATTGCCCCTAACAGCACACAAATACCTATCAGCAAACCATATCCCATGCTAAAACCTGTAATCTTCAGTGGCATACAAATTGCAAAAATAAAACTCATTATCCCAATAAAATATATGCCATACAGCCCGACCTGATTACATATTGCTTCTCCACGCATTATACGATTGCTCCACGTTTTCTGTTGGAGATATTCTAAAACGCGGTCTATGATTTTTACTGTAAAATTGTCGCTAAGCAAAAACTTAGACTTGGATGATGATTTTGCTTCTTTAGTCATTGCATATATCCTTATTCTAAATTCAACTAATATTATAGTTAATAACAATCAGTCTAATGTCAATAGTTATTAAACAACAAAAAAGGGCAGCCATAAAGCTGCCCATATTTTTTAAAGGAGAAGTACTACTTGATATAGTCGTCTTCAACTTCGGTAGATGTTGAAACGCTAACCGTGTCGCTATAACCTTGGGTATAAGGCTCGCTTTCATAGCTGACATCCTTAAAGGTTTTGGGTTCATACACGGTGGTGTACTTGGTTTTGCGATATACAATCTCAACCGGTTCTTTAGTAACCCGAACTTTAGCGGGGCACTCAGATGCGCCATAATCATTGTATTCTGCACAGCTGGTGGTTCTGACATGGTGTGTGCGGTAAGCCGGAGCTTCCTCACGATACATTGGAGCAGGAGCCTGAGCCGGTGCCGAATCGCGATAATAAATGCGGCGAACGCGGCGAGGAGATGTATAACCATCATCATATACACGAACGCGACGACGTACAACACGTACGTTTTCTACCGGCTGTTCAGCAATAACTACTTGTTGAGCAGGTTGAGGAGCCGGTGCGGGGTGAGCAACCGGAACCGGAGCAGGTTGAATTTCATCGCTATCAGTAGTTTCAAAGCAAGCACAAGCAGAAAGTGCCATAGTTGCCGTTAAGATTAGTAATTTTTTCATATTTTCCATCCTTGAATTGATTGGTGCCAAACCATAAAAATATTTTTGCCAATTATAGCTATTTTTGTTTAATATAGCCAATAGTTTTTATTTTTCAAGCATTTTTTTGAAAAATTTGGCAATTCCATTATTGCTATTAGGTTAATGTATAACATCACTCTATTAAGATTAAGTAAAAATTTACACGCATAAAAATTTTTTGTTTTTCCGTTAGTTATCAGCTATAAAAGCAAAAAAAGCATCATAAAAACCCAAACTATTTAAATATTTTTAATTTCGGGCTTGCAAAATAAATTTTTCGTGATAATTTGTAGGCACTTTGTAACGGAATGTAGTTCAGCCTGGTAGAACGCTTCGTTCGGGACGAAGAGGTCGCTGGTTCGAGTCCAGTCATTCCGACCAATAAAAGTAAAAAAGGTTGCCTTTGGGTAGCCTTTTTTACTTTTAAAGATGCTGTGGGCTCGAACCAGCGACCTCGACAGAGGCTCGAGGATAAAAAAAATCGGAGTAGCGATTGTTTTTACCGCAAGAGACGTAGTTTTGTTATTGAGTGAGCTTAGCGACAGCAAGCGATACGAAACTTACAAAACAAGTGACCGACGCGCGGTTAGTGAGCTTTAGCGAATTTACCAAGCTAGAGAGGTTCGAGTCCAGTCATTCCGACCAACCGCACGGCGGTAGCGAAAAGTTTTTTAAGGACGTCAAAATTTGATGTCCTTTTTTCTTATTTATAAATCTGCTTGTCACCGCCCTTTATTTTATCTGAGCGACAATTTTCAGACGGAAGGAAAACAACTTGTCAACTTCCACGACTAAATTTCTACTAAATCTTAACTTGCATCAACCATAAAAGTATAATTCTGGGTAAAAATACCAGATGTCTTTTTACTATATTTGTTTTACAGTATATTCTAATTAAGCAATTGTTAATATTGCGATACATAATCTAAAAAACAATCTTATAAGTTTAAAACTACAGATTGTTTTTGCTTCATTTTATCATAACCTAAGATTGTACGAAACTACAACCTTAGGAGATAATTATGAAGTTATACACCAATCGCCAACGCGCATTTGATATGTTAAGCAATTGTAAAACCGGAGCTTTATTTATGAAAATGGGAGCAAAAAAAATAGAGACTGCTCTAGAGTTCGTCAAATCACAGCAATTTAAGGTAGAATATGTGATTTGGATTGCGCCGGCTGCCTTTTTAGCAACCAAAACTTATCGAAATGAAATTAGAAACTGCTCAAAAGGATTGGAACGAAAAATTTATTTTTTCTCAATTGAGGCAATCTCTTGTTCCGATGCAAAATATTTAGATTTGTATCAAATGATAGATAGATTTAGAACCTTTTGTGTGGTTGATGAAAGTCTTACTATTAAAAATATTGAAGCAGGAAGAACTCAAAGACTGTTAAAAATTGCCAGTAAGTTTAAATATCGTCTAATTTTGAGTAGCACTCCTTTAACTCAAGGGCTGATTGATTTGTATTCGCAAATTACATTTATGAACCCATCAATTCTTAATATGACCGAAACACAGTTTGCAAACAGTTTTTTAAGATTATCTTGTGATGAGAATAACTTCAAAAGAAAATGGTCTTCCCCTGAAAGAGAAAAATATCTGATAAATTTAATGCGTCCATATATTTATGAGTGCGACTTGGAGTTTGATTGCCCCATCAAATGTACTAATTATAATTTTCCGCTCTCAGATTTGGAAGCACTATCTTACCAACAGGAAAAAGAAGATTTCCTAAATGGCAAAGATAAAGTCTCTTTTTTAGAAGTAGCACAAAAATTTCAACACATATATACACTCAACCAAGATAAGGTATTAAAATTAGCCGAGCTAATCCAAGAAATTATTAGCCGCGGTGAAAAAGTTATTATCTTTATTAAGTTTGCGGATGAAATTCGCTGCTTGAAAGAGTGTGGCATTCTTAATTTTGCTTATGTTACAATGAGCGGAAACTTCAATAAAAATAAAGTGGTAAGTGAGTTTTCCAAAGACATTCCCGTGATGTTTAGTACATATGGCGCCGGAGGATATGGCCTGCACATACCATTTTGTAATAATATTATATTTTTCTCGCAAACCTTTGACTATAAGGACAAGATTCAAAGCTTGGACTGCATTTATAAAAAAGGTCAGCAATATCACATCAATATATATAATTTTTGGGTACAAACCGGACTAGAAAACCTAATTCGTAACAGCTTGTCTCGCAAGGAAAATGTTTTAAGCAATATTTGTCAGTATATTAAAAAGGAGGACTTGCTAGCTCTATGAAGCACTATCTCGATAAAAATGTTTATGAGGCAATCCAAGACCGTCTCAAATTTATTTTTGATAATTTTGAAAATATCTATGTAGCATTTTCGGGAGGAAAAGACAGCGGACTTTTGCTTAATTTGGTGCTCGACTATAAGCGCAAACATAATATCAGAAAAAAAATAGGCGTATTTCATCAGGACTTTGAGGCTCAATATCAGATGACCACGGATTTTGTATATCGAATGTTTCAAAACAACATTAATGATATTGAGCCTTATTGGGTCTGTTTGCCGATGGGGTCGCGTTGCGCAATTAGTAATTATCAGATTTATTGGTACCCGTGGGATCCGGATAAAAAAGACTTATGGGTCCGGTCCATGCCTGATATGCCCTATATAATTAACCTGCAAAATAATCCCTTTGACTTTTATAAATATAAAATGGTGCAAGAAGATTTGTACGCCGAATTTGGCGACTGGTATGCCAGACAAAAAAACGGCAAATCTATATGTTTGCTTGGTATTCGTGCCGATGAATCTTTGAATAGGTATCGGGCTTATGCAAATGTAAAAAAAGATATTCTCAAAGGAAAACAATGGACCACAAAAATTAATGACAATCTATATAATGCTTATCCAATCTATGACTGGACCACTAAAGATGTCTGGATTGCTAATGGAAAATTTGGTTTTGACTATAACAAAATATATGACCTCTTTTATAAGGCCGGACTTTCTATTAATCAAATGCGTGTGGCTAGCCCATATCATGAAAGCGCCAAAGAAAGCCTGAACCTGTATCGGGTGTTAGAACCTAAAACATGGGCAAAAGTAGTTGGACGTGTCAACGGAGCTAATTTTGGTGCAATCTATGGGAGAACCAAAGCTCTTGGAGTGCGCGAAATTACACTCCCTCCAGGTCACACGTGGCGGAGTTATGTCAAATTTTTATTGGCCACCTTGCCTGAACCCATGCGCCGAAACTATATCGAAAAATTTACCACTTCTATTCGCTTCTGGTGGAAAAAAGGCGGAGTGGTTAATGAAGAGGCTCTAAAAGAATTGGAAGCCTGCAAGTATAACATTAAGCATAATGGCCCAAGCGGTTACAACCCGCAAAAAGATCAAATACGCTTTTTGGGAACACCTGATAATACTGATGACATTAAATCAACGATTGATATTCCATCATGGAAGCGGATGGCAATTTGCATCTTAAAAAACGATCATTTGTGTAAATACATGGGATTTGCACAAACTCACCGACAGTCAATTCGTCAAAAGGAATTAATGGAAAAATACAAAAAATTATAAGGAGAAAGAAATGAGACCGTATGTCAGCCCGGTTTATAATGTGATGGCAATACCACTAGAAAAAATTCAAGCAAATGATTATAACCCCAATCGAGTAGCTCCTCCGGAAATGAAACTACTCGAACTCTCAATTTGGGAAGATGGCTACACTCAACCGATTGTATGTTATCACGACCATGAAAATGATAAATATATTGTAGTAGATGGATTTCACCGTTACAGCATTATGAAAACAAGCCAGCGAATTTATAATCGCGAACGCGGCTTGTTGCCCGTGGTGGTAATTGAGAAAGATTTGGGCGAGCGCATGGCCTCAACAATCAGACATAACCGTGCACGCGGTAGCCATAGTGTCGATTTGATGAGCAATATTGTCGCCGAACTTCTTGAAATGGGCAAAAGCGACGCTTGGATTTGTCGCAATATCGGCATGTCAGCCGATGAATTGCTCCGCTTAAAGCAAATTACCGGAATTGCAGCCCTGTTTAAGGAAGATGAATTCTCAAAAAGTTGGGAAGCCTAAATCCATCAGAACATACAAGCACTTGACTTTTCTTTAAAAATATAACATCTCGTTTTTGAGCGTTTCTAAGAGAGCAATCATTCTGGTGTACAGCAGATTTTGTCGGCCTAGGAAGATAAGTTTATTGCCGAACTGATAAATTACAACAAATGTCTAAGTGTAGTCAGTCATCGTTCGGATTTATCGCCTGACTGGGAAAAATACGCCTTATTTGCCGATGGTAGGCTGATTGTCAATGAGCAGAAACCTCAGCTCTGGGTCAACTATTTTGCTACAGAAATAAGCAAGGTTTTTCCCACATTAGAACTGAAAATTGAATCAAAACCGGTATATCTGATTGAGGAAATATATAAGCGGCTGATGAACTTGCAAAAAACGGCTAGAGAAATTTATCTGGAAATGATGAAACAAAAGGCAAGGAAACTCAAAAAAATGCTTAACATTCCTCATCATGAAGCTCTGGAACTGACCGCTAAAATGACCGGTTGGAAAAACTGGAAAGAAATTACGCAGATTGATGAAGCTAGAGCTCGTTTCGTGATTTCTGCCGAAAAGAAGAAAAAAGAAATGCTTCAACAATACCCCGATAAGGATTTGGTGGAAGCTGAATATGAAAGATATAAATTTATTCAGCAAAAAAAATAAAATCTCTCATAAAAATGGCATACATCCCCTGTGCTCTTGTGCAGGGGATTGTTTTTAGAGTAATTTTGTGATATAATTCGTTTAATGATTGATTAGGTGGCGCGATGTCGAAGAAGGATTTTGAAAAATATATGACCGGAAAGGTCACCAAAGCAATGCTGGCTTTATCAATGATGTCGCATTTGTCTTATGCGTAGCCGCGTGAAAATCTTCCCGATAGCGAAAAAGAAAGAAACGAGAATATCAAATCTGCGCAACCTGATAAAGTGGATATAGCTGAAAAAAGCTTTAATTTTGAACAAAGGATTACAAACCAAGAGAGCAATCAGGACACAACCTATTTTGTCAACGGTCAAGAAATTACAGCACAAGTAAAAGATGTTAGAGAACTTACTGAAGAGTTTAAAAAGTACCAAGATGAGGCCTTTAGCAACTCACAATTTGCCATAGATAGATTTGAAGTGGAAGATTTTGGGATTTCTAATGGCTTTTTAGCGGCATATTTGCTGGGTGACAAATCGGTCAATGTTGCGACCATGATTACAGAGAATAATGTTGATGATATCTTTAAGAGACTGAAGAAAGACTATGGAATTGCGCTTTCTGACCAAAAATTACAAGAGGCGGCAGAAAAAACACGTCAAGCGGCAAAAATAAACGATAGTAATGATCCATTGTTTTTTTATACTGTTACTCATGAATTTCAGCATAAAAATAATGATAAGCATAATATATATGCTCCAGGGTTAACGCCAGAACAGTATGGGCAACTTAATCAGTATGACGAAATATCGGCAAATCTGGCTGCACTGGTGGCCCTAAACCGTATCTATGAAAACAAATTAAACTCGGGCATCCCTCAAGGTGAAGCACTAAAAACTTTTGATAATAATGTGATTTTTGATTTCAGTTTCTATAAAAATGCTTTACAAAATGGTCTAAAGCCAAATTCTGATGAAGCACAACAATTGATGGTACAAGGGACTGTTAAATATTGGGTAGAAAACAAACAAAATGATTATCAAGCTCAATTGAGCTCTTTTATGCAGGCTGCAAGTCATGGTAATGATGTGGGGAGTATTGCAATTGGAAATGATAAAGAGCTCCGGAAAAGAATCAATCTCATCTTTGATAATCTGAATGAAAATGAAGTTTTGCAAAAGATGAATATTGATCCTGGCAAATTTTCGCAATATCTTCCAAAAGATATCATACAATTATCTCCGGAAGCGAAAAAAGAAGCTGATAATTATTACAAAGGAACTAACTGGGCTGTCTTTAGAAGATGGAAAAGAAATCAGTCGCCGTCTTCCTGGCTCGCAAAAGAAAGATGCAATTAATTTGGTTAAAATTTTAAGTGGTCGAAAAGAAGCACCTAAGTCATTCACACCTAAGCAAAATATTAATACAGCTCGGGCTCAGCTGATGAGCAAACGAGCTCAAGGTAGATGATGTTCAAAAGATAATCCGTAATATTACAAAAGCGGCAGGATTAAAAAATCCTGCCTTTGTTGTCTTATGCCAGAAGGCTAAGAAGAGCTTTGTTCTTGTTGCTATGCAGCAAATTGTAGTACTTGTGACGCAATATCCTCAACTGTAGTGGATTAAGTGGGTGAGTATCCAAATAGCTCCAACATTTAGCACGATTATCCGCGGCTAAGTTATCTGGAATACAACCACACTCATTTTGAATTTTGTGAATAGTGTCTTGAGGGTTAGGATCATAAGGCAGGCCAGCATAGACCAGCAAAACTATCTCATAAATCCACGGTTGTCCCTTACAGCAGTCAACCAATCTCCAAAATTTTGAGAAACTACGCATTAAGCCATGCTCGCACATTTGCTCTACAACAGCTGGAGAGAGAAATTCGTGAGGAAATGACAGTAGCTCCTGTAAGGTTACTGAATTTTCATCGCTAGGTGCTAACATCCAATTAGTATACCCAATCCTCATAAACTCAATTGCTGCTTCGCGTTCATTTCGAGCAATTTTGTGACGCAACTTAACAAAAAAATCTTTTTTGCCCATGGGCAAAGATACATTTAATTTTTCCATAATGATAAATATTAGTAATAAAAAAAGAAAACTGTATATATAAAAAAAAATACCCTCAAAATGAGGGTATAATCAAAATAGGAATAGGAAGTAATTAGAAGATCTGGCAGCGACCTACTCTCCCGTGTCTTAAGACAAAGTACCATGGGCGCGTGAGG
>CALXTR010000008.1 GCA_944391475.1 uncultured Alphaproteobacteria bacterium | reverse complement strand
ATAAAATTGTTTAGCAACAAATATATTATTTGATTTATTACTTTTAGCTCGGAAACCGTGAGTTAAGCATCACCAATTCAAATGGCAGTCATGAAAATGGCTACAGTTTGCGCCGCTACGGAAACAAGTTTCCTACTTGCGCGACCAACTAACCTTTGCTGCGGCTAACGCCTTGCAAAGCTAAGAGAAGCTTCTTTTATTTCCAAGGCTTTTCTTGAGTTCGGATGTTTCTTTTTTCAAAATAGTCATTTTTTCAATTTGTCCGAACTTTTGCAATCTAGTTTATTTGTTTTTCAATGTGTTTAAAGAAACTTATAGCAGGGGTACCCTCATTGCATATTCCATAACGTTCTATTATATAATGAAAAAATGATTGACAATATGCAAAAGAATAGTATTTTCCATTAAAAATGGAGAAAATTTATGATTAATAAAAATGATATTCTTGCAGTTAGCAATTCACTTCTTAAATATTATGGATTGCCAATATATCACCCTTCTTTAGATATTTTAGATAAAAAACTTTTAAATAAACATAAAAATATTATCCTTCTCATTTTGGATGGGATGGGGGTAGATTTAATTGAAAAAAATCTTTCTAAAGACAGCTTTATACGGCAACATATCATCGCACAACTATCTTCTGTTTTTCCCCCAACAACTGCCGCAGCAACGACAGCTTTTCATTCTGGCTTATCACCATGGGAAAGTGGCTGGCTAGGGTGGATGTGCTACTATCAAAAATATGATGAAATTATAGAAACATTCAGAAACAAGGCATTCTATAGTGGGAAAAAGATGGAGACTCCAGCTCCATATGAAGATATTTTAAAATATGAAACTATATATGAAAAAATCATTAAAAATAATCCTTCTATTGAATATCATAAGATTTTTCCATCTTTTGCAGTTGGTGGGGTCGATAGCTTTCAAGAAATGTGTGACAGAATTATTGCTTTAGCAACTAAAAATGATAATTCGAAATTATTTTGTGCATATTGGATTGAGCCAGATCATTCTACGCATCAATATGGCACTAATAGCAATGAAGTAAAAAATATTTTATTAGATATTGATTATAATATACAAAAACTAAATAATAGCCTAAGAGACTCTTTAGTTATTATTTCTGCAGATCATGGTGAAATTGACGTAGAAGAAATTTATTTAAATAAATATCCTGAATTATGTAATACATTTATACGCCCACCTGCATTAGAAGCCAGATTTATTACTTTTTTTATTAAAGAGAATAATGAAAAATATTTTTATTTAAAATTCAAAGAGATATTTGAAAATGATTTTCATTTATATACGAAAGAGGAATTTTTAGGAAGTGGAATTTTAGGAAGTGGGAAAATGCATTCTGAAGTACCAAATTTCTTAGGGCAATTTGTAGCAATATCTAAAGGCAATAAATCGTTGCGATATTCTACAGGGGAAAAAGAATTTACATCATTAAAAGCTGATCATGCAGGTTTAAGTAAAGAGGAAATGTTTGTTCCATTAATTTTATTGGAAAAAAATTAAGATGTTCTTTTTTGAAAATTATAAAAAGGCATTATTAGACATAAAAGAATACCTCCAAAAGGATTTAGCGCCTTTAGAAATTCAAGCAGCTCAAATTTACGGTTCATCTACATATAAAAGAGGTTTTATTCCTGGTGTTTCGGATATAGATATTTGTGTGTACACAGATAAAATGAATTCGCTGGATGCTAATGACATAATAGAAGTTGTTCGCAATAGTAATCAGGATTTTAAAGATAAAAATCCAGTAAGTATTGATGATTATGTCGCTCGCAGAATAGAATTCTATATCAAGCATCCTGATATTGCATTTGACATAACAATTCTCCCCCCTGAAGTGCCAAGAATAGAAAATATCGACAAAACATCTTCTTATGATAGTATTGATATGATAATTGGTGCTTTATATCAGCATGGAATACCTTTATTTGGTGAAATTCCAGACAAGAAGCGAATAGAAAGAGATTTTTTGCCCTTTTACAGTAATGATCTTAGAAGGAAAAGATTAGATATTTTAGGAAAACGATTGGAAGGATATACTAAACGTATAGAATTCCTTACTGAAACAAAAGATCCTGATATTATGGATCATTTATATAAGACAAGAAATCATTTTATAAAATGGTTATTTATGTACAAAAGGAAATATCCGGTCTGTTTGCATAAACACTTAAAATATCAATTTGACAATATATTAGAGTTAAAAGAAGAAGAACAGAATATTTTGTTTTTTAATAAAGATCAAAGTATATATAAATCTGCATCAGAGTTTATTAATTTAAGTAAGAAATATTATATAAATTATTATAAGGAAAAAACTATTGAAGATAGAAAACAGACAAATTATAAAATAATTAACAATATCACACGGGAAGATAGTTATGGACGTTAGCAAATATTTTGGTAGTTATAAAAAGTCAAATTTAAATTATTTGATAAAATTAATCAAACAATATGAAAAAGCTATAGATAAGTACACTAACTATGCTAAACCCTTTTTTAAAGGGTCTGAAGATTTTAATTATATGGAATATATTCAAAATTGTGAATTGAATTTTGACCATATGAATCCTCAAGATGTTTTTCAATATATTTCTCCTATGTATCAAAATATCCCCAATTGGATTAATCCTGGGACTATGATTAATGTTATTCCTCCAGTCAATTTAGCTTCTCTAGCTGGAATATGTTTTACAAATATTTTTAATCCTAATATTGCAGAAGACCAGTATTCAGGAAGGTTACTCACTAGTGAATTAGAAGTTAGTAAATATTTATGCGATTTAATAGGTTGGGATTGGAAAAATTCACATGGAATTTTTACTTTTGGCGGAAAAGGTACAAATTTATATGCAACTAAAATAGCCTTAAATAAAGCAGATCCATCAGTTATTCAACAAGGGATTTCTGGAAAAAGGTATTTTATGATAACTAGTGCTAAAGCTCATCCTTGTCATTATGAAGTGTGTAACTGGCTAGGAATTGGAGAAAATAATTGTATTGAAGCACCTTGTGACGAAAATGATCAAATTAAGATGGATGTATTGGAACAAATTATTCAAGAAAATATAGAATCTGGAAAAATATTTTTAGGATACAATATTAACGGTTGTAGCACAGTTGAATATGCTGTTGACCCTATAAAAAGAATATTTGAATTAAACCAAAAAATTATAAAAAAATATAATTTGAGTTACTCTCCTCATATTCATGTAGATGCTGTTATAGGTTGGGTATGGTTATTTTTTAAGAAATATGATTTTAATGAAAATTGTTGCCATTTTGATAAAACATCTATAGAAAAAATAAAAAAACTTAGCAAAAAAGTAGAAGAAATAAAATATGCAGATTCAATTGGTGTGGATTTCCATAAAACAGGATTTTGTCCATATATATCCAGTCTTTTTTTAATAAAAGATAGAAATGCATATTTTAATTTAAATCCTAAAAAAAATATAGCATATGAAAATTTAAATTGGGGATCTTTTGCTCCATTTGAAACATCTTTAGAGCTTACTAGATCGGCTTCTGGTCCTATTTCTGCTTTAATCAGTTTAAAAACTCTAGGAATTAAAGGGTACTGTCAATTGGTTGGAAGTTTATTTTCCGAAACAGAATTTTTTAGAAAAAAATTAAGTTTAAACTCTAGTATAGAAATTATCAATAAAGAAACAGAAGGATTAGCAACGCTATTTATCATAAAACCTGCAGAATATAAAAATTTAGATTTGCAAGAAATTTTAAGATTACCACTGAAAGAAATTAATAAAATTAAAGAATATAATATAAAATATGGCAATTATATAAAACACTTAAGTTTACAAGGTAAAATAAGCTTTACTTACACTTCTTCACGTAGCTACAAAATAAAAGGTACAGATATTAAAATAGGTGCAATCAAGGCATACCCTCTTTCTGTGTTTTTGAATCGATCTATAATAAAAAAATTAATTAAAGAAATTAATTTAAGTATCAGTAGTTTTCAGACTGAAGAAAACAGAATCTTTTCTAACAATAAAGACTATATACCAGATGATATGGTATACCGAGAAAAATAATTTCAATAAAAGCTACATCAAATGAAGAAGCCGCTAAAAGGGGAAAATGGGGAGAATTTGTTGCAAAAACTTTAAGTACAGCACGAGAATTTCCGTATGGAGTAATGAAAGATGGAATTCAAGCATCATCAGATGATTGGGAAGCAAATCGTAGAGGTTGGCAGGGAGCAAAATCGGGAAAAAATCTTTTAGAAAGTTGCTCTCGTAATCCACGCGATTACTACAAATAACTTGCAAATATAAATATTGCTCATAGAATAACTTTACGGAGAAACATATATGAAAAAACAAACCAAAGAGTTATTTCTTAAAGCAATGCATATAATTGTTAAAGGAATTTTGATTACGCCAATAGTTTTGTTTCTGATTTATGAAGCTTATATTACGGAAAATGAAGAAGCATCAATGGCGCATATTCCTTACGTGGCAATCATCACAACATTGTGTTGGGGACTAATTTTTTGGGTGTTTAATAGATATAAACAAAAACATTATATTTTTGTAATGCTCATTTTTTTAGCTTTTCTTCAAATGTTTTTATTTAATGCGAATATCAAGCGAGCACATCAATTGGATTCTTGTCTTGATAATGGCTTGGTATGGGACTATGACCAACACATATGCAGAAATGATTGCTTGAGTTGGAATAAAGTTCAAAAATGTATTCCGCTTTAACCGAAGGTGCAATTATGAAAAAAATCAAACTCATACCTTTTTATCTATTATCAATTATAAATTTTTTTGCAAGCGTTGTTGTGGCTACGGACTATCCTAGCACGATGAGCTATGATATGCATTGGGGATATGAAGGTTGTGGTTGGGCATATGAAAATAGGTTTAACTATACCATAATGACATTAACAATATTATTGATAATAATTGCACCTACGGTTTATGCTTGGAAGAAGCGTAAAACAAATCTCAAAAAAGCCTATATAATTCTATCCATACCTACGCTTGTTTATTTAGCTAGATACATCTATTTTACTAATTTTTATAATATATAAATCCTTTCATTTTGATTATTATAAATAACTTGTGATTAGGGGAGTTTTCTATAACTTTAGAGCAGCAGCATCACCAATGCAAACGACAGGTATGAAAATGACATTTACCTTTTAATTTAAACCCTCCAAGATTAATTATTGGAGGGTTTGCGATACATGATAGCTTGGGGAAACAAGTACGGTATGAAATATTTTCTCACTTTATAACGGTAAATATCATTATTAGGGATAAAAAGCCGCGAAGACGGATAATAATATCCATTCATTATATATGTCTCTTCTATATTGGTTTGAGGAGGAGCGATAATTGTGGCTTGGTAGGATATGCCATTTAGCAATACTTCTCCCTCAAAACATAAATCGACAACACTATCATCTAGCTCAAAAAAGAAATAATAAACTTCCACTAGCTAACGCAAGTGGTATTACCTGTTCCGAACTACGTTCGCCCTGCCCAAAGGCTTCGCAAGCCTAACGGCTGGGCAGGTATGTCTACATCTACCTGCTTACGCAGGTAGTGTTACGTTCGAATCATAAAAAAAGCGCCGGAAAGGCGCTTTTTAATGGTAATTGTTGTCTCAGCTTTGGAGTGCCGGACAAGACAGGGCATTGGCGACATACTCGCGGGCCTTGGCATAATCAAAATGGCCATTTTCGCCTTTTAATTTGCCTTCGGCATCAACAAAAATTACCGCATCTAGTGGCACAAGCTCAGCGATTTTTTCCAACTCCGAGCTGACATTTTCCGGAGAAAGTCCGCCGGCATAGCCTTGGATTACATCATCAAAGACCGGCGGATGACGTTGACTTGGTGCGACCCCTTCCCCAAAAGATTCATCAAACAAACAATCAAACACCACTTGGCGTCGTTGGTAGATTTTCCAAATTAAATCGGCATTGGCATCATTATAAGACAAGATAAAGCGCAAATGCGGATATTTTTTCATTTGGCTTTCAAGTCGCCCTATTTCCGGAGCCTTGTTGCGTCCGATTTTGAAATTGAGCTGGATACGTTGGAAAAAAGGATTGCCTTGGTGGTCAGTCCAGGACAAAAGCTCTTGCAACTCAGGTATTTTTATCCCGTCACAAAAGCCTTCAACCCAATCTTGGTTAAGGTGTAAAGCCAACGGAAGGGCTTTCCTTTTACGCAACACCTGATTTTTAAGATTGTTTAGCCAAGCTAAGCGTGCAGAGCCAGAGCTACATTTTTTACTCGAAACCTGAATTCCGAACTCTACAGATGGAAATTCTTGATACAGCGCAAACAAGTCATCAATTTTGGTGAACTCATTGGTGCCTGAGCAAGTGATACATTTTAGTTTCATACAAAAATTTTTTAATAGTAAGACATAATTGCAATTTTGGTTTACAGTATAAGGATTGAACTTATAAAATCAAGATATTTCTAAAGCGTATTAGTCCACAAACAAAATACAGGGCTCTTTGATCCCTGCTGATTTGGGTGGACTTAAAAATTATACTTCTTATCCGCGTGATTGATTAAATCTTACAGATTTGGCAATATTACATACCGTAATCAACACATACCCTGACTAGCATCAATAAGACACATTATTTTTTATCCTGATATAATAGAAAAAGAGTGCTGAATTATCAGCACTCTTCACTCAGTCAAAATGTACATTACTCTTCATCCAGACAGATTTTAGAGTCTTTTTTGACTGATTTCATAGCCTGATGCAATATCACCATAGTTACAATTTCGACTATGGTCATCATGCTATATTTCAAAATTGGCGGCTCAAGAAACATGGCCCCCATAAGAATAATTGCACCGACTATCGACGCAATAACAATTGTCCTTTTATCCGGGGCTTTTATTTCAGAATAATAAATAGTATAATAACTATCTATATAAAAACCACCGTAGTAGTTATACTTGCGTGTTTTACGCTCTTCTGATCTACGGACAATTTGTTCTTTTGCGCTCATTCTGATAATGGCATATATACCTAGTATCAGAAAAAATATTATATCTAACATAACTAAAATTTTTTTGCCCATAAGGGCGATTAATAATATTTATTACAGCTATAATAGTATCATATTTTAGATAGTAAATCAAACACAAAATCAACCCGCCAGTCTCATACAGGCAGATTTATAAAACTTGTTGTCCTCGCTGTCTTTCTATGTCTTTTATGCGCAAAATACGCAAAAAGTGACAAGAGGCAAAAGCTTGGGATATTGGGTCGGATGATGAAATTTTTTGCCGGGGTGAGTACACAGAAATGTGGCATGGTGACGGATTGTGTGAGGCTGCTCTGTTGCCCTTGGGTTTGGCTCTGCGGAATAGTAAATGCTCATGACAAACTCCTCTAATGGATTATTGTTTTAAACATTCTCTACTAAAAATAGTAAATATGCAATATTTATTACTCCCTGATGTTAATATTTGTCAGTTTTTTTATTTTTCAAGCAAACATAAACTAATTATTTATTTGCAACTATTTTTCTCAGCACCTTGACTTTTCTTGAAATTTGAATATACATCTGCTTGAACTAACAATTATTTATATGAATATTATTTTGTCTTTGATTGTTTTGATAATCGTGGTTTCGATTATCTTAAAAATTCTTGATTTTGTGGGAATGTGCTGCGCTGTGGTGGCATCAGTAATTTGGCGAATTGGCCAAATCATTTGGAATATACTACGTTTTATATTCTCTGCCTTAGTATTTATATATGATGTTTTTATATATTTTAAGACCGGAGGACATAAATCTCATTATAATCACCAAAATCAAGGCAGCAATTCGACCCAAAACGAATTTGGCAGTTATGGTTCTTCGCAAAATAGTTATCAAAGCTATGATGGTTCTACCAACAGCACAAATACAACAGACAAAGAAACTTTGTATTTGCAAGTTTTGGAACTATCGCGATCAGAGCTTAACCAAGCTAATCTTAAGCGCAATTATCGCCGTCTGGCCAAGAAATATCACCCTGACCTTCATCCCGGTGATTTGCAAAAGGAAGAAAAATTCAAACTTTTGACTGAAGCCTACGACTATTTTTGCGCAAAACTTTAGGCGGTTCCGTAAGCTTACGGAGCCGTTTATTTTTTGCATCAAATAAAAAACTTGACAAATTCGTCAAAATACGTTTATCTTGAGGTATTGTTTAATTTTAATCTAAATAATTATGTCGTTTATAGTTTTATTCATTTTAATTGCGTGCTTTATGATTGGTCTAAAATGGTGGAACAGGGGAAGAGAAAATCGCAGAATTAGCGAAAGTCACCGCAGAGGTACCGAAGAGTATGAACGGTTTATGCAACAAGATGCTAAAGACCGCGAAATGTTAAGGCAATCTCTTAAGGAAAGACCACTAGAGCCTGATACTCAAGGACTTGGAGCAAAACGCATTGGTTTTCACGGCTATGACTTGACTTACAAGCAGTTAGCCTATCTCAACGACCATTATGATTTGCACTCAATGTCATTTAATGCTTTGGGTATCACCTTAGGGCATCTTTCTCATACCTGCCCTTCTCTATTTGGCGAATTTCGTCATCTAGGATAAAAAATTTCTTAATTCAAGAGGCTACAACAAGTTGTAGCCTCTTTGGTTTATAAGCGTTCTAACTTTTCAGAAAGTTCAAGCCATTCTTCTTCAAAATCGTGCAACTGATTGCTTATCCAAGCTAAATCTTTTTGCTTGCTAATTATCTCATCTGCACTCAACGGACTAGCAAAGGCCGCCTCCAGATCCGCTTTTTGGGCTTCGAGTTTCTCTATCTCTCGCTCAACTCGCCGCAGTCTACTCGCAGTTTCTTTCTTTTCGGCTCTGGTATCGGCCTTGACAGTTTCAACCGGAGGAGCTTTCTTGACTTCTTTTATCTCCGGCGCAGCTTTTCTCAGCAAATAGTTCCGATAGTCTTCCAAATCACCGTCATAAACCTTGCAGCTCCCCTTATCGACCAGCCACAAAGTATCTGCCACCAATTCCAGTAAGTGCATATCATGCGCAATCAAAATTACGGAGCCCTTATACTCGTTTAAGGCTCTTATCAGCGCCTCGCGGCCATCAATGTCTAAATGGTTGGTCGGCTCGTCTAATATCAGCACCTCAGGCGCATTATAGGCCATGGCCGCAAACAACAACCGCGCTTTTTCTCCACCAGAAAGCTTGTCAATGCGGGTTAGAGCCTTTTCTTGGGTTAGACCAAAGCGCGCCAGATATGCTCGAACCTGAGGCTCGCGGTAGTCTGGAAACTTGGGGCTCATAAACTCCACCGGCGTCATATCAAGCGGCAATTCATCGGTCTGGTGCTGAGCAAAATAGCCGATTTTAAGCTTGCCGCTCTTAGTGAGCTTGCCATCCATCAACCCCAACCTTCCCGACAAAACTTTGGCCAAAGTAGACTTGCCGTTA
The DNA here is from genome assembly GCA_944391475.1 of uncultured Alphaproteobacteria bacterium. Classification (GTDB taxonomy): domain Bacteria; phylum Pseudomonadota; class Alphaproteobacteria; order RF32; family CAG-239; genus MGBC133411. The sequence goes on along the minus strand of CALXTR010000008.1, from coordinate 57,604 downwards.
CCATTAGCACCCAGCATAGCAATGCGGTCATTATCGACAATTTGCAAGTTCAGCCTTTTTAGCACTACCTTATCATCATAGCCAGCGCTTCCATTCTCCAAAGTAAGCAATGGTGGCGGAAGTTCTTGTGGCTCGGGGAAGTCAAACCTAGTAACAGCATCGTCCTCCAGCTCAATGACCGGCTCTAATCTTTCTAACATTTTTAACCGGCTTTGCGCCTGTCTGGCCTTGCTTGCCTTATAGCGGAACCTATCTACAAAAGACTGCAAATGCTTGTGTCTTGCCTCTTGCTTTTCGGCTTGTTTGCTCAAAAGCTCCTTTTGCATGGCGCGAGTGCGGCAAAAAGTATCATAATTGCCGCCATACATCACCAACTTACGGTGGTCAAAGTGCAAAATGTAATTGCAGAGCGAATTCAAAATATTGCGGTCGTGGCTGATTATCAGCAAAGTACCCCTATACTTCTGTAACCTATTTTCCAGCCAAACCCCTGCCTCTAAATCCAAATGGTTGGTTGGCTCATCCAACAGCAAAACATCTGAGGGCTGAAACAAAGCCGCTGCCAATGCTGCACGCATTTGCCAGCCACCGGAAAACTCGCTCAAAGGCCTAGGCAAATCTGCATCCTTAAACCCTAATCCGGTCAAAATTGAAGCGGCTTCGGCCGGAGCAGCGGCTGCACCCAACAAGCGCAAGCGTTCGTGAATCTCGGCTAGCTCATCATCTTTAGCCGTTTCAAGCCTTTTTAGCAATTCAGCTCTTTCTTGGTGAGCGCTAAGCACAAAGTCTAACAAGCCAACCGATTTATCTTTTATTTCTTGCTCAACAAAAACAACCTTATAGCCGCTTGGAAAATAAATATCACCAAGCTCGGTCTCCAGTTCACCTTTAAAAACTCGAAATAGCGTAGACTTACCGCAGCCATTGACACCAACCAAACCTACCTTCTGCCCATCGGAAATATGGGCAGAGGCATTTTCCAGCAAAACTTTGCTTCCGATACGTACGGTTATGTTGTTTATATCAATCATGCTCGGGGTAATAGCACACTATCCCCCGAATGTAAACCATCTTTTTTTAATGCAACCACACTACCAGATGGTAAAACACGTCCCCTAGCCAATCATAACAACGGCGGCCAAAACTTTTTAACCTATCCCACGCATAGTCAGAATAAGAATATTTTTGTTTGAGCTGTTTGGCGCTCCATGTTTCGCTGCCCATAAATCTAACCTCACTGATTTCGCACTGGGGGCTAGCGAAAAAATCACGCACTAAAATTTGATGCAAGTCTTTTTGGTGAGAAAGAATGAGATTGTCTTCTCTTCTTATCACTTTGATAATATTGGGCTTGATGTTCTCGCTAAAGGTAATCACATCAATATCATCAGCACCGGAGGAACAATTGTTTATCTCATCTTTACCAAAGCCAAGTTCAAAAAAGTAGGTGTCATCGCCCTCTCCTCCTTCCAGATAATCATCACCTTCTCCGCCATTGATGATATCATCTCCTTTGTCACCAAAAATCTTATCATTCCCCTCATAGCCTTTGATTAAGTCGTTGGAAATTGTACCGTGTATCTTATCATCTCCCAGAGTTATCAGTCGTTTATTAGCTCCAAAATTGCGATACCACTCCGCCCAAGGATTATAGGGGTTTTGTTCAGCATATTGTCGAAAAGCGGTATTAATCGTTTCCGTAAAAATAGCATTTTGTTGCACCGCACCTTCGATATCTTGCATCAAAACTGCCTGAGAAGTGAAATCGCGCGGGCGGGCCAAAATTTTCAGTGCAGTACTAATATCAGCTTGCCATTTGGTTTGTTCTATATCGTATTTAAGCTTAATAGCGTCTAACACTTCCTGATATTGACTATCCCGACTACGCAACACATTATATGTATAGTCTGCTAAGGAACGATATGCTTCTTTGAGATATTTAGCGGCTCCGGGACGTGGGTTTTCGGGTTCATCATGTTCCCAGTGTTTGTTATGATAAGGGACACCTGTAAAATATTCTACCGTAACCAACTCTCTTGCATCCATCGGGTTTTCTTTGAGGCTACTTGGCTTGCGGCTATCAGGAGCAACATATTCCGCTCCGGTCAGCTTAAACAATATACCGTCCACAATTTTCATGCGGCGACCATAATCATCTTCCGCCCCAAAATCGGCTATCATCTTTTGGATTTGCTCATCTTTGGGTTGCATCAGCTCATGGTATAAGCCCTTGTATCTTTCTGTACTGATATTATTTTGCAGCACCTCAATGTTGGCCTCGGGTGCGGCGGTGACCGGGGTTTCATTGGCGTGCAATGAGGTTGAGCACAGCATTAGAACCGATAAAGCTATGGCTAGTTTTTTCATGAGCAATTCTCCTTATTCACTGTCTTAACTTTAATCGGCAAAGTTTAATTTTTTGATAACTCAAATTTAAACAATTTTTTAGGCTTTTTGTTCCATTATGTTAAAGAACAGAATCGCAAAATGGGGTTAACTATATGAAAATTGCCAATATTGAGATTGCGGGTTTGACTTCTGACTCTCGCCTAGTAAAGCCCGGTTTTTTGTTTGCGGCGCTTGACAGCGAAAAGGCTCCGGGCTCAGAATATATTCCTTCTGCCATTGCCAACGGTGCAGTTCTTATCTTGGGGAAGCCCGAATATGCGGCTTTTGTACCTAATGTGGCTTTTATTGCCGATGATAACCCCAACAAAAAATTTGCCGAACTTGCCGCTGAATTTTATGGTGAGCAGCCCTCGCATATTGCTGCCATTACCGGCACCAACGGCAAAACATCAATTGCAGACTTTGTACGCCAAATTTTAACTAAAATGAACTACAAAGCCGCCAGCATGGGAACGCTCGGACTCATCAAGGCCAATGAACCCCCTATCCCTTCTCCCAACACCACACCTAACGCCGTGGTAATTGCCTCAGAATTAGCCGAGCTCAAAAAAGAAGGTTATGATTATGTCTGCATGGAAACCTCCAGCCATGGCTTATGCCAATATCGCGTGGGCGGTGTACATCCCGAAGTGGCCGGATTTACCAATCTGACCCGCGACCATTTGGACTATCACAAAAGTTTTGAAAACTACCTCAATGCCAAACTAATCTTATTCAAGGAAATCCTTATTTCCGGCGGAACGGCGGTCCTAAACGCTGATATTGACGTCTTTCCGCAGATTAAGCAGGCTTGCCTTGAGACCGACAAAAACATTATTACCTATGGTCACAAAGGCCAAGAACTCAAACTACTTTCGGCTACACCAGAGCTCAACGGGCAACGTCTCAAGCTCATCTATTTTGGCGCCGAAACCGAGATTTTTGTACCTTTAGCCGGTGAATTTCAGGCAATGAACGTTTTATGCGCTTTAGGAATGGCTGCAGCCCTAACCCACAAACCTCATGAAGTCATTAAGCATATTTCTTCCATACATGGTGCAAAAGGCCGTCTGGAACTTGCGGGAACCACTCCTAACGGGGCGGCCATTTATATTGACTATGCACACACACCTGATGCCCTAGAAAACGTAATCAAGGCGATGCGACCGCACACCAAAGGCAAGCTTCATGTCTTGTTTGGCTGCGGAGGAGATCGTGATAACGGTAAACGACCGATTATGGGGAAAATTGCCAATGATTTGGCCGATGTTATCTATGTCACTGATGACAACCCCAGAACCGAAGATGCCACCAAAATTCGCGAACAAATTATGGTTGCTTGTCCTCGCGGGCAAAATATCCCCGACCGCGCTCACGCAATTAAAATCGCTATTGCCGCGCTTTCGCAAGGAGATGTGCTGATTTTAGCCGGTAAAGGACATGAAACCGGACAGTATATCAACGGAAAAGTTTATCCTTTCTCAGATCATGAGGAGGTTTGTAAGAATTTGTAACAAAAATTATTGGTACAATTTGGTTTATAAAAACAAATTTTAAGATTTTAACCCCTATATTATATGCAGTATAAGTAAAAAAGGAGAGTAAAGACAATGAAAGGAAAAGATACTGCCGCAACCACGCAGGCCAGCATCAATACAATTGATGACTTGAACGCGTTGATTGAACGGGTCAGCAAAGCCCAAAAAATCTTGGCAACTTATTCGCAAGAACAGGTTGATAAGATTTTTGAAGCCATGGCTATTGCTGCAAATGCCAACCGTATTCCACTCGCTAAAATGGCGGTGGAAGAAACCGGTATGGGTGTGGTCGAAGATAAAGTTATCAAAAACCATTTTGCCGCCGAGGAAATCTACAACAAATATCGCAACACTAAAACTTGCGGTGTGTTGGAACACGATGCCACCAACGGACTGACCAAAATTGCTGAGCCTTTGGGGATTATTGCCGGTGTTATTCCGACTACAAACCCAACCTCAACCACAATTTTTAAAAGCTTGATCTCACTTAAAACTCGTAACGGTATTATCTTTTCTCCCCACCCAAGAGCTAAGAAATGCACTGTATACACCGCAAAGTTAATGCTTGATGCCGCTGTTAAAGCCGGTGCTCCGGAAGGAATTATCGGCTGGATTGAAGAACCTAGCATTGAACTAACTCAACACTTGATGAGCCACCAAGGTATTAACCTAATTTTGGCTACCGGTGGTCCGGGAATGGTCAAATCGGCTTATAGCTCAGGCAATCCGGCTCTGGGGGTTGGTGCTGGCAACACTCCGGCAATTATTGATGAAACAGCTGACATTAAAATGGCTGTAAGCTCAATTTTGATGAGTAAAACTTTTGACAATGGTATGATTTGTGCTTCTGAGCAATCTGTTATCGTACACAAAGACATCTATGACGAAGTACGCAAAGAGTTTGAATATCGCGGCGCTTATCTCTTGGATAAAAAAGAAAAAGAAAAAGTAGCTAAGACCATTGTGATTGATGGCAAACTCAATGCCAAAATCGTTGGCCAGCCGGCGGCTAAAATTGCCGAGATGGCAGGACTGAAAGTTCCGGCCAATGCTAAGGTTTTGATTGGCGAAGCTCAAAAAATCGGTCCTGAAGAAGAATTCTCTTACGAGAAACTCTCGCCGGTATTGGCAATGTATAAGGCTCAAGACTTTAACCAAGCTGTTGAGATGGCTCGCGATTTGGTTAACTTTGCAGGGCCTGGTCACACCTCGGTACTCTACACTGCAAACCAGAATGCTGATCGCATTAAGCACTTCTCAGAAGTGGTTGAAACCGGTCGTATGCTGGTTAACACCCCGTCTTCGCAAGGCGGTATTGGTGATCTTTATAACTTCCGTCTTGATCCGTCACTAACTTTGGGGTGCGGCTCTTGGGGCGGCAATGCAGCCAGTGAGAATATAGGAGTTAAACATCTGATGAATATTAAAAATGTGGCCGAAAGACGTGAAAATATGTTGTGGTTTAGAGTTCCGCCCAAAATCTATTTCAAGCGCGGATCGGTTGGCTTTGCTTTGCGCGAGCTGTGCGGACGCAAAAAGGCTTTGATTATTACCGATAAATCTCTCTTCCAATTGGGATACACCAAAAAAGTTACCGATGTTTTGGAAGATATGGGTATTGCGTTCCAAATCTTTTCGGAAGTGGCTCCAGATCCGGACACCGATACGGTTAACCGTGCGCTGACATTGGCTCGCAGCTTTGAACCAGATACAATTATTGCTCTGGGTGGCGGCTCTCCGATGGACGCAGCAAAAATCGTTTGGTTGATGTATGAACATCCTGAAGTGAAGTTTGATGACTTGGCTATGCGCTTTATGGATATTAGAAAACGTGTTTGCATGTTCCCCGATTTGGGCTCAAAAGCCTATATGGTTGCTATTCCTACCACATCTGGTACCGGTTCGGAAGTTACTCCGTTTGCAGTAATTACCGATTCAAACACTCATATTAAGTATCCGATTGCTGACTATGCTTTGTCTCCGAACATGGCGATTATTGATCCGGATTTGGTTCTTAGCATGCCCAAAGGCTTGGCCGCCGCATCTGGTATTGACTCGCTTACTCATGCTTTAGAGGCACTAGCCTCAATTTTGGCAACTCCGTTTACCGACGGTATTGCTTATGAAGCAATTCGATTGATTTTTGATAACCTTGCCGTTTCGGTCAATGATGGTGCTAACAATCCGATTGCTCGTGAAAATATGCACTATGCCGCAACCATGGCCGGTATGGCATTTGCTCAGGCATTCTTGGGAGTTTGCCACTCGATGGCTCACAAACTCGGTAGTGCTTATAACATTCCGCACGGGATTGCTAATGCACTCCTTATCAGCCAAGTAGTGAAATTTAACTCTAATGATCGTCCAACCAAGCAAGGAACTTTCTCTCAATATCATTATCCGGAAGGGAAACGTCGCTATGCAAAAGTAGCTGAGTTCCTTAACCTCGGTGGTAAAAATGATGATGAGAAAGTTGCTAACCTGATTAAGGCTATTGAAAAACTCAAGAAGAGCATTAATATCCCGGCTTCTATCAAAGACTGGGGTGTTGATGAAAAAGTCTTCCTTGATAACTTGGATAACCTTTCAGAGCTGGCCTTTGACGACCAATGCACTGGCGCAAACCCAGCTTATCCGCTGATTTCTGAAATCAAGCAGATGTATTTAGACGCATTCTACGGACGTATCTAATTACGCTGCTTTTAAGAAAACGCCCTCTTTTTAGAGGGCGTTTTTTTATGGCTATATTCTTGGCTCACTACAAATTTGACGAAAGATTGCTCGTTCATAATCAGCAGTTACCTGCTCTAACATTAGTTGGGTATGAAAAAGTCCTAATTTACCCAACTCTTGCGTAATTCGCTCCAAATCGGTATAGATACGACTAATTTCAACGGATTGCTGTTCAATACTCAGCTGATTTTCTTTGTTGGCGCAACTCATTTCTTTTCCTTATAATTATTGCAGTTTTATCATTAACATTGAATGGCTGTTGGAAGTACATACAGTTATCCCGCCATTCGCCTTCCTGCTCCATCAGGCGGTCCGGATGGTCAGTAAATTTGATGATGTCTTTGGCCTCTTGGATGTCGACCAAGATTGGAACCAAATCCATATTAGAACGTTGTATCCCGGGGGCCCCTTCGACCAGATGATAGCCGAACTTAGACCAGTGCGGCAAAAGCTCGCGTCGACACAAGCCATAGATTTTGGTAATGCCTTTAACACTACAAATATCTAGTGCCTTTTGGCGTATTTGCTCGGCTAAAGGGGTGCGTCGATATTCTGCTAAAACTGCCATGCGCTCTAGTTTGGCAAAATCCTTAAATTGATGTATGCGTACAGTGCCGGCCGGCTCGCCATTTACTGTTGCCAAAATGTAGGTGCAACACAGTTCATTTGCTCCAAACTCTACTGAATAAGGGAGTTTTTGCTCTCCAACGAAAACTATGGAACGGATTGCTACTACCTTTTGATAATCATCAAGAGAGTTAACCACATTAATTTTAATCTCATTTTCCATAGACTTTTACTCAACCATATACTAATATTTGTATGTTTATAATTTTACAGGTGTAATAAATTGTTTTGAAGGGGTTATTTTTATATAACTGATATATAATATGAATATAAATGAGCAATTATCAATAACTAAAAGTTTAATTATTTTAAACGAAACAATTTCAACATGTAGTTTTACAAAGGCAGCAGCCCGCTTAGGAATGCAGCAACCTAATGTTTCTGCGGCAATGCACGAGTTGGAGGAAAAGCTTGGAGTTAAGCTATTCTCTATGGTTCCGCATGGAGTTGTACCAACAGAAGCTGCTCACGAGTTGAACAAATATGCTTTGCAACTGAAAGCCATGTTTCATAGTGTGCAAAACTACTCGCTTTCATCTCACCAATATTCCGGAGCTATCAGGTTGTGGATGACAGATGGTCTTGGGTCTTTTTGTCTGGCTAGACAAATGACTGAGTTTTGTAAACAATTTCCTGATGTGAAGTTAGAAATCACCTGCTCTAACGAGACACCTAATATCCTATCAAGAGAGACTGATATTGCAATTGTGTATAAGGAACCGCGTAGTTCTGGCTCCGTAGTTATCTCCAAGCACAACGTTGTATTTGGTTTATTTGCATCGGCAGAATATGTTGCCAGACACGGATATCCACAAAGCATGGACGACTTGCTGGAAAACCATTATATATGCGACCGCAAAGAATACAATACAGAGTGGTCGGTTTGGGATAGTCTCTTAAAAAAATCCCAAAAAACCATTGCATATAGCAACTCAACCAATATTTTAACCCAATTGACGAAGTTAGGGTTAGGGATTGGATTGCATCCGGTTAACTCCGGAAATTCGGAAAAAGACTTCGTACAAGTTTTACCAGAGTTTACCTTAGAGCATCCATATTGGTTAGTTAGTCATATTGATGCTAAGGACACACCCAAAATTAGAGAAATGCTCAACAAGCTTAAGGAGATTATGAATAAGCTTTAGTATCTAAGCAAGATGTGGCAAATTAATACCTCGCTTCGGCGGGGTATTTTTTTATTGAAGTAATTAGACAAATAACATTAGGGTAAGCTAATAAATTATTGCAAATTTCGTAAAAATATATTATGATATTACTTATATATAGAATCGCTAATGGGAGAATCTAAGGGTTTTAAGGTAATTTAAGCTTTTGTCTAGTTTTTAGCCAAGGAAGGACTATTACCATGCAGGAGAAGAAAAAATCCGGCCCGGTTTGTTGTGGCCAAAATTTAAGAAAATTGCGCTTTTATCGGGGTGTGAGTTATGTTGCGCTATGTTTGGGGATTGGTGGTGGTCTCGGTTGGCTTGGGCTAGAGAATATGGCACAAGCGGCAATTTGTTTTTTGCCCGACTGTGGGGACAAGATACTAGAATTTCAGGGTGATGCCAATTTATCAACCCAATATTGCCGCGATGCCGGTTACACTTATTATGAGCTTGGGCAGTGCCCTCCTTATTATCATCAGGAAGTCTGCCCTGATAACAGTCACTATCTCAAGTGCGATGCTCAAAAGTGGTGCGAAGATAATGGCTATAACACATTGCCGGAGGAATGTGTTGTTCCTCAATATGCCGATGAGCAATGTTTGAATGGTTTGAATTTTTATAAACAATGCAAAGAAGATTTAGCTCGGGCGTGCAGTGAAGAAAATCCTGATTATGTGAGTGAATGCCAAGAGGGTTGGACATTTGAGGAGAATGAAATATGTACATATTCGCCTTTATTTGGCAAATGTTGTAATGAATGTGAGGATTATCCCTATGAGGAAGATGAAATTCCACAAGGTTATCAAAAAGGCGAAAGTTGTTTGGCCTGCGGAGATATTACCAAATACAAAGCGGAGCTGAATGACTGTGCGGGTGATGGCTTTATCCAATGTGCAAACGGCGGCAAAACCGGTACGGAAGTTTGCTGGCGAGGCGATGAAAAGTGGTACAAAGAGTGCTGCGCGCCGTGTGATGATTATCCTTATAGTTATAGCGAAATTCCTTTAGGATATCTTGCGGGAGAAAGCTGCCAGTCATGCAATGGAACAAAATATAAGCTCAAAAGTGGCTCATGTGCACTAAGATACAAATGGGAAAATGGCGCTTGTGTCCCAGATTGTAGACAAAGCTGCACTATAGGGAATATATTGTATTCTGATTATACTTGTAATACTTGCATAATTGATGGTAAAACGCCAATTGGGGTAATTGCGTATGAAAATGAAAATGCCAGATTAGCTATACAACTGCAATCTACCACTCAAAAATGGGGGCTATCTGAGTATGATGTTAAATTTTTACCTAATGGGTATAAAAACACACCTAGCGGAAAAGAAAATACTGTAAACTGGTCATATGACCAAGCTCAGACTACTTATGGGGCAGTTCGTTATTGTACTCAATATACTACACCTGGTACTATTGCTCAACAGTGGTTTTTACCATCCACTACAGAATTTATTAACATGTATAAAAATAGCTCCTTAGTTGAATCCGGACTTAAAGCCGCTGTAGGATCCGGTAGTCTCTGGGGATATTTTTGGTCCTCTAATGAGTCTAGTACTAGCTATGCTTATTATCTAAGGTGGGGAGATGAAGTTTATTCCGATAATAAAAAGGATACCAATTCTACCCGTTGTGTTTTACCATTGGATGATAATGGTAACGGAACAGCAACCATTTGCAGTACTGACTATGTCTCACAATGTAGAATTGGCAACGATACCCATATTATTGGCAGTATCGGTACAAGTTGTGGAGGGCTATTCAAAGAATGTCAATGTGAAGATGGGTATATTTGGGATAAAACATCTTGTGAAAAACCTTGTGATAATATGTGCTATCCGGGTAGCTTTCTTTATTCTGACTATTCTTGTTGCAGCACAAGGTTAAAAAGCAAAACACCAATTGGTGTTGTAACTTACGCTGATGGTAATGCTCGCTTAGCAATGAGCTTGGCACAAAAAGATAGTGGCTTAAGCTGGTTGCCATATGAACTCGAACTATATCGTATTTATAAATATCCCGACAATCCGGAAACAACAGATTTTGACGGAAGAGCAAACTCTCAAGTGTGGTTAGATTATTTTGGGTATTTGCCTGATATAGAAAAATATCGTTTTGGATACTGCTACAATTATACAACAGAAGGCACCTTTAAAGGACAATGGTATGTTCCTGCAACCGGAGAACTTTATACAGCCTGCACCAATAGAACAGTTGTTGATGCGGCACTACGCTTATCTGGAGGAGATCTTTTAAGTTCCGGAGGTTATTATTCTCACGGTACATCATCTCAAACAGGGTATGATAAATTTACTACAGTATCTTTTTCTATTAGCAATATGACTTGCGGCAATATTTCCGAGCATAGTGACTATTATACAGGAACAGACAAAATTCGTTGCTTTTTGCCTTTTGAATTTGAAAACAATCAGGCAAAAATCTGCGATATTGAATATAAATATCGATGCAATGTGAGTGATGCTTCTCATATTCAGGGAAGTATAGGCGAAAGCTGCGGCGGAATGTACAAATCTTGCAGCTGTGCAGACGGATATACCTGGGAAAATGGAGCATGCCAGGAAACATGCGATAACATATGTGTAGAAGGAAGTATTTTATATTCTGATCATTCTTGTTGTTCTCAACGTATAGAAGGAAAAACTCCAATTGGAGTAATTTCATATGTTGACGGCAACAACCGCTTGGCTCTTTATTTAGTAGATAGAGCCGGCGGAAGTTGGAGCCCTCATTTTGGTTTAGTTAATCCATCCGGAACTACATCTACCAATATTTTTGAAGACCGTATTTATACGCAGAATTGGATATCTTTCTGGGGAGAAAATGCTTCTGGTGCTCCACTGGCCTGCTATAAAACACAAACTGCAGGAACATCACCTAATCAGTGGTACTTGCCTACTTCTTCTAAGCTTTCTACCTCTATTAACACAAATAAAGTTAAAGTTAATGATGGCTTAAAAAAGGCTGGAAGTAAGTCTTTATCTCAGCAGTCATATAATTCAATTACAGAATCTGGCGAACAAGAATATGTACTTGTGAGCAATAGTAGTGGTGGTGGTCGTAGTTCTACACTAAAAACCTCCCGATTTGAAAATTGGGGATGGGTAAGAAACGGCGTGTGCGCTTTACCATTTGAATATAACGGAACTAAGGCTCAGATTTGTGATGGGGATTATGCTTATACTTGTGCTGCCAATGGAAAGATAATTGGGGGTAAAGGAAACACTTGTCAAAATTTATATCGTGAATGCTTGTGTGCAGAAGGATATGAATGGAAAAGAGGCGCTTGCGTAAGTGTAAATTGTCCACAGTCCAACTGCTTTCCTGGAAGTATTTTTTATACTGATTTAACTTGCAGCTCAGGGTGTAAAATAGCTGATAAAGACGCCATTGGAGTGGTAGCGCATAATGATGGATCAACAAAATTAATTCTCAGCTTGGATGAAGCAAGACTACCATGGGCAGAACAAGATCCAAATGGGTACAATTATAAATTTGAAGATGTGGAAGGGATACCTAATCTTGATAGTGATACTGCCCAAACAGATTTCAACGGAAAAAGCAATACAGAAGCATGGTTAATGCATTATGCAGATAGCAAAGATATCTTTAATTACGCGCCTGGATATTGTTACAATTATGCACCAAATACAGCACCTGGAACTAAAGGAATGTGGTATTTGCCTGCAGCTGGAGAACTTGCAATATCCATTGGCAAAGACAATAGCGTGGCTGTTAATCGTGGACTTCTGATTGCCGGTGGCATTGGTATTGCAGATGAAGATCATTCAACATCAACAGAACATACAATTGGACAGATTTATTTTGTAACTGCATATAGTGGTGGAGTTTATGAGGGAAATAGTAATGAGTATACTGGAAACAAACAGTGGGTTTACCCGGTAAGATGTATGATTAAGTATTAGTTTTGGGTAAAAAATATTATTATGTTTTTCTTTCTCCGATACTCCGCAAGGTTACGATTGTGCTTTGCGGAGTTCTTTTTTACAAATGTCACCCCTTGGCTGTGGCAACAGCCATCAAGGGGGCTTCGAGTTAGGTTAAGTGTTTGAAAAGTATAAAAAAATTTGTAGATCCCTGGACGTTTTCTTATCAGAAAACGAGGGATGACTTTAAAATTAATCGGAAGATCCCTGGACGTTTTTCTCCGAAAAACGAGGGATGACTCTGAATAATGCTAGCCTAGTCGAGGGATGACGCTATTATAAACGAGGGAGGGCACTCTTATGTACAAGAGATGGCTCGTTTGTATTAACTATAAATCACCCTTTCTCAAAAAAATGGCACGAAAATTGCATCTATTCCATCAAGTTAGTGTAATTTTTTGATGGGAATTGACCATGTGGTGTGTTAAAAAATCTTGCTTTAGCCTTATTTCTGCCGCGGTTATGCTCGCGTTTTCGGCCTATTTATCTCCGGCGGAAGCTAGCTCGCGCATCAAAGATATTGCCGATTTTGAAGGTGTGCGTGACAACCAATTGGTCGGATATGGTTTGATTGTCGGTCTTAATGGTACCGGTGATAATATCAAATCTATCGATTTTACCAGAGAAAGCTTGGTTTCGATGCTCGATCAAATCGGGATTAATGCTCGCGGCGGGCAAATCAAATCTAAAAACGTGGCCGCGGTGATGGTTACAGCCAATCTTCCCGCTTTTGCTCGTCAGGGTAGCAGAATAGATGTCATGGTAAGCGCCGTTGGTGATGCTAAAAATCTGCAAGGTGGTACGCTCCTTGTTACACCTCTGACCGGTGCAGACGGCGAAGTTTATGCCTTAGCTCAAGGGCAAGTTGCCGTGAGCGGCGTGGCTGCTCAAGGTGGTGGCGCCTCGGTGGTGCGTGGTGTGCCGACCTCAGGGCGTATTGCTAACGGGGCTATCATCGAAAAAGAAATTCCGTTTGAACTCGATAGTTTGCGCACTATCAAAATTGCACTGCGCAACCCCGATTTTACCACTTCTCGCCGGATTGCCGATGCGATTAATGCTAATCTCGGCACTAATCTGGCGCAATCGCTTGATCCGGGAACAGTCGAAATGCAGGTGCCCAGAGAATATCGCAACCGAGTGGTAGACCTTATGACTAAAGTGGAGCAACTGCAAGTTCAACCCGACCAAAATGCTAAAGTGGTTATTGATGAAAGCTCGGGAATTATCGTGATTGGCAAAGATGTCAAAATCAACAAGTTGGCGATTGCTCAAGGCAACCTAACCATTCGGATTACTGATGTGCCATTCGTTTCTCAGCCCCTGCCATTCTCTAACGGCGAAACCGTGATGGGGGTGAACACCGCCATTGACATCAACGAAAGCGTGGACAGCAAGCTCAGTGTGCTTGACACCGGCGTTAATCTCCAAGAACTAGTCAACGGGCTTAATGCTTTGGGCGTTACACCGCGCGACTTAATCAGTATTTTGCAGGCCATTAAGGCTAGTGGCGCTTTGCAAGCAGATATCGAGGTGATTTAAGATGGAAATTGCAAACACATATCAGAACCCCTTATTGAGCCAAGCTTTGAGTGCTAAAGCTCCAAGCAGCCTCGAAAGTGCAAAAAAATCCGATGACCAGGAAAAAATTGCCCAGGCGGCTGAGGATTTTGAAGCTTTCTTTATTACCCGTACCATGGAGTCTATGTTTGAGGGTATCTCTACGGACGGAATGTTTGGCGGGGGGCACGCTGAGAAAATCTATCGCTCGATGTTGTTTAACGAATATGGAAAAGTTATGGCGAAAACCGGCGGTATCGGAGTGAAAGACGAAGTAATGCGTTCTATTCTCCAGATGCAAGAAATGGCATCGATGGCCGCCTCCTCTAAGGAGAACTAAAAATGGAAAACCAAGAGCAAAATATTTTCGCTTCCAAAGTGAATGATTTTAAGGAGATTGTCGGCAGTTTTGCAACTTTGCTACAATCTGAAAACGAAGCATTGGAAAAATTTGACTTAGACAAAGTGGGCGAACTATACGAACAAAAAACCAAAACCGTGACCGCTTATCGGAATATGGTAGCATATTTTATTAAAAATCAGGAAAGTCTTAAACAACTGCCTGAGGCCGAAAGAGATAATCTGCGCGATATTTCGCAAAATCTGGATGCGCTCATTCGCAAAAACGATATGCTCCTTAATACCAAAATGCAGACCAATAAAATGGTGATGGATTCAATTATTAATATTGCCAAAGTGACGAATAATGCAAATTCGACTTCTTATGGCGCTCAGGGAAAGTATTCTCCCTTGGATAATAACAGCAACGCTCTGACCGTAAACAGAACTTTATAGGAGTTAGGACCATGGCACTATTATCAGGACTTCAGACCACGCTCAGCGGCATGAAAGTAGCACAGAACCAACTCGACATCATCGGTAGAAACATTGCCAATGTCGACACTCCCGGTTATACTCGCAAAACCGCTCAGCAAAATAATGTGGTATTGGCAGGATACAATGCCGGTGTGAGACTAGGTGATATCAAACGAACCGTTAATCAAGGTTTGTTACGCAGCTTTTTGAGCTCTAATAGCTTAACGACCAATCTCAGCTCGCAAAATGAATATCTTTCTAAAACCGAAACCTTACTTGGTACTCCCCAAGGCGACAACTCTCTGGCCGCTAACGTATCTGATTTGCAGGCTTATTTTGATACTTTTGCCACTGATGTAACCTCTGCTTCCAACCGCTACTCCTTGTTGACCTCAGCACAAGCGGTTACCTCGCGTTTGAACTATGTTTCAACCGAGATTCAAAAACTGCGCGGTGATGCCGATATCGAAATTCGTGACACCGTGGACAGCATCAACAAAACTCTGGATACTTTGGCTGAGCTTAACGACAGTATTGTAAAATATACCGTACTTGGATACGAGGGTGTGGCTGATCTTGAAGACCAACGAGATAGTGCTTTACGCGAACTTAGTGGCTACATTGACATTACCTATTATGAACGCGAAAACGGTGAGCTCGTCATTCAGACCAAGTCAGGCGCAACCCTTTTAGACCGCGATCCACACAAGCTTTCACACACCGCGATTGCTCAAGCCAGTGCCACAACGTCTTATGCGGCAGGTTCTATCTCGGGGATTTATGTTGACGGAGTGGACATTACCAAAAGTATTAAAGATGGTAAGCTTAAAGGACTGATTGAAATTCGCGACACCACCCTGCCCTCATTGCAAGCTCAGCTTGATGAGTTGGCCGGAGTGCTCAAAGACAGTATTAATCATGTTCACAACCAAGGTACCGCTTATCCCAATACTCCTTCAGAAATGACCGGTACTCGCTCATTTTTGGATCCTGACACCCAATCTATCCGCATTGATGAAGGCGATGTACGGTTTGTGATTTTTGATGAAAACGGCAAGCAAGTGTCTACCGCCTCGCTTAAAGGCGACATTGGCTTCACGGAAGGTACTCTTTCTGACATGGCAGCGCAACTCCAAGCTTGGCTGCGCACTGTGGACACTCCCAATATGCAAGATGCAACCGTGACCTTTGATCAAACCGGCAAACTTAATATCAACACCCAAAACAGCAACTACTCTATCGGGATTATTGATGTGGCTAACTCCAATCCCGGAGCCGCTCAACAAGACGTTAAGCTCAGCTTTGATGCTGATGGCGCAAATGGTTATGATCGTCAGTTTGAAGGTTTCTCCAGCTTCTTTGGGCTCAATGACTTTTTTGTCAGTGACAGCAACGAATATATCTATGACTCCAAAGTAATGGCTGAAAATGCTAATCTTGGTGTTAAGGGTACTGTCACTTTGAGTTTTTCAGACAGTGAGCGCGGTATTGATTTCGGACGTTTGGAAATAAACTCCAACGATAGCCTGCGCGATATTGTTAACAAAATTAACAATGACCCGGTATTGAGCGAAAATTTGCGCGCCTCGCTTATCCCCAATGGCAATGGCTATGTGTTGCGGATTGAAGATGTGGGCGGAGCTCAGCTCGAAATTACCGAACTTAGCAACCCGCAAACCGGATTTTTGGAAAATATTGGTTTGGAGCCTTCTAATGCTTCCATTGCAACCACTATCAAAGTGCGTGAGGATATTACCGTGGCTCCGGAGCTGATTGCTAACGGCTCACCGATTTTTAATGAAAACACGGGTAAATATGAACTTAACCAAGCTGCTAACGATATTGCCAATGCAATGGCTCAGGTGTTTAAGAATTCACAAACCTTTGAACAATCGGGCACTATCGGCAAAACCCAAACTACGCTTGCAAATTATGCTTCTACTTTTGTCGGAAATATTGCTTCGGCCGCTAACAATGCATCTAGCGAGCTTGAATATCAACAAACACTGACCGAATCTATCTCATTAAAAGAGGCTCAGGTTAGTGGGGTTGATATTGATGAAGAATTATCACAAATGATTATCTTTCAGCAAACGTATGCAGCTTGTGCACAAGCTTTTACGGCGTCTAAAGAAATTTTGGACCTGCTTTTGGATATGGTTAATTAGGAGGTACGAAAATGAGAGTTCCTACTTATGCTAGTTATATGAACCTACTTAGTGCGAGCTTGAAAAATAAGGAGCAGCTCGATCTTTACAGCTATCAGGCTACAACCGGACTGAAATCTCCTAACTATTCGGGCTATGGTTCAACCGCATTTAATATCGTCAGCTTG
Source organism: uncultured Alphaproteobacteria bacterium (assembly GCA_944391475.1). Taxonomy (GTDB): domain Bacteria; phylum Pseudomonadota; class Alphaproteobacteria; order RF32; family CAG-239; genus MGBC133411. The sequence goes on along the minus strand of CALXTR010000008.1, from coordinate 40,467 downwards.
GAAGCATCGCTAAATGTAACCAAAAACTTTCAGGCTAATAATGATTTGCTTAATATTGAGCTTAAGACTATGAATACCTCAATGGAATCAATCTATGATTTGATTAATGATTTCAAGTCTTCGCTCAACAGCTTTAGCGGCAATGATCTTGATATGATTACGCCTGATTATACCGGCGGAGAAATCACGTTTGGCAGCGACAATGTGGCCGATTATCTTGGCACCACATTGACCTTTGACGGTGTAAAATATACTTTTGCTAATGATGGCGATGGTAACAACATTGATATCTCGACTGCAACCAATGGTACTGATGTTTTGAACGCCCTTAAAAGCAAGCTCGAAAATCTGCCCAATCCTCCGGCTGGATTTGATGAGTTTACCTTTGATGGCAACAAAGTGACCTTCCCACTTTATACCGTGAATGGTTCATCTTCCGTGCTAAATGTTGATGGTGTAACCACCGGTGAGCCTCATACCATGAATGGCGATCAGTCTCAAGCTTTGTCGCAACTCCAACAATTGGCTTTCTCAACCATGAAGGCAATGGTGGATTGTCTTAACACTTCGGCTAACGGCAAATATTTGTTTGGTGGTGGGGTTTCTACCCAAGCTCCGGTCAACTTCCCGTTTAGCACGCTGGAAGAATTTCAGCAATATTATAATGGGGTGAGCATTACCTATCCGACTAACGGAACAGCTAATCTTGCAACTTGGGGCTTTGATGCTAAGCAACTCGGTGATTTGGAACTTTCGCGCAAGCCAGATGATCCGCAAACCGGTGTAATCAAAGCTCAAGGCGGCTCGTTCCTTACCACCGCAATTACCTCTGGGCCCGAAACAACCGGAACACTTACCTTTAATAGCGACAAAAACACCATTCACTCGACCCAATATGGTGCATTTAACACGCTTAAGACCGGGGATACTTTGGTTATTGGCGGTAATGATGCCGGTACTAATGCCAAGTTCTATATTGTAGAATCGGTTTCTGAAGATGGAAAAACTCTCAAAATTAGTGAGCAAACTCCAATTGAAACCAATGATCAATTTACCTCTGACCAGAATATTACTTTCAGTACATCTTTGCCGGTGGGTAGCGTGGTTGACATGAACGGTTTCAACAATAACATTGCCTCGCAAGTACAAGTTACCGGAGTTAGTGCTGACGGAACTGAGCTTTATGTGAGCATGGACAGCAGTCGTTGGCCGGCAGAAGGTGAAACTGTTAATGTTCCGGCTTCAAGCAAATGGAGTTTGAAGAGTTCATCTTATTATCAGGGAGGCAACCTCTCTTCGGAGAGAATGATTTCGGATAACCAATCAGTGACCATGGATATTACGGCAGCTGATCCGGCCTTTGAAAAACTCTTCCGCGCGCTTGGCGAAATTGCTCAAGGAAACATGGTCGACAACAAAGATCCTCGTAATGACTTTGATGGTTTGATTGATGTTGGACGTGCCGGAGAAAGAGTGGAAGAAGCGCTATCTTTAATCCAAGATGGACTATATAGTGGAGGAAAAACCACCACACAACAAAACGGCGATTTGTACACTGTGATGGCAAAAATTAACTCTAATTATGTTGTGTTAGATAAAGCTATGGAGAACCAAACCTTAGTCCAAAAGAATTTGGAAGACAGCATATATTCGCTCAAAAACACTGACCAGACCGAAGCTGCTGTAAAAGCAATTATTGCGGCTAACAATCTGAATGCTTCTTATGCGGTGTTGCAAAATGCGATGAGCGTGTCGCTGCTCAATTATCTCAAGTAGTGAGGAAAGCTCATTTCACGGGAGTGGTATGGGCAAGAAAAAAACAGGGTAACTTCTCGTTACCCTGTTTTTTTGTGGAAGATTAATTCCATTTGACCAGGTGGTCGAGGTAGGCATTAACAAAATCGGCACGGCGATTTTGATAATCCAGATAATATGCGTGCTCCCAAACATCAATAGTCAAAATTGGTTTAAGACCATGGGCAATCGGGGTATCGGCATTAGAAGTTTTGATAACCTTAAACTTGCCGTTTGCTTCATCTTCAACCAGCCAAGCCCAACCGCTTCCGAACTGAGTGGTGGCAGCATTGGCAAACTCAACCCGAAATTTATCATAGCCGCCAAAGTCGCGTTCCAATTTCTTTTTCATCTCGCCGGTCGGTTCACCGCCGCCGTTTGGGTGCATGCTATTCCAGAAAAAGTTATGATTCCAAGCCTGAGCCGCATTATTGAAAATGGCAGTATATTCGCTCTTACCCGCAGTTTGGCGAATAATCTCCTCTAAACTCATATTTTCAAAGTGAGTTCCGGCAATCAGCTTATTTAAGTTATCGACATAGGTTTTGTGGTGTTTGCCATAGTGAAAACCCATGGTTTGCGCAGAGATATATGGTTCAAGCGCATTCATATCATAAGGCAAAGGCGGTAAGTCAAAGGCCATTGTTGTTTCTCCTTGTTGGTTGATTAACTTTCTTTATGTTTCTTTATATAAGTATTGGTTCCGATTTCATCAAGCATCTTTTGCTCTTTATCAGACAATTCTTTGGCTTCTCTTTTCTTGCGCTCGCGGTCGACAATTTCGTATGTTTTTTGCTCCTTAAACATATCGGCAATAATCTCTCGGATTTCTTCAATCTTTTTACGCACCGCGGCTAACTGATTTTCTAAACTTTCTTTGGTCTTAAGATAACGTTTGACATAAGCTCCAAAATCTCCAACCAAGCCTAGCTTGAGACTGGTTTTCTTTTCTTGTTCAAACTCCTGATTGAGAGTATCCAAGCGATGTTGGAGTGTTTCTTCCTGATTTTGAAACTCGACCAGAATTTTGCGCTGTTCGTCAATTTTGAACTTTTGAATCCGAGTAAGGGTTTGGAGCGAACTTTTCATTTATTATGCCTTGGCCTCATAGGGAGTAGAAACAATGGCATCTAACTGCTGGTAACATTCCGGAAGTGTGACCTTCTCCCCTTTCTTTTGGCTCAAAAATTCTTCAATTTTGGGATAATAGAAAATTGCTTCATCGACCTCGCGGTTGGAACCTTTTTTATAAGCACCCAAGCGAATGAGTTCGGCCATATTTTCATAAGCCGCAATGTATTTGCGCGCCTTGGCGATAATTGCATATTCTTCTGGTGTATCACAGTCGGGCATAGTACGCGAAATAGAGCGCAAAATATTAATCGCCGGATAGCGTCCACGCTCAGCAATGGCTCGGTCTAGCACAATGTGTCCGTCCAAAATGGAGCGCACGGCATCGGCCACCGGTTCGTTGTGGTCATCACCATCTACCAAAACAGTGAACAGACCGGTAATGGTACCATTACCTGCTCCCGGTCCGGCGCGTTCCAACAAACGTGGTAATTCGGCAAAAACACTCGGCGTATAGCCCTTAGATGCCGGAGGTTCGCCAACAGTTAAGGAAATTTCACGCTGAGCCATGGCAAAACGCGTGATAGAATCCATCATGCAGAGGACATTTTTGTTTAAGTCACGAAAATATTCAGCCACCGCCATTGTGGTATAAGCAGCTTGGCGGCGCATCAGCGGGCTCTCGTCTGAAGTGGCCAAAACTAAAACCGATTTTGCCAAGCCCTCCTCGCCTAAGGTGTCTTCCACAAATTCTTTAGCTTCGCGGCCGCGCTCGCCAATCAGCCCAATAACAGAAATATCCGAATCGGTATTTTTGGCCATCATCGACATCAGGGTAGATTTTCCGACACCAGAACCGGCAAAAATACCCATACGCTGTCCCTTGCAGATAGTCAAAAAAGCATTGACCGCCTTGACCCCTAAGTCAACCTTACCGCGGACTCTATCCCGAAACTGTGCCGGTGGCGGTGATGACTTTATATAATAAGGCTTATTGCCCTTAATCAGCGGGCCTTTGCCATCTATGGCCTCACCAAAAGCATTGATAATGCGCCCCAGCCATGAGGGATGCGGATAAATAACCGGAGCGGCGTTTTCAACCTCAACTTTGCAACCCAAGCCAATGCCTTCTAATGAACCATAAGGCATCAAGAGCAAGCGGTCTTCCATAAAACTAACCAATTCGCAAACCACTTTGCGGCCGTGCGAGGTCAAAACATTGCATCTATCGCCAATGGAAAGCTGCCGTCTGATGCCGCTTACCTCAATAAACAGCCCTTTAACGCCAGTCACTCGGCCGTAGTAATCCTCTACTTCCAGCTTATTGACCTCGTCTATCAGATTTGAATACAACAGCATCAAAAACTCCGCTTTCCTCATTAACTCTCAATCATATATAGCAGTTATTTGCCAAGTTTTGAGAATTTGCTGCATTTTATTCACATGAAAAAATTATTTTTCTGTTAATAATTATTAACAACCTGCTCAAAATGGTTAACAAATAAAAAATATGAGATTATGATGTGTTTATCTTATCAATATAAGGGGGGCGCAAAATGCGAGTTTTGTTAGTTGAAGACGATTATGCAATTTCTCAAAGTATTGAGACGATGCTCAAAAAAGAGGGAATGATTGTTGATACCACCGATTTGGGCGAAGACGGACTTGAGATTGGTAAGCTTTATGATTATGACATCATTATCTTGGATTTGATGTTGCCGGATATGAATGGTTATGAAGTGTTGAAGAATCTGCGTGCAGCAAAGGTCAATACTCCGGTGTTAATTCTTTCGGGCTTGTCTGAGCCTGATAAAAAGGTTAAAGGGCTTGGCTTTGGTGCCGATGACTATTTGACCAAACCATTTGACAAATCTGAACTCTTGGCTCGCTTGCAAGCTGTGGTGCGTCGCTCCAAAGGTCACTCCAACTCCATTATTCGGACCGGCGATGTTGAGGTCAATTTGGACACCCAAACCGTTACGGTCGGAACTAAAACCCTCCATCTTACCGGTAAAGAATATGGGATTATGGAATTGTTATCGTTGCGTAAGGGTTCAACCTTAAACAAAGACCAATTCTTAAACCATCTTTATGGCGGAATTGATGAACCGGAACTCAAGATTATTGACGTATTTATTTGCAAACTGCGCAAAAAACTTGAAAAAGCTTCCGGTGGCAAAAATTATATTGAAACCGTATGGGGACGTGGTTATGTGCTGCGTGATCCAGACGAGAAAAAATAGTTTTTCTGCTAGTTCTGAAATCAAAATGGCCCGCTTTCTTATGCGGGCTTTTTTTGTTGCTTAAGTATTTGATGTAATCGTTACACCCATTACCTCCCCGACTAAAGCAGTTGGTTCTCAAAGGGGCTTCAAGTGAGCCTTAAGATAACGGAGCTAACATAAAAAAGGCGGGGAAAACCCCGCCTCAATTATTGCTCTGCGAACTATTATGCAGCCTTGGATTTTTTGTTGGCAGCAAACTCGTTCATGCACTCAATGATATAATCTTGAGTTTCTTTATCCAAATATGCGTGCATCGGGATACTCAATACTGTCTTGGACAATTTCTCGCAAACCGGAACGCTTCTGGTGTTCCATTTTGCATAAGCAGTTTGAGTATTAACCGGACGCGGATAATATGCACCGCAAGGAATGCCTTTTTCTTTGAGGTAAGACATCAACTCATCGCGGTCTTCGCAATGAATGGTGTACAAAGCACGGGCAGAAGTGGTATTGTCCAAAATCTGTTGTTTGCCATAGTAGCTGTCCAAACCATCGTCATAGCGTTTGGCAATGATTTCACGATCTTTGAGTTCTTGCTCAAAAACAGTCAATTTCTGCAACACAACTGCACCTTGGAATGAATCCATACGGGAGTTCAAACCAAAACGAATGTTATCATAGCGGTCGGTCTTGCTCATACCGTGAACGCGACAAGAAACCATCAAGTCATTCTCTGCTTCGCTATTGGTGAAACTAGCACCACCGTCACCATAACCAGCCAAAGGTTTGGTCGGGTAGAATGAAGTGGCGGTCATATCAGCAATGCTACCTGCTCTCTTGCCATGATAGCTAGAACCATAGCTTTGAGCAGAATCGGCCAAAACTTTCATGCCGTTATCATGAGCAATTTTGATAATAGCATCATAATCGCACGGAGAACCAAAAATATCTACCGCAATAACGGCTTTCAAATTCAGTTTACCTTCTTTTTTAACTTCATCAATAGCACGTTGAAGATCTTTGGGATCCATATTGTAGGTGTTGGGATCCGAATCTACAAAAATCGGAGTTGCGCCGAGCAAAACAGGAGCTTCGGCAGAGGCAACAAAGGTAAATGAAGATACAAATACGGCATCGCCGGGTTTGACATCCCATGCCATGAGCGGCAAAATCAATGCATCGGTACCAGAAGCACAAGTGGTACAATATTTAACACCCGAAAAAGCAGCCAGTTTGGCTTCGAGTTCTTTGGTTTCCGGTCCTTGGCAATAGGCACCGTGGTTCAAAATTTTTTCAAAAGCTTTCAAAAATTTATCTTGGCCGATAACTTTTTGAGCAGTAGAGCAGTCAAAAAGGTTAATCGGATTTGCTGGTTTATTGGTCATTATCTTGTCCTTATAATTTTGTTTCAACTGCGTGTGAGAATAGTATATTTTTCTTCTTTTGGCAAAACACAAAACATTTCCGCTTTGTAACATTCGGGCGCAATTTGCCTCTATAAATCTCCAAGTAGCTTACCTTCTTAAATAGTACTCTGATTTTGTGTTATATTTTTACATACTTTTTTATTGGTAATTTTTATTATAGTTGTTGATTTAATAAATATAACTGTTATATTAAGTTAAACTTATTAACACAAGTAGGGATGATATGATTAGAAAATCTGTTTTGTGCACTGCTTTGGCATTGGTGATGAGTTTAACAACTTCTTGCGCCAGCAACAACGCTAAAGATGACCAACATATTGATGAAGACCGCTTTGAAACATATAATCGGGCGATGTTTAAGTTTAACTATCGGTTTGATAAGTATGTATTGCGTCCGGTGGCCGAAGGATATCGTTCTGTTACGAATGAATTTACAAGAGAACGTGTGAACTCGGCTATCAGTAATATCAGGGAACCAATTTCGGTTGGTAACCACTTGTTGCAAGGCAACATCAAACAAACGGGCGTAGGTGTGGCTCGGTTTGGTATCAACTCTACTCTTGGTCTTTTGGGTATGTTTGATGTGGCTGAAGGCTGGGGACTTAAAAAAGAAGAAACTGAATTTGATGTAACTTTGGCTAATTGGTGCGTGCCAGACGGACCGTTTATCATACTGCCTTTCATGGGACCAAGTACTCCTAGAGCAGCAATCGGAGATGTGGTTGATGTCTTCATGAATCCGGTATACTGGGGTACTTATAATGATGCTAATATTCGTGATAAGGTAATGTATTCTTATGCGGCTATTTATGCTATTGCCCTAAGAGAACAAAATCTTGAGCTCTTAGATGATTTGGAGCGCGGTTCGGTTGATTTCTATGCTACCATGCGCTCGGCTTATTTGCAAAACCGCAAATCTTTGGGATGCCATGCTAAAGATGATCAGTCTTATGATTTTGACTTTGGTATGGACGATGAAGAACAAACCTTTGACGAAATGGAAGACTAAACTAAATTTTGATAACTTTTCTGGAGTGACTATAATATGAAAAAATATCTGTTTGGCATTGTAGCTACATTGATGATGTGGGTGGCAGGTTCAGCTCAGGCGGAAGTCGATGCTAAGGCTGCACAAAAATTTGTGGAAGACGTAACCACTCAAGGTATTGAACAAATTATCAATGCTAATGTTTCTCAGGCTGAAAAAGATAAACGCTTTGAAAAACTTTTCAACAGCGCTTTGGATTTGGATTTTATCGGTAAGTTTGTACTTGGTCGCAACTGGCGTTCGGCAACTCCAGAACAGCGCAAAGCTTTTATCAAAGTTTATCGGGAGCTCAATATCAAAACTTGGTCTAAGCGTTTTGATGAATTTAAGGGTAAATCATTTACCTTTGTGGGCACAACCCCTTCTTCTTCTAAAGGTCAGGTATATGTGGATTCTACCGTGGATATGGGTGAAGGAAAGCCAGTAACCGTAAAATGGCGCGTGCGTCAGGAAGGTAGCGAATATAAAATTGTTGATATCGTAATTGAAAACGTCAGCTTGGCAATTACGGCTCGCAACGAATATTCCGGCTTTATTAAAAACAATCCCGGTGGTGTGGATGCTTTGATTAAAGACTTGCAAAATAAAGTTAATCAGGCATAATTAAGATACTTTCTTCCAGAAAAAACGCTCCGTTTTGATTTTATCAGGCGGAGCGTTTTTAGTGAAGTGGAATGCCGCGAGAAGGTGTGAGCGAGAGGGCGTGGGGGAAGTATGAACGCTTAGCAAGGAACGCCGAAGTGCCCGAGTATGCGAGCGCGGTGTGGGGCGCGGTGCATAAATATATATTTGGGGTGGATGCTGGTGTAATAAGGTTTTGTGCCAAATAAGCCAGACGTTTGAGTTTATGACGGTTGTGAACATCCACCCTCCTCTATTTTTTATTTCATACGGACAAACACCTAAAACAACAGACTTAACAACAAAGTCTGCGAAATATTTTATTTACAAAAAAATATTGATTTTCTGAAAAATTGCTTTATGCTTGGTCTTGAGCACAGGGAAAAGACTGTGCTTGGGGTTTCACAGCCTCTTATTAAGGATAGTCGTGGTATGCGACTTTAATTCATACCAGTAATCCACGATGGGTGGATGCTGGTGTAATAAGGTTTTGTGCCAAATAAGCCAGAACGGTTACCTTAATAACGGTTGTGAACATCCACCCGCACTTTTCGGCGGGTTTTTGTTTAACCAAAAACTAGGGATGTTGCCATGAAAACTAATCAACGTTTAGCTCAAATTAAAAAACGCCGCAAAGAACTCGAAGCCGAATATGATGCCTTAGTCCTTGAAACCCAAATGATTTATTCTACTCTGCTTAAAGAAAAAATTGCCGCGGAAGAAAAAATATTTAATACCATTAATAAACAATTTGCTAACAGTATCTTTTGCTCGCCAGATATACTCGAAATTTTGTTCTCCCCTATTAAAGACTTATATTATATTTCAAGGACACAAGCGGCTAATAAGCGTTTGTCCGAACTGAATGTGCGCTTTGTATGGCAGTTGATTGAAGAAAACGAACTCTATTGGCAACAACCTTCCAAACTGGGACGGAAATTAACTAAGCAAATAAGTCAGTCTTTGAGCCAATATGGCTTGTTTTTCGGAATGAACATTAAAGATTTATTATCTAAACCCAAACGATGCGCCAATCTATCCTAAACCGCCTTATCAGTTGCTTGCAACAGCCCTTTCAACTCATATAATTTTTCTAAAGCTTCTTTGGGGCTCATCTCATCGGGATTGAGCATTTCTAAGGCCTCAACTGCCGGAGAGCGTTTTTCTTCTGCCTTTTCTTCTTTTGCCTTCATGACCGCAAACAAAGGCAAGTCGTCCGCCAATTTAACCACATTGCGGCTCTTATCACTATTTTCTAATGAATTCAGCACCTGTTCAGCTCGCTTAACCACCACGTTCGGCAAGCCGGCTAATTTGGCAACGTGGATACCATAAGACCTATCAGCGGCGCCTTCAATTACCTCGTGCATGAAAATAACATCGCCTTTAAATTCTTTGATTTTCATACAATGGAGAGACATCCGCGGAAGTTTGGAAACTAGGCTTGTTAGCTCGTGGTAGTGAGTGGCAAACAAAGCCCGACAGCGGTTAACCTCGTGTAAATGCTCAACCACCGCCCAAGCAATCGACAAGCCGTCAAAAGTGGCGGTGCCTCGTCCAATCTCATCTAAAATCACAAAGGAGCGCTCGTCGGCTTGGTTCAAAATGCTGGCGGTTTCGACCATCTCGACCATAAAAGTCGAACGTCCGCGCGCCAAGTCATCTGATGCTCCTACCCTTGAGAAAATCTTATCAATAACACCAATATGAGCCTTATCGCACGGCACATATGAGCCCATTTGCGCCATCACAGCAATAATAGCATTTTGACGCAAAAAGGTGGACTTACCGGCCATATTAGGTCCGGTCAATAGCCAGATAGAATTATGCTCATCGAGTTGGCAATTGTTCCCCACAAAACTGCCGCTGTTTTCGCGCTCAATTGAGCGTTCAACTACCGGATGCCGGCCATTAACGACATCAAATTCCAGACTATCATCAACTACGGGGCGACAATATTGTTTTTCTTGTGCCAAATCGGCTAACGCCGCACCAACGTCTAATTCACCCAAAGCTTTGGCTGTACGCAAAATGTCATCTGATGCAATTTTGACATCTTGCACCAACTTATCAAAAATCTCTAGCTCCAAAGCCAAAGCCTTATCTGAAGCACCACGGATTTTGTTTTCAAGTTCGGTCAGCTCAACTGTGGTAAAACGTGCCGCATTTAAAACCGACTGACGATGGATGAAATCTACATTTTCCAGCATCTCGGTAGCAAATTTGCTCGGCACTTCCACAAAATAGCCAATCACATTATTATATTTTATCTTGAGTTGGCTAATACCGGTAGCTGCGGCATATTTATTTTGCAGTTCCATAATCAGCTTATGGCTATCATCGCGGATTAATTTTATTTCATCAAGCGCGGCACTGTATCCGGCTTTAACAAAACCGCCATCGCGCGCCAACAAAGGTAATTCTTCGGCCAGTGCCTCATTTAGTTCGGCCACCAAATTTCCGTGCTGTCCCAACCGATTAATGACTTGGCGTAACGAATCGGGCAAATCTTTAATTATTTGCTCGCTGTTTTCCTGGGCATAACTCAAAAGCAAATTCTTAATTTGAGGAACCATGTCCAGAGCTATTTTAATATTATCCAAATCGCGCGGGCCGCCACGACCAACACTCAAACGAGAAATGGCACGTTCCAAGTCCGGGCACTTGCGCAGGCAATCGCGCATATCTTCTCTTATCCGCGCAAAGTTTAGGAAAAATTCAATAATATCCAAGCGGCGATTTATCTCGCTGACATCAACTAACGGAGACGCCACTCGGCTAGCCAACAGACGTCCGCCAATGCCGGTAACCGTACGGTCAATTACTGACAGCAGAGATGTAGATTTATCTCCGGACAATGAATCTAATAACTCCAGACTGCGTCTTGTGGGGCCATCAATTTCCATAACCTGTTGTGACAATATCTTATGCGGCTTTTCAATAATCGGAAGTTGACCGCGTTGGGTGGTTTCCAAATAATCTATCAGCACTCCGGCCGCGCTTATTTCGGCACGGCTAAAAGCACCAAAAACTTCTAAGCTCTCTACCTTGAAAATGTCTTCCAACCTTTTTTTGGCGCCCTCACTATTAAAGCGGGCTTGTGGCAAGACTGTTAGCTTTTCCTTATACTCATTGAGCAATCTAAAAATGTCGGGATTTTGCAAATAGGTATCGGAAATAATTATCTCAACCGGTTCTAAGCGAGACAAAACCGTGCTTAGCAATGTTTCTTCCGCCTTTCCGCCTAACATTAATTCTTGAGTGAAAAATTCTCCGGTAGAAACATCTATCCAAGCTAAACCAAGTGTATTTGGCTGTTTACTAATCGCTAAGAGAAAGTTATTGCGTTTGGCATCTAACAAATTATCTTCGGTTAATGTACCGGGGGTTACAAGCCTAATCACCTCGCGTTTAACAATCGCTTTATAGCCTCTTTTTTTGGCTTCTTTGGGGTCTTCAACCTGCTCACAAATGGCAACCTTGTAGCCCTGCCTTATCAATTTGGCCATATAACTTTCATAAGCATGAAACGGAACACCGCACATCGGGATATCTTCTTCCCCGATTTTGCCACGCTTGGTTAAGGCAATATCCAAAGCTTTGGAGGCGGTTATTGCATCGTCAAAAAAAAGTTCGTAAAAGTCCCCCATTCGGTAGAAAAGAAGATAGTCCTTGTGCTCGTTCTTGATTTCTAAATATTGTGCCATCAACGGGGTTATGGCTGGAGATGTTTTTTCGTTCATAACTACTATTATTAAATTAAAATTAAACTTAATGTATCATACTACTTTTTAAAGCATCGTCTACTTTTTTTTGAACTTTATACGATTGGTATCCCTATGTTTAAGTTTGTGCGAAATATCTTTAGTATTGAACGTGACTCTCGTTTTGTGGCTCGTATTTTGTTTTTGTCCGTACCTTCGGCCTTAGTGTTTATGGTATTGGTTTTACTCAAACTCATCAGCCCATTTTTGGCAATCATTTCTTTGGCATCTGTCGTTATTTTTAACCTATTGATGCTCTTTCCGATTACTTTTGAACTCCAACAAATTAAGAAATACGTTTCAAATCTTGCGGCCGGTGGAGATTTTGACGAGAAGTCTATGTCGCTTTCTGAAAAAGATGCTCGTGAAATTGTGAGTGCTGTCAATGCGATGCATAGTTTTTGGGCTTATAAAAACGATGCTCTGGAAGCGCAAACTATCTCTGATACTGCTGTGCTTGATAGTCTACCTGATCCAATTATGATGATTGATAGAGCCGGAAATATCTTGGGTGCCAATCTTTCTGCCCGCACCCTGTTTGGTAAAAATATCACCGATAAAAATGTGGAAAAACTCTTTCCTTCCAATAACTTTAACACTGCTGTCAGCAAAGTGCTTAATAAAGAAAGCAAATCGGAAAACCTCATTTTCTATATCAAAAAACCATCTAGCCAAAAGCTTTATGCGCACATCAAACAACTTCCTTGGCTGTCTAAAGGACGCGCTGTTGCGGTGATTTCAATTTATGATATGACCAAATCCATGAAAATTGAAAAAATGCAATCTGATTTCGTGGCTAATGCCAGTCATGAGCTCCGCACCCCGCTATCAATTATCTCAGGATTTATTGAAACACTGCAAACAACCGCCAAAAATGATGCTAAAGCGCGTGACCAATTCTTAAAAATTATGAAAGAGCAAGCCGAATTTATGTCGGCACTAATCGAAAATTTGCTCTCACTTTCTAAAATTGAGCTCAACCAAGACCAACGACCGGATGAAACCGTTGATGTGTTGGAGATTGCTGAAGATGTGGCTCAATCTTTGTCTCAAAAAGCAGCCGAGCGGAAAATCAAAATCAAAATCCATTTTGAGGACAATGTTCCTGAGATTACTGCTGACAAATCTCAAGTACGTCAGCTCTTGCAAAACCTCACCGATAACGCCATCAAATATGGTGTGAGCCAAAGTGATGTACAAATCAATATTGCTAAAACTTTATCAATTCCGCCAGCTAAAAGTCATAAAGTAGCTCTTGGCGAAGCTGTTGCTATCTCTGTCAACAACAAAGGCTCAAAAATATCAACTGAAGATCTCACGCGTTTGACCGAGCGTTTTTATCGGATGCAAGAACACAAAAATCTTAATATTAAAGGTACCGGACTTGGACTTTCCATTGCCAAGCAAATTATTTTGCGCCACAGAGGAAACCTCATGGTCACATCGACATCGTATAACGGAACTACCTTTACTATCTATTTACCTATCTCGCAAGAAGAGCCTAATCAAGATTAATCTTGCGTATCATTAGAGTAATTGCTCATACTTACTACCAAATCAAACAACATTTGGCGTAAGTGCGGTTTCTTGATTTTGTTATAGGCATTAACCAAAACCAACGCCTCTTCTTGCTGCATCAAATTTGACAGAGGGGTATTTTTATCAAATGGCATTTCTTTGTGCTCAGTTTGAAATTCGTCGAAAAAATAGTCGATATTAACTTGCAAGATTTTGCTGATATCATAAAGGCGGCTACCGCTAATTCGGTTTAGGCCGCGTTCATATTTTTGAACTTGCTGAAAGGTAATACCCAAGCGAGAAGCTAAATCTTCTTGGCTCATACCCAACAATACACGGCGCAAGCGTACCCGATTTCCGACATGAATATCTATCGGATGTGGACTACCATCGGCTTGCCGACCTCTTGGCCCCGGCTTGGGGAGATGTGAATTCATCTCGTTCTCCTTGAAAAAAAAACCGCCTTAAAATAAAGGCGGAGGAGCTGAAAGCTGTGTTACCCAGCGGTCTTATTCGCGCATAAATATACCTTATATCGACCCATCCTCCAAGGAGAATGTTAAAAATGTTGTTGTTTATTGTAACATAAGGCTTTCAGACCTCATAACATCTAACACTCAGAGTATATTGCAAATTTATTACTTTGCAACAATTTTATCTTTTAGTGAAAGATTTTGAGGAAAATAAAATTCCGTTGCAAGCTGTGCAGAAAGTTTTTTAAGACCAACTGCACAACCGCAATCCGGTTTAATTGAGCAGAGCCGGATTTGTAACATAGGCTTTCAGACCTCTTTGTTTCTGCTCAAATTAAGTATATTATCTTTTCCTAATAATTTGCAATCTTTTTTTGATTTATGTACTAATAATTGTATTTAAGCGATTGAACCATCTACTGGCACGACATCTACTTTGCTTCCTGATGACGCTTGTAAAAGTGTATAAAGGTGACCGCTTTAATATCCGTGGCCTTATAGATTTGTTTGCGAATCTTGGCGCGGATATATTCTTTGATTGCATCTTCGCGATAATTTAGTTTGACAACCTCGGTGGGAAGCGATTTCTCTATATCTTCCTTAACTTTGTCGCGAAGCTCTTCCCAGGCACTTTCTTCTAAAATGTCAATTGAGCTGATTTGCAAATCTTCCAACTCCCAATTCTCACCCAAACACGCACTAATAAACAAACTGCAATTATAAGCTATCCGCTTGCGATTTTTTATTAGTTGCGAGTTCAAATCTGTTATTTGATTGCGGTCAACCCCTAGGTGTCCGGTCGGGACTTCGCCGACTAGTTCTGCCTGTCCATTTTGGTAGCGCAGCATATCACCATCGCGGACAATCATTACCTCGCGTCCGCCCAGCTCCTCAGCAAAGCGTTTTTGCTTGCGGATATCTCTCTTATCGCCATGAACCGGAATTATTACCTTGGGGTTCAACAGAGAAAACATTTTTTTGATATCATCGCGGCAACCATGGCCCGAGGTATGAACCACATATTCTTCGGAGGAAATGACCTCAACACCGGCATCGCGCAATTTTTCTTGCATGCGTTCGATTTTTTCCTCATTACCAGGGATTATTTGCGAAGAAAAGATAATGGCATCGCCTTTGCCTAACTTAATATCCTTATTTTCTCCATTGACAATACGCGTTAGGCCACTGCGATAATTGCCTTGTGAACCTGCGCAAATATAAAGCATTTTATCTAAGGGTATATCCTTTGCCTGCTTGGCCTCAACATATGGAGGAAGGTCATTAAAATAACCGCATTTCTTGGCAATATTCATATTTTGCATCAGGCTTAAACCAGAAAGCACCGCGGTACGACCTGCCGCATCGGCCGCTCTTATCAAACTTTCCATACGTGCAATATTTGATGAAAAACAGGTGGCAACCAGCGTATTTTTAAATGTTGGCACCAGATTTACCAAATTCTGCCGTATTTCCATTTCGGAGGGTTCTGGTTTTTCATGAGACATCAATATCGAATCGCCAACATAGATATCTACACCTTCTTTACCCAGCTCCTCTAAGCGTTGATAATCGGTTTTCATAAACTCGATACCACCATCATCAAAACGCCAGTCAGTAGCATGAAATACATTGCCGTATTGGGTTCTTATCATGAGCGCAGAGTTTTCGGGAAGTGAATGCGCAACCGGAACAAACTCAACCTCAAAATCATGTAGCTTGACAATCGGATTGTCATTAACCGAATGTATCTCAACCTCGCCATCGAGCTTATATTCATGCAATCTAGGCAAGATATGCTCAATCGTAAAATCGGTGGCATATACCGGACATTTAAGCCGCGGCCATATATGCGCAATCGCTCCAAAATGATCCTCGTGCGAGTGGGTAACAAACAATGCATCTATGTATTCTTGATTGTTTTCCAAAAATGTGGCATCGGCAAAACCAAGCTCAATTCCGGGGTAATCATCATTTAAAAAATCATATCCGCAATCTACCACTATGATGCGTCCATTGACAATGTATGCATACATATTCATGCCGACTTTCTCGGCGCCGCCTAGGGCTACAAAATGCAGTCCCTCATTCATAATTTCATTCATATATTCTTATTTTCCTTAAAAAACACATCTCCGGCGCAGATTTTTTCAATTTTCCCATTTACATCTAACAGCAACAAACCATCTGAATCTACACCGGAAAAAATACCTCTTTTCTCGGCTTGTTCCTGCACAACTGTTATCGTCTCTCCTATCCCCTTGGCCATATTAAGCCATTGTTCACGCAAAGGCTCAAATCCTTTTCTTTCCCATAGTTCAAACAGATTATCAAAACAGCTTAAATACACATCTAAGAGTTCTAAACGTTCAATTTCAATACCAATTTCCGACAAGCTGATACTACGGTAGCTTTTGCCAACCAAATCTGGGGCATGCTTTACATTTACACCAATACCGGCAATAATATAATCTCTGGCTCCCTTTTCAAGCAAAATACCCGATATTTTTCGGCCTTGCACCAAAACATCGTTCGGCCACTTGAGTTTAACATCTGCTCGAGGTGATAGGGTTTTAATACTTTGAGCAAGTGCTAATGTAACAACAAATATGAACTGTCCGAGCCGATGAAGCGGTATCTCAACCCCTAGAGACATAAACAAATTGCCTTCTAGGCCAATCCAACTACGACCGCGGCGACCTCGACCATTTTCTTGTCTATATGCTGTCACTACAAACTTATCTTTGGCATGCTCGTGACTATATTTAACCGCCTCGTCGTTGGTACTGCCAACACTTGGCAGGTCTATCCATTCCCATTCTTTCATAGGGCGTATTATACACATTAAAACACAGTTATCAACATTTTTTCAAAGTCGTTCATCAGCAAACGCGGGTGCAACAACGAGACCACAACAACAACCAAATTGGCAAACATGAATATATATATGCCTTTATCGGTGCGGTCAAAGGTGTTTGAACCGGGTTCAAAATACATAGCTTTAACCAAACGCAAATAGCCGTTAGAAATAAGAATGAGAGAGCCCAAAACCGCTGCGACCAAAATATAATTTTGCTCTAAAACCAGATTGTTGATTACGGATAATTTGCCCAAAAAACCTAACATCGGCGGGCTACCTATCAGAGAAACCATAAACAACAATAATGCGGCCGCAATGTAGGGTTTGAGCTTTGACAAGCCTGATATGGAAGGTAAATCTTCTTGATATATGCCTTTGCTCTTAATCCCTAACAAGGAGGTATAAACTCCGCTCATTGATAAAACATACACCAGTAAGTACACAAAAGAACTAAAAACACTGTTGGCGCTAAAGCTAATCAGGCTTATCAGCAAAAACCCCATATGAAAAACCGTACTAAAACCAAAATAGCGGCGTAAATTATCTTCTCCGTTAACCCCTACGGCACCAATCAGCATTGACAATAGGGCAAAAGCTATCAGAGCGACTTGAAACTGCGGATATACCGACCAAAACATATTAACTATCAAATCTACCAGACTCGCAAAATAGGCAAATATCGGTATCAGAGTAATCCAACCACTGACCGGCAATATGGCCGTTTTGATGACATCTAAGTACCAAAAATGAAACGGAGCCAAGCTCAAAGAGAAAAGCATCACCGCCAAAACCAAGCCAACACCAAACATGGCTTGAAGATTGTCCGCGCCTTGATGCTGCAAGCTTAGTTGGACATTGCCATATGATAGCGACCCACAGCTTTGCCACAGCAAAACACAACCAGCGACAAACACAAAACCAAAGAACAATATACTAATGAGGTAACTCTTCTCTACAAAACCATTTTCTTCGTGTTCGAGACCAAGGCGCAACAAGAAGTAATTACTCAAACTTATCACTAACCATGCGATAGCCATAACCCCCAAGTTTAGACTTGAAATCATGACACTCATAGCGGCAAGAGAAACTAAGCATAGGGCATAAAAACCCAGCGATGAGCGGTCTTCAACCAGAAACCATTTGCAGCTTAAGGCAAACCACAACCAAGCCAGTAAATATATAATCACCTTAAAAAGGCTGGTATAAAGGCTATTTTCATAATACTCAGGATAGCCGCTATACTGATACATTACAATCGTAAATACCAAACTAGCTAATAAAAAATAGCGCGAAAGGGTAAAATAGGTCTTGGGAGTGGCCGAACTCCGAAAACGCTGCACCAAAAACATTATCGGCAGCACGGCCAATAATAAAAACTCGGGCAAAAAAGTTAAAATTTGTTGAGCCATGTGTTTCTCCTACATCTCTAAGAACCATAGCGGTTTGAAAGATGACATTAGCAAAATGAGCATAATAACAATCAGAAATCCGTAGGTCTTGCGGCGGATATCGCCAATGCAGGGCTTGTCTTGATTGAGGCGGCTACGGTCTTTGAGGCGATATAGATTCTTGAGCAAAGCGCCTGATACTAATGTTTGAGATACAACCACCAACAAACCAATATTTAAGTTTTTGGACATGAGGTTGGAAACAATCAGAAAATTGTTCACAAACAATGATGATACCGGCAATCCAACTGCTGCTAAAATAAAAAACGAATAAACAAAAGAAATTCTTGGTACCGAACATAATATACCATCGGGGTTTAGCCCCTTTTCTTCTTGTTCAAAATACAAATAATCCGACAAAAACTCTAATGCTGCAATTACAATCAGATAGCTAAAGCACGAAAAAGCAATGTTTATTTCCGTGAAACTATCATGATTAAGCAAGGCCAGAAGATACATGATATAATATACCGTTATATACGAGAAAAATTTATACTGCGCATCGCGGTTGGTAAAACCTATCAGGGCTATAAAGACCATAGTGATGACCGCAATAATCTCTAAAGCCGAGATATAAAATATGGAAAGCATATCCATGCCGTTGGGTAAAAAACGCATAAAGCCATATATTCCGGTTAACGGCAGTATATTGGTAATGATGAACACCAACGGATTGCGAATGCTGGAACTAATGGAGGAAATCCAATAGTGAAACGGCCAAATCGGAATGCGCGACAAAAAGGAAATGAAAATTGACGTGAGCATAAAATACTCAATTTTACTATCGATTTTGATGTTGCTAAAATGACTTATTGCCAATTTGCCTTCCTGATGATTGTATAAAATAATCACCGCTAAAAATAAGACTGCCGCACCCAAAAAGTTATACAGGAAAAAGCGATAGATTGCTCCGTCGCGGCGGATATTGCCATAAATGCCTATCAGCATAAACAGCGGAAAAAGCATAGCCTCGAAAAAGATATAAAATGAAAAAATATCACCAGCCAAGAAAAAACCGGTAATCAAACTCAAAAAAAGCAAGCCAAAAACAACTAACGGCTTTTGACGTGGTTGCCGCTTAATGCCATAAAGTCCGATAATAAATGCCAAATGGACTGCCATGATAATAATGACAGAAAATACATCAGCACCCAAAATGATATCAATATTGGGGTTTTCCAACCAGTTAAAGCGCTCAACTAATTGCAAACCGCTTTTAGATATATCCAGATTATAAAAAATCCGCATTATCAAGACCAAATTGGCACAAACCGTAAAGACCGCTACATTGAATGCATTGTGATTGCCTATACTTTCGTCAGACTTGGACGAGAGCGCAAAAAGCATTCCGACAAAGGGCAGAAAGATAATGACAGAGAGTAATGACAAGCTTTCAATCATGATTGTACCTGCACTAAGAAAAATAACATCAACAAGCCAAAGGCGGTCATGAGAATATAAGCTAAAGCGCGTGGTGTATGTATTGTTTTGGACACGCGAATTAAAAACTCGGTTAGGTTGGAAAACGAGTTGATAATGGTGCGCTCTATTAGCAAAAAGTCTACCGTGAGCCACAAAATGCGTCCCAGAATATTAATTGGAGCGACAATTATATATTCATACATACGCTCAAAAAATTCGGCAAGTTGGACTTCATCTTTCTCATAAATATCAGCAACGAATCGCAGCGGATTGAGCCAGGATAATCCTAACATAAACAAAACTGCCACCCCAAGGCTCCACGAGTAATAGCCACAATGGAACAGGATTAATCCGCAGATAACAAAAAACGGAAACCAAGAGTGAAATTTAGGATTTTGCAAAAAGGCCCAGACTCGTTCATCACAATGATTTTCGCCATAAAAAATTTGCACAAACAAATAAGGTACAACAATCAATATGCTACCACTTAAAACCCATAGCCAAACTTGTCCGTCCTGAGTGGTATCTGCCATAACGCACAAGCGCTGCAAAATGCCAAACACCAAAACCGCTCCCATTAGCTGCAGCAATATCAATCTCTGCCATGTTCCGCCCATTTTGGATATGTATATTTCATCAGAAAATGAACGTATGACTAGTTGCAACCACCAATTAAGCAGATAAAACAGTAATACTAACCAGCTAAGACTAACAACAGAAATATTTGGGGATGAAATGACATAACCATAAATAAAACCCCATAAGAGTACGTTTAAGCTTAGGGCTTTTTCTTTAATATTATCATAAACCAAGGCCCCTAAAAAACCATATAATATTGATAGTCCTGCCAAGCCGTAAATCAGTAAGCGGCAGGTATCTAGGTTTGCAAATACGCTCGACATTTTGCTTAAAAGAATCAAACTTGCCGCCGGAGCCACACAATAATTTAAAAATATCATACGGTTAAAGCTCAAATGACGATAGCAGAAAATTTGATTATGAAACATAAACAAGCCCGACTTAATGGCTATACTTAACAAAATTAAAATTCCAACCAGCAGCGGCTCACTTCCACTGACCGCATACTGATTTAAGGCGCTTAAATCAACACTTTGGCGTGCTGTGTATACGATACTAAAGGCTGTAAAAAGTGCCATATCAGAAGTTAGATTATAAAAAATGTAGGTCTTTTTACTTTCAAAGTTATTAATCACAAAAAGACCAACCACTCCGATGAGGGCTGAACATCCTAATATAATCAACAAATTAGCACTACAGGAGAGCAAAATCAGAAAGGCTAAATCTAACATGATAAGCCCGCTTAAACGGCCTCGCTGTTCTTCTTGGACGCTAGTGAGGGTATTATACAGCGAAAGCACTCCCATGCCAAAAAACGGAAAAACCAACGCATAAATTGCAGGAGTCGAACTTAGGTTTATTTCTAGTGAAAGCTTTTCGTATTCAAAAATATGAAAAATATTACGATGAGATGTACCAAACTGCCAGTTCTCATAAAAATTAAACAACAGAGCACCGCCCAAAACCAGCAGTAACAGCGAAAGGAATCGGGAATATCTTTCCCGAAAAAATATCATCGACGCCAAGCCTGAACCCAGCAACAGTGCAAATATGTTAGATATCATCTTAGGGCTTTCCTGTTTAACCTTGCCTCAATATAACAAAAAATAAGGGCTTTTAAAGCCCTTATTATCTTTGTGCTGTGCAAAACTCTTTAAGCTGACTTCAACAATGCGCCTAAGTCCTTGACCAAACGCAATGGAACGTCATATTCGCGAGCGACCTCGTCTTTGTCTATCTCGACCATCAAAACTTTTTCCACAGATTTTAAAGAAGGACGTGCGCGCTTATCAATTTTATCCAACAAAATTGCACTTTCGCGGCTACGATACAACAATGCAACCTCTCCGCCATCATATACCAAACGAGGATTTTCAGGGCCGCCTTCACGATATTTGATGATAATCATAATTTCGCCAGCATTATTTTCCAGAATATCATATCTGCCTTCTTGTTCTGAAACCGTGTTTTCTACCATTGTTCCTCTCTAATACTTATGCATAGTTCACGAAATTGCTTGTATGCTAACACATATTTATTAACAAATACAATATAAAAATATTTTTTTTAACTTTTTTGATTTTTATGTTGACTATATTTTTTTTATCATCTATATATGTCCTCGTTGTTACACGGGTGCGTAGCTCAGTCGGTAGAGCATTTGACTTTTAATCAAAGGGTCTCGGGTTCGAATCCCGACGCGCTCACCAGTTAAAAAGCCTCTTTCTTCGGAAAGAGGTTTTTTTATTATCCTCATGCTCGGGATTCGAACCCGTTTGATTATTCCTTAATCAAGCTCATAATTCTAAGATTACCTATCCATTACCGGAAAATGTTTTCTAATCATTTTACAACAAGCGCAAACAAAAGCCCCATTGCTTTATTTTTGCAATGAGGCTTTTTCTAATCTAGTTTTAATAATTCTGATTGAATGGGTGGTTAGGATCACTAGAATCGTAATCTTGTGGTTCGCTATCAGCTCCTAAGTGCTTACTAGCCCAGAGTACCGGATCGACAACAACCGTTCCAATCAAACCAACACTTATACTCCATAAACGTCCCCAACCGGAGAGTTCACTATCGGTCAGCCCTTCTTTGAGAAGATCAAAGCAGTAGCCTCCGTCGTCATTGTTCTTTCCCATAACATTTATTTTTTAGGGGTTAGACAATAAAATTTATAATAGAGATAATTGTTTTCAGAAACGTATAATTGATGCCTTCAAAATAATCTTTAATGTCAGATTGTCAAGTAAATTCATCTATTTATACATACTAAATTGATGATTAACACTCCAATCAACCAATTGTGGCTTTTTTGCTTGAATTTTTATTTTTATGTGCTAAACCGTTGTTAACAAAAGTATTATTATGGAAATATTAGTCCGCTTTTCATAAAAATACTTTTGATTGAGTGAATTAATTCTAATATTAACTTAATAAAAAATTATTTTTATGAAATCGTTTAAATCTTATGCAATGGAAAACGGGTATTATAAAGATTTAGCCCAATACATGGAAACTGATGGTAGCTTATCTCTCATTGGTGAACATATTATGATAAATATTGGTAATGTTAAATTGGTCGAAACATATATGCAACAATATAAGTTAGACCCGTTTAATCATTACGCGGTATTAGAACTTAGTAATACTTTAGGAGAAAAACTAATTCTATCGGGGCAACCACTTTCCGATACTGCTGTGGAATATCTGTTCAGAAACAAAAGATTTCAAGATATTGAAAAATACATTAATTTTCAACCTCTACATTCAGACGGAAAATTTCCTCAATGGGAAATTGCCTTAATTCAGCAAGCACCAGAAGGATTAATTAAAAAATATATTCAGAAATATTGCTTGTTTGATGAGGCTCAAGTTGAATTAATGAGTGTTAATCGTAAGGATCTTATCTTTGCTGATTATTTTTTGATTTCTGATTTTTTAGAAAAGTACACTCCTTGTATGAATGCTTGTCTAAAACTGGTTGAACGCGGTAGTGAAAGTCTTATTCAAAAAGCTTTTAATAAAACTCCTTTTCATCAATCTGGTCAATATGCGGCTGCTGAAATCAAATTAATTGAATTAGGTAATTCAAATTTGTTTAAAGAATATGTCGCAAAATACGATGTTTTTGATGAAGCAATCGAACTTTTGTTAGAAGCAGGACGCGAGGAAATGCTGGAACAATATTTAACATATCATGCTTTGCGGAAATATGAACACCGTGTGGCATTAAGTAGGAAAAAAAATCCTCGATTAATGCAATTGGCTATCAAGTATGTACCGATGCACCTTGAGGGATGTTATCCTGAAGCTGAAATTAATATGCTATGGCTTAAGCACAAAGGACTTATCTATGAGTATATTGAGAAATGGAACCTTTTTGAAGAAGCCGCTGAAAGACTTATTAAATTTCATGACTTCCATCTGACTAGGGCTTATATTTCCAAGTATCCTCTATATGGAGCTGCTTTGTTAGAATTGGCGATTGAAAATAACCCAGAAACGATTGCGTTGTATTGTCAAAAACATATCTCTGCTCGGTGTGAAGGACAACCGACAGCGGCTTTTTTGATTCATAACGCACCTAATTTTATGGGTCAGGGTGTCTTGCTTGAACAGAATATTAAAAAATTAATTCGTTCCGGCAATGTGGAACTGATTGAGGCATATGTTTCCAGTCCACACCATATATCGCTCAGCAATTCTGAAGTGATGTTTTTGGAAATGGGATATTATAATCTAATCATAAATTATATCCGTCGTCATGGGCTCCATTCCGAGCAGGCCATGTTGTGGATGTTTGAGCATCAAAAGTATAATTTTATCAAAGCTCATATGGCACAACCATTATTGGGTCAAGCATTGGTGAAGCTCGTGGAATTGCAAAATGATGATTTGATTAGTGAGTATATCTCTCATTATCCTTTGCGCAATAAGAGAGAACATGCCCAAGCAGAAGTGTTGTTTATGAAATATAAAAATCAGACGCTGGTGAAATCTTATATTGCAAAGCATGGTTTGTATGACGAATCGATTGCGGAGCTCTTTAATATGAAAAACAAAGCGCTACTGAAAGTATTGATAGACAACTACGAATTGGGACAAGAGGGAATCATGCAGCTGTTATCTTCGAAAATGCCGGATTTGTGTTTAGCATATGTGAAAAAACACAAAATTGACCCCTATTTTCATGATTGGGCTGTACGTACCCAAAATGAAAAATTCATTGGATTGTTGATGCAGGATAATCCGCTGAGTTTTCGCGCTTTTAACGAATTGGCGGTACGCAAGCTTTTTGCGCTGATGAAGGAACATGTAAAAAAATATGGGTTCCCTAAAAAAGATGTTTGTAATGGTTCTCCATATTTTTATCCTCTACAGACAGAGCTCGACTTTGTTGCTTGTGGCGACAAAGAGATGATACGAAAGTACGTATCTTCTTATTTGCTTACCCCTCAAGGCGAAGACAAACTTGCCGCTCTCGGAGATATGAGCTTGGTACAACACTATCTTACTTGCAAGAAGAAGCTGGAAGCTCACAATGATTAAGTTTTAATTATTAACCTTAGCCCTACCGAAATACGGTGGGGCTTTTTTTATATATTCTAAAACCAATCTGCAGATTTTGCTTGCAAATTTGCCTAAAAATGATAACTTTGAGCCAACCAAATATTATTATAGAAAATTACTTAGAACAGTTTTCATAAGAATATTTTTCAAAATAAAATAGATTATTAACTTCTTAAAATTTATTCGTATGAAAAAGATTATTGTAGCAGATGGACGGTCAAATTTGTATGAATTTGATGGTACAAAAATGAAAAGTTTGGGTACTCCTAAGGAATTTAAGGACGCTTGGAACGGGCTGATTTTTCAAATCGGTTATAACTATTACTTCAAAGACAAGGATACTTATCATCTCCTTGGTGATGAAGGACAAACTTATGTATTGCGCGGTTTTGGAAACGAAGATCCGTTTGTCAACGAACAACTATTTTGCTTTGGTGAACATTATTTGCTAGTGGAGCCAGATACTCCGGGGTTTGTTGAAGTTACATATCTATACGGTCCGCTGCTGGCTAGTATAAAATCTTTTGATTTCAAAGATAGGGCTTTTGTACTCATTGGGGGTAAAAAATTTGAAATATATATCCTTGATGAAAATAGAAAACCTAAAAGACTTGTCGAGCTGTTTTATAACTCGCCGGAAGATGGTGCCTTTGAATATAAAAATGCGGCTTTTGTACTGGAAAACGGTGTGTATGTACGCAAACCGTGGCGGTTGTTTTGTCCCTACAATGATAATTATGGTTTGTTTGCGGCCGGTCGCGCGGTGTTTATGCTGATATCTTATGGTAGATTTGAATTTTTAGGTACATCTAATGACCATAAAGCCCAATTGTATGACACCAAAATCGGCACCAAAGTTTTATTCCTTTCGGGGAGCGGAACCTACTGGCACTTGGGAGAAAACTCTGTAGAAAAAATATTATCGGTATCTTGCGATGCTGAGGTTTCGATTGATGACGATGGAAATATTCATTATTATCATCGTAGCCTGGAAGATGACGGTGATGATGTGACTTCTTTTGTTATGTTGTTAGATGAAACAACCGGACAATACTACCGCAAGAACTAATCATACTCAAAAAAGAACCCCGGAGCTAAAATAGCTACCGGGGTTTTTAATCCTTGTTTTAAGATATATTAGAACAATACTTTAGCTTGAACGCCTACACCGTAAGATTCGTCAATATCATTATAATCTTCACCGTCATTACCACCTAAGTAGTATTCACCATAAACACCTAAAGCAATATTGTCTTTGAGGTAGTAATCGGCACTGGCAAGACCCCACCATTCGTTGGAGTTTCTGCCATCGGTGTTGAAATCATAGCGGGCTGCAATATCAAAGGCATAATTGCCGCCAAATTTGTGGATACCGGCCATAACAGCTTGATCCAACTCACGGTCAGCAGTATCAATGTCGCTGGCAATTTCATACATAGCATAGGGGGTCAAGCCATTGCCCATATCATAGCCAAGACCAAGTTCAGCACTCAGTTCTTTTTCCCATCTTTCTGGAGTACGATGTCCCCAATAATCTTTGGGGTTAGAGGTAGAATATTCTACACCGGCAGACAAAATCATATTGTTAATCTGATTTACATAAGATGCACCCAAAGAATAGTCAAAGTTGTGACTGTTGTTATAAACACCTTCGGTATCAAAATCATTGGTGATAGAGCCGTTGATGCTCCAGTTGTTGTTGATACCATATTCAATTTCTTGTGTAAGAGAATTGCCGTCCCAAGCACCACCATTGTGCTTCATTTCAGTACGGGATGTTTCAAAACTGGTAGTAGACAAGATTTGTCCTTCGCCAGGTTGATAGAACGGATTGGTTAAATCTGCAGCCATTGCAGAACCGCTAATCATAACGGCAGCACCGGCCAATAATAAAGATTTGTAGTTCATAAGTTAACTCCCATATAAGTTTCTCTATTATAACAATAGTTGTATTGTTATGGTCGTTAGTTTAACCACAAATTATTAAAAAAACAATAATTTATTTTTCAACTAATATTTCAGAGGGTTTCAGAGTTGAGGCCAAAATTGGTAGAGAGAGATTTTATTTTAGCTGGCTATCCTTGCTGGCGCGGCGGTTGTAGAGGCTTGTGGCTTTGTGCTGACGATCAAATTCTTCTTGGCAAGATATACACAGGCGTACTCCCGGAAGTGCTTTTCTTCTGGCTTCGGGTATTTCTTCACCACATTCTTCGCAATATTCCAAACTCTCGCCGCTTGGAACATTTTTACGCGCACGATAGATTTCATCATTTATAGAATCTTCAATTTGTTCGTTTACGGCATTATCACCAGCCCATCCGACTGCCATATTTTGCTCCTTTTATGCATTGATTGATATGCAACGTATATTAATTTGAATCAAAATTCAAGTCTTAGAAATATGTTAACTTATTTGGGATAAATATATGTCTAGTATAAACTAGGAGGTGATAGACATGAAAGGTTTAGCATATTTGGTGATTTTAGCTGCTCTGGGATACGGAATTTTTTATCTGTATGAGAATAACTATTTTGACAGCTTTTTACAAAGTTTCAGCAACACAACCGAACGGACAACCGATTTTGTGACCGACAAGGCCGTGAAAGAAATGTAAAAGCACAAATTTGCTCATAGACATAAAAATCCTAAAAAAACAATATGTTATTAAATGGTACTATAATACCGCAAATTAACATGTTGTTTTTTTTGTGATTTTTGTTGTTGACATTATCTTTTTTTCAGTTATATTTACCCCGAATTTTGAATCAACCTTGTTTTTAATATAAGTGAGTCACTATGAACACATATGCTACAAAACCTTCTGACATTGAAAGAAAGTGGTATGTTGTTGATGCTCAAGGCGTTGTTCTCGGTCGTCTGTCCGCTGAAATTGCCAAAATCTTGCGCGGTAAACACAAACCTTCTTTCGTGCCTAACCTTGATTGCGGCGACTATGTTGTCGTTATCAATGCTGATAAAGTTAAATTGACCGGTCACAAAATGACCCAGAAAAAATATTTCAAACACACCGGTTATATCGGCAGCGTCAAAGAAACTACTCCGGCTAAAATCTTGGCTGGTCGTTTCCCCGAAAGAGTTATTGAGAAAGCTGTTGAACGCATGATTTCTCGTAACCCGCTCGGCCGTCAACAAATGACCAAACTCAAAGTTTATGCTGGTAGTGAGCATCCTCATACAGCTCAGAACCCTGAGATTTTGGATATTGCTGCTAAGAACCCCAAAAATAAAAGGAGCGCTTTATAATGGCTGATAAAATCGAATCTTTGCAGGATATTAAATCTGCTACCAAATCTGCCGAGGTTAAAGTTCGCAAACCTAACCGCGACAAACAAGGCCGCTCTTATGCTACCGGTAAGAGAAAAGATGCTGTCGCTCGTGTTTGGGTTATGCCCGGTAAAGGTAATGTGACCATTAATGAAAAATCTATGGACGCTTATTTTGCTCGTCCGGTGCTCAAAATGATTATCAATCAGCCTTTCGTTGTTGCTAACCGCGAAAATGAATTTGATGTTGTTTGCACCGTTAAGGGCGGCGGTTTGTCCGGTCAGGCTGGCGCTATCACCCATGGTATCGCTAAAGCTTTGAACGAGTATGATCCTGAACTCCGTTCTGTACTCAAAAAGGCTGGTTTCCTTACTCGTGATGACCGTGTGGTTGAACGTAAGAAATATGGTAAGGCTAAAGCTCGTCGTTCTTACCAGTTCTCTAAACGTTAATCGTTGGAACTTAGATGTAAGTTACAAAAAAAAGAGGTGTGCTATCACACCTCTTTTTTTATGAAAATTATCTGGACTGATTTTCCCTAAATCATCAAAAATATCTCACTATCCATGATAACGCTCAATCTTACTTAGCAAGCTAACATGGTTGCTTTGCTCCAAGGTCTTGCGCAAATTGGAAATTTGCTCGGGTTCGGGGAACATCATATTGACGCTGATGCCGATTTTCTTATTATCATCACCAATTTTAACATATTTATTGATACCATCACGCAAGGTTGAGGGAAGTTTGTGCATAATACCTTTCATGGCTTGGGGATTGACCTCGGCGGCAAACATGGTGGCATCGGCTGTTCGCGCAATCTTAATCTGATTGTTGGTCGGCTCTAAGGACTGATGCTTCTCACGACCAATGACAAATATCATATTGCTGAAAACATTAACCATGGCATCGCACTCGGCTTGTTTCTTTTCCGGTGTGGTTGTAGGCTTAATGGCATCATAGACATCGTAAATGGTGGAAATGGGGATTTGATGATGAACCGAAACAATTTGCTGTTCGGCGGTTTCATCATGCTTTTCGCGGTTCAAACGCAACTCGGCCGCCCTACTCATTGCCGCCCTACTATCCTCAGCATCTTGAAAGGCTAAGACATCAACATTATTAAACCCACGGCACAAATCCGGAATATAGCGGTCTTCAATGGTTTTGACATAGGTTTTATAATCGCAATCGCGGATGTTATTGCGCTGATTATATTCCCATTTTTGTGACAATATCGCCGCCATGGTCTTGTTATACAACTCGGAAGATTTTTCGGCATAAGCCGCCTTGCGGTTCTTTTCCTTGTCTGCACCATTATCCTGACTTACATTTAATATCTTATCAATAGCATCTTCACCATAGGCCGCGGCAATCTGAGTTTTGAACTTTTGGTAACTATCTTCAATCGGGGCTTGGCGACTAATATTCTTACCGGCAGTTAGCATTTGCCCGCATAGTTTTAAGAACTCCGGCTTGCAACCATTATTAAAGCTATCGCGCAAGGCTGCTCGAAACTTTAACTGCTCTTTGCGGATATCGTAGCCATAAGTAAGGGTCTTGTTTTTATCAAAGGTATATTCGCTAATATCGGCGGCAACATCTTCTATCAGCGGGTTGACAGCATTAGTATCTTTATAGGTTTGAAAATCGGCAGCGAGTTGTTTTTTGAGACTGCCGCGGCGCGCGTTAAGGTCATTATACAACTTATCGGCCTGCTCATCGTTCAACTCCTGTTTGACAATGGCAACCGAGATTTCATCGGCATTCTTAATGCCGGCCTCGTACATGATGGTAGATAAAACTTCAGGCGCTTCGGGAAGGTGCTCCCGCTCCTTGCCGCTGCAAAGCCCAAAATAGCCAAACTGCTTGTAGGTGTTGAGCACGCGGTTGCGCTGCATGCGCTCTTTGATATCCTCAACCGAATTGATTTGGTCGGTTTCAAACTTGGTAGCCAACTCAAAAGCTTTTTCATCTTCAAACATCTTATCGTTGATGTCGTTGACCTTTTGATAGAGTTCGTTGAAGTCGTCTTTGCTGACATTGGCAACATTAGTATGGCAAAACTCCAGTAGCGCAAAAGTGGCTAAAATCCGCGTATCGAGCGCGAGGTCTTTGAGTTTGCGTTTGATTTTCTCTTTTTTGGCCATGGGAGTTCTCCTCAAAATACGTTAATATAATTATATCGCGGCAAACTTTTTATGTCAACAAATTAAAATTATGTCTATTTTGGAAAATGATTTGACAAGGTGGGGATTTTGGCGTATAATGTTTGGTGCTACTGTATAATTTTTAAATTATGAAAACAAAAATTTATTTCAATTCTTTCTGCTTTTTGCGGAGATATTACAACATCCCCAAGAACAGAAAGCTGAGCTGGTGCATTATTAAAGAGTGCACGCGCTCGGGAACGGAGCTCCGCTTGGGAGCATCTTTGGTGGGAACAAATACGTATATTGATATTGCACGGCGTCGCTTCTTTTCAGAAGTCAAACTACCCGCAATTGAGAGAACGGTGTTTCCGGCCAAAAGATCCTCTCAGGGTGCGGCTTACAAGTTTCTCAGCCCAAGTAACGGCTGTGAAATTTCTAAGCCAAAGAGCTATATGGAGGACATTTACAATGTCGCTCTATATACTCCGGAGCTGATGAAAAAAACGCTATTGTAGCCGAAAGCTCTCTGTCTTAACCACAGAGAGCTTTTTGCTTGGGATAATCTCAACTTATACGGCAGCTTGCTGCAAATTGTCGGGGATAATTAATTTGGCGTCGGTCGAATTGATGACATCTTCCAGCGAAAACAGCGGATTGATTTCTTTTAAGACCAAGCCCTCAGGTGTCACCTCAATTACGGCACGTTCGGTCACAATCAAATCTACCTCTTTGGCCGCAGTCAACGGTAAAGTACAACGCTTGAGTATTCGCGGTTTGCCTTTATTGGTATGCTCCATAGCTATGATAACTCTTTTAGCACCAACCACCAAATCCATGGCGCCGCCCATGCCGGGAACAAATACTCCGGGGACCATCCAATTGGCTAAATTTCCTTCCTCATCAACCTCTAAAGCTCCCAAAACCGTGGCATCAATATGTCCACCGCGAATAATGGTAAAAGACATCTGAGTATCAAAAAAGGCAGCTCCGGGTTTGGTTGTAACCGCCATGCCACCGGCATTAATGACCTTGGGATTTTCGGGGCGAGTTAAATCGCGATGTCCCAAGCCCAACATCCCATTTTCAGACTGGAAGATAACGTGCAGGTTAGCCGGAATATAATTGGCGACCTCGGTAGGCAGGCCAATTCCTAATGTAATGTAATCGCCTTCGTTAAACTCTTTGGCAATGCGGCGGGCAATAATCTCTCGGCTTTGCTCTTTGCTTAATTCCATCTTTTGTTCCTTTATACTGCTACATAGTCCACAAAAATCCCCGGAATGGTTATCTCATCGGGATTTAACGGCTCATCGCTTAATTCATCGGCCTCAACAATCACGACATCGGCGGCTGTGGCCATAACCGTATTGAAGTTGCGGGTGGTGCCGCTTAAGAAGACATTGCCAAACTTGTCGGCCTTGGTACCATAAATAATAGCGAAGTCGGCTTTGAGAGGCTTTTCATACAAATATTTTTTGCCATCAATCTCTATGACCTTTTTACCATCTTCAACAACCGTGCCTACTCCGGTTGGGGTCAAAACTCCACCCAAACCAGCTCCGCCGGCTCTAATCCGCTCTACCAAAGTGCCCATTGGAACTAGTTCCACCTCTAGTTCGCCATCGTGCAGTTGGCGACCGGTTTCGGGATTGGTACCAATATGAGTGACAATTGCTTTTTTGAGACGCTTGTTGACAACTAACTTGCCTCTATCATAATCAGGAGTGCAAGTATCATTAGCAATCAGTGTCAAATTGCTGATATTGTTTTTGAGGATTTCATCAATAATCCGATAAGGTGAGCCGCAGCGCAAAAAACCGCCAATCATCACCGTGGCATCGCTTTTGAGCAGTTGTCCGGCTTTAGAAATGCTTATTATCTTTTTCACGAAAATATCTATCTTTCTTTAACAAAAACTTGCATCATTATAATAAAAAAATTTTAAAAGTCATCTCTTTTTTTGGCGGTGGAAATTTTGCCCCCGTTCCTTGCGAATAAAATAAAAAAATTTTATGCTGTCTTAAAGTGAGCAAAAGGAATCGGATATGAAAACTTATCTATCCAAATCAGAACTGCTGGAGGCTCTTAGAAATGCTCCGAAAGGAGAAAAAAGAGCTGAGATTTTAAGTGTGGAAGAAAATCGCCGCCTCATCTATAACAGCGGGGCTAATGTAACTCTTTATGCCGGAAAAATTCAGGACGGGAAAAACTTTCAGGAAAAACTTGGTAATATTTATCTGGGCTTAATTGAACGAAAAAACGCCAAAACCGCTCGGCGCGAAGGCGTCGGGGCACTAGGCGGATTATCAGAACGTATCAGTGAGGAAGAATTTAACCAACTCGACATTGCTGAACAAGAGCGCCTTATCGGGCTCAAAGATGATGTCATCAAAGGCGAGGATAATTTGCCTTATCACACTACTGACATTAACATCATCAGCCGCAACACCGTTAAACGCGAGAGTTTTGAAGAACTCGGCAATCTCGGGATTTATGATAATCCGATTGATACCTCGCTCATGCAACCGCTTGATATGTCGGCAGTGCGTGATGATAACTATGCTATCAATATTTGGAACGGATATGGGCAAGTGTGGGCGGTAACACCTTATTGTTATCGCTTGGAAGTAAGCGAAAATCTACTCAGCAAACTCCAC
Organism: uncultured Alphaproteobacteria bacterium; assembly: GCA_944391475.1. Lineage (GTDB taxonomy): Bacteria > Pseudomonadota > Alphaproteobacteria > RF32 > CAG-239 > MGBC133411. The sequence continues at coordinate 7,555 of CALXTR010000008.1, read as the reverse complement.
TCCCAAAGTTTGGAAAATCAGCATGAGCAAAACAGCGAAGCGCAATCTTATCTAAAGATGCCTCTGTTTGAAGCCCTGCCCCGTTTTGGTAAGCGAGATGGCGCAGTCTTGTCTGAAGACGGGCGCGATATGGAATATGATTATCGTTATCCTCACGAATGGCTAGTAAGTTGGAAAATTGCCGCTGATATTTTGCAGGCTGACACCAAGGCTATGCTTAACCTAGCGAGTGAAGTACAGGCCAGTGTGAACCACCAAATCAGTTTTGCAAAAGCAGCGCAAGCAATGGGGCAAAATTTGGATTTTGTGGCTCATGTGTTGGAGCTTAATCCTGGCACGGTGCGGCAAATGGAAGGAAATTTTCAGCTCACTCATCAGCAAAAATTTCGCTCTTCTGCACAGATGGAAAAATAAAGCTTGCCGAATCGGAAAAAATATATATCCTCACAGCTAAGGTGTTGATATGAATTTTTGGCGCAATTTCAATCTAAAAGCTCTATTTTTAGGACCTGCGATATATTTTTATCGCGGGATGGTGCCGCAGGGAGCCTTGATGCTGACATTTTCTTGCTTGTGTTGGCTTGGAGCAATTTTGCAATGGCACAATCAACTGTTTTATGTGTCTTATATTCTGATTGCGCTGCCGTTTTTAGTGTGTGCTTTTAAGGCTGATGCCGACTATGCCTCATATCGCCAAAAGAACGCTAACTATAATCCGGAAGCTCCGGTAGAGTATTATTCAGTATCGCTGTTTCGGTTAGTGTTTTGCTCAATTTTAAGCGGCGGTTTTTATGATATATACTGGAGTTATCGTCAATGGCATGCGGTAAAACTATGTCAACATGCTCGTATATCCCCATTCTTAAGGAGCCTCAATAACTTATTATTTATCTATCCGCTGTTTAACCAAATCTATCGTTCGGCAGCCAAGTTGCGCTATCTACCACGTTTTCCGGCCGGACTGGCGGCAATGACCTATATCTTTATCAATCTGGCCCAAGAACCTAAAAACTACGATAGTCTCAGCTCCGGTGAGGCTGCGATTTTGGCCGGTATCCTAATTGCAAGCGCGCTTAGTCTTATTCCGGCGCAGAAAGCCGTTAACTTTAATAATGCTCGCCTCAATAACGGAGAACTAAAATTTTCTCCTATACGCTGGTATGAAGTACTGTTTATATTGATTGGCTTGTCTTTGATGTTGACTTATTTTTGGGCGAACCAATTCTTGTATAATTAAACAACCTGAAAATTTTGCTTTTGGTTTTATTTATTTTTGTTAAACTGTGTTATGTTTGTTTAATGTGGATGCTAACTAAATATGAAGTGCGCAGAATATAATATTAACAAAGCTCAGGGAATACGCCTGTTTAATGAGATTAGTTTGCCTAATCGTATGCTTCCTAAGGGTAAAAAACTTGATACTCAAGATATTGAAGACCTAAAAAAAGCCGGTATCCGCCGTATCTTCGGAGCTGAAGAGGAAGTTCATGATGTCAGTTTCCAAATTGCTTTGCGACAGCTCTGCGCTAAACTATGTGGTGAAGATACTGCTTATTCTATCGGCGATGACGGAATTGCAAAAATTGTAGCGGCCAAAGATGGTATTTTCGAATGTTTGGAAGATAGAACCGCGAAATTTAACCGTTTTTCTGATTTTGCCATTCTTAACACCATCGAACCATTTCAAGATGTGAAGGCTGGTGAAATAATTGCTCAGCTCCAAACCGAATATCCAATCATTCCGCAAAGTGAAATTGATAAAATATTATACAGCTTATCGGGTAATAGTTCGTTGTTGCAGATTACTCCTCACAAGTCACATCGGGCCGCGCTTATCTACACCCACTTTTATAATAATGAAGAAGAAAGCGCTCGCTTTACCGCAACTGTACAAAAACTAATTGATGATTTTGGAAACCTATCAATTGATTTCTCAACCGAATATAGTTCTAATCACCACATTCAGGGGATTGCCGATACATTGAGCTATGCGGTCAACCAACCAAACGATTTAATATTTATTGTTCCGGGGTTACGTAGTGGTTCAAAATATGATGTAATGCGTTCGGCTCTCGTGAGCTTTGTTGATGAAATTGTCTGCGCTAATATCCCTCAAATCGGAATTTCGGATTTTATTATTGCCACCAAACGAGATAAGAAAATTGTTTGCCTGCCTTATGACTATGCCGAGATTGAAAGCCCATTACTTCAAAGGCTGATTTTGCAAGTTATTGTGAGTGAAAAACTCTTGAGTTTTGAGTTTAAGCATCCTCACAGTCCGACACTTGCCAGCGGAATGACTTTGAGTATTCGTGAACAAGCCCGTCTGAGCGGCAATGGTAGCCATGACCAAAGTAAAAATTCTCCCGATGTGGCGGCAATCGTACTAGCAGCAGGAAGCAGCCGCAGAGCCGGAGGGAACAAACTTTTGGCTGAGCTTGACGGAGAACCCATGTTTTTAAAAGCTGTACATGCAGCTGTTCGTTCCAAAGCCAAGCCCGTATACGTGATTACTGGCTACCAAAACGAAGAAATTGAGGCGGCGTTAGAAGATATCGACGTTAACATCTTATACAATCCGGCGTATCGTTCCGGAATTAAGACTTCGATTATGCTGGGGCTCAACTCCCTGCCCTCAAATTGTAAAGGTGCACTCATTTTGCCTGCAGATATGCCAAATATTACCGATAAATTTTTGGATAAGATGATTAAAAACTTTAAACCCGAAGGCGGACCGCAGTTGTTGGTCAGCAGTTTCAAGGGAGTGAAGTCAAATCCGGTTTTGTGGAGCAAAGAACTGTTTTCAAAGGCCGATATTATTCCTGAAGAAGCTGCAACAAGAGTTATCTTCCCGCAATATGAAGACTTTACCACCAAAGTTGAAACTAAAGACAAATGCTTGCTGTGGGACGTGACTTATCCTGGAGATGTGGAAACATTTATCAAAAAAGCTTAAGCGCTTATTGCTGAGCGGGAGCGGGTTTAGGGCTGGTTTCTAGATTTTCCATGGAAGCCTGTGTAGTTTTTGCCTGAAGATTGTCATTCGCCAGCTTAGGGTTTAGCACTTTGACCACTTCGCTTAGCGGCAAAAGCCTAATTTGCTTGGCTTTTAAGCCGGGGAGCCATGCCTTGAGCGCCTGATAGGTGGCGCTTTTGGGGTGTCCGATGGCAACCGCGTACCCATTGCGACGAGCAATACGTTCGGTTAAAGCTAACTGCTTGTTTACATATTCAACTTCATTAACATTATCCAAAAAGACATGACGATGCGCATATGCAACATTGTACTGGCCTGCGACTTGACGCCCAACTGACTTTGGTGAAGTTTTTGAATCTAAAAAATACAAACCGCGGCGACCCAATATTTCCATTACCGGAGCAAGTTTATCAGCGTGTTCGGTAAACAAACTCCCCATATGGTTATTTACCCCCTTAATGTCTTGGAACTTGCCCAACATGGCCGTAAAATTGCGACTTATTTCTTCTGGTGTCATTTTAATCGTGAGAACATCTGGGGCGACATCGACATTACTTTTGGCTTGCATCGGAACATGAGCAATGATTTCGTGTCCGGCAGCCCTTGCAGCCTCGATTTGGGCTTCAAGCTTAGTACCATAGGTTAGAAAAGACGACGTTATGGGGGCTTTTAACGAACTTATATCTCGGGTGCGAGCATGGCTAATACCCATATCATCAATCACAATAGCAATTACAGGTTTATCTCCAAAATACGGAGGTTTATGGCTAATATCAATTTCCATATCGCGGAGTTTTTTATGTCCGTGATAAACATGATATCCTTTGGGTTGTGGCCCTATTTCCTCTTGGTATTCACCTTCTGGCAAATCTTCTTCATAAGTAGCTTCAATATCATCTGTATCCATACTATCAAGCGCGGCATATTCCGGCGGAAGCGGTAGATTGTCAGAAATTTTTATATCTACGGCTGTCTTCTCTTTAGGCTCATCTGATTGCGGATTAAGTAATATTCCGTTAGCATTCGGATATACCTTAATGATAGATTGCTCGGCGTGCTTGGATATCTCTGCAGTCGTCTTTTTTAGTGTTTGTTCAATTAACTCCACATCAAGCTTGGCACTATCAATGACTTTTACATCTTCCGCCACTTCTTCAGTCTCAATGATTTCATTTTGTTGGTTACTGACCTGTGTGATTTCCAGTTCATCTTCAGAAAGTGGCAACAGTGAAACTTCTTGCTGATACACAACTGCATTTTCTGGCTTATACCCTAAATCGGCAACTAAAAGATAGCCTCCGGCAACAACGACAAACATCAGCCCAAAACGCACAATTTGTTTTAGAAAAGATAAAAAACTACGCTGTGGGGAAACTTTTATTTGGTCATCAGAGGAGCGGTTCAAAATGAATATCCTTTTCTTGGAACTAGGCATCAAACATTGGTTTAAGCATTGAAAAACATCAACTATTTTACCAATATTGCACCAACAATAGTGTTAGTATAGCCAGCCTAGTTTTTTTTTCAACAAAATTCTTAAAAAAATGCACGCGTGGTCTTGATTCACTAAAAAAAATATGGTACATTATCTCAGAATATAAAGGGATTAGAAGATTTTGTTAAGATATGGACAAAAAGATGGATAAGAAAGAGAAATTAAGTTTTTTAAAGCGGCAATTTAGATATCTACAAATTAAGCAACAACAAAAATTGTTAGAAAAGAAAATTGAGGAAAAAAAAGCCGCTGTTAAAAATAAATTGAAGGTGTTTACACTAAATCATACCGGAACATTGCGCAAAGCTTTTATCGGAATGGCTTTGCTGTCTGGTTTTACTTTTGCAAGCAAAATTAATGCGAGCAATCTTAAAGAATCCGGTACTAACGCAAAAAGCAATCCGGCTTTTGTGCAAAGGCGCTTGCCCCACGAAATTAAAATTTCCGGAAATACTTACTTTTCCGGTTCAAAAGACTATATGCCCTTAGCCCAACTCGAAAGTATTAAGAGCGGAGGGTATTACAATGGCGTGTATATCGATTTTAACACGGCAAGACCTGAGGATGTCGTTCATACCTTTGAATCGGGCAATAATCCTACTATCTTAAACTATGGCGCGACCAGCATTAAAAATGCTCAATATTTGGGTGAGTATCAATTCAACCTCAACAACACAATTTATGAACTGGTAAAATACTGTCGAAAAGATTTTCCGGAACTGGCAAAAGCTGCCGGAGTGGATCCTGAAAGCGGAAAAATTGTAGCCAGAAAAGCTAAAACTGATTATTTTTATCAGGTATATTGTGATTTGTGTGAGGGTGAACAAGCCGAGAAATTTTCAAGACTTAAATTTGGCTTTATGTTTGAAACCCATTATAAGCCTGTGTTCCAAAAACTGCATAAAACTTTTGCCGATTTTCCCGAGATTACTCCCGAGAATTATGCCAACCCAGAAAACTTTTTGCTTTCTGCTCAAGTGATGTCAACTTCAACCCAATCTCCCGGAAAAGCGTTTAACATCATCAAACAACAAATTATGAATGCTAAGTTAGAAGCTCTGAAGAATAACAAGTCATCAGTCAGCCCGTTGGACGTCTATAAGCGCGTATCCGACTTCAAGGCAAAACACTGGGGATACAAGCTCAGATATCAAAAAGAAAACGGATTGGCTCAGGATATCAGCACATATTTTAATGCTCAGGCGGAAATCTTGGCCCGCAAAACGGATATGTCTAATGAGATTGTAGCTAAAACTCCTGTTGGGGTACTGTTAGCTGATAATACAACGGTGAACAAACTCAATTCTGATGCCGAGCATAAAATTAGTGCCGACCTATATGCTATGGTCAAAAAACCACAAGCTAAATCAGGTAAAGAAAAATCTATTCGACAGACTGCCGCAAAATTGTTTGAGGCTTTCTTTGCCAAAAAGCAAGATGAGCAGGTAACTATACCTGTAGATGAAAAGTTGTTGGCACAGGCCAATGCCAATATCAGCTCCTTCAAAGAAGATAAAGTAGCTTCTTTAGAAGCAAAAAAAGACTCTGTAACTAAACCTAAAGTCATGGCCAATACCCCAAGTTCCAATAACGAAAAACAGATTGCTCAGCAACCCCAAGAGTTCCATATGGAAGAACCTATGGAAAAGAAACGTATTGAAATTGACACCAGAAAAGTGCAAATGTCTTCAAAAGCAAAAGTGCAAGAATCTGGTAAACCGGTTATTGTGAAAGGTAAATCTAAAGCGAATGCTGAACCAAAATCTGTAAAAGCCAATAAAGTAAAAGAGCAAAACCAACAGCTCGAAACTATTGATGTTAGCTCAGATAAAGTTTTGTCGGCGAAAGATACACCTAACAAAAATGGTACGGTAAAGAAAATTCGTTTATCTAACAACAAAAAGGTCAAACTCAAAATTGCTCAGAAGAAAAGTGATTTTCGCCAAAAGCAAGCCGCAAACAATTTATATTTGGCGGCTAACAGCAAACGTAGCGAAAGATAATCAAACAAAAACATCTTTAAAAACTCTCCTGACACAAAGGAGAGTTTTTTTTGTTTGCCTAATTAACTCGGAAAATTTGTGATGATTTTTTCTTGACACTCAATGCGAACTAAAATAGAACAAAGATAGTAATAATTTTTGATTTGAGGATAATATGCTGACCCAAAAACAATATAAACTATTGATGTTTATTAATAAAGTTTGTAAAGAAACCGGTTGTCCGCCCTCTTTTGATGAAATGAAAGAAGCGGTAGGACTTAAATCAAAATCTGGAATTCACAGCATGATTGAATCCTTAGTCGAACGCAATTTTTTAAAGAAAATTCCCCACAAAGCACGTGCGCTTGAAGTGGTGAGATTGCCCAAACTAAAACCCAGCTCAATCATTGAGGAAGAGCACAAACGTGAGCAAGCTATCTTAAATGGCATGGTTCCTATTCCACTATATGGCAAAATTGCAGCAGGGCAACCAATCGAGGCTATTGCAGATGAAACCGAAAGTATTTATGTGCCATTTAATATGGTAAGCAAAGGTTCTCACTATGCCTTAAAAGTGGAAGGCGAATCTATGGTCGGAGCCGGAATTTTAGACGGGGATACCGTTATCATCAGCAAGTGTGATTATGCCGACGAGGGAAATATTGTGGTGGCTTTAGTTGATGATAACGAAGCTACCTTAAAAATATTTAAAAGACAGGGTTCAGACATTTTGTTAGTGCCTTGCAATGATGAATATCCGGTACAAAGATATGATGCCTCACGTGTCAAAATTCAGGGTAAATTTGCAGGGCTAATCCGTATGGCAAAATAACTTATTGTATATTCATATAATTTTTTTTCAACAACCACCTTTACTTATCTGTATCATAAGAGTATAATAATAAGAGGTGCAGATATTTTTATGAGGTAAATTATGGCAAATAAATATCTATTACTAGCGGCAACCGCTAATTTAGTATATTTCGTGACTGGCTCGGTGTGGGCCGGAACGACCTTCTTGCCAGATTGGCAAAATGCAGATTTGGAATTTCAACGCGATGAACCACTTTGTACTACCGCAGTGGATCAAAACGGGAAGCC
>CALXTR010000007.1 GCA_944391475.1 uncultured Alphaproteobacteria bacterium | reverse complement strand
AGCATTCATCGTTTACAGCATGGACTACCAGGGTATCTAATCCTGTTTGATCCCCATGCTTTCGTGCCTCAGCGTCAATAAATGGCCAGATACCCGCCTTCGCCACTGGTGTTCTACCCAATATCTACGAATTTCACCTCTACACTGGGTATTCCGATATCCTCTCCATTATTCTAGTTACATAGTTATAACGGCAATTCCGAGGTTGAGCCCCGGCATTTCACAGCTATCTTACATAACCGCCTACACACCCTTTACGCCCAGTAATTCCGAACAACGCTTGCCCCCTTCGTATTACCGCGGCTGCTGGCACGAAGTTTGCCGGGGCTTCTTTAGATGTTACCGTCATCATCGTCACATCCGAAAGAGCTTTACAATCCGAAAACCTTCTTCACTCACGCGGCATGGCTGGGTCAGGGTTGCCCCCATTGCCCAATATTCCTCACTGCTGCCTCCCGTAGGAGTCTGGACCGTGTCTCAGTTCCAGTGTGGCTGATCGTCCTCTCAGACCAGCTACAGATCGTCGGCTTGGTGTGCCGTTACCACACCAACTACCTAATCTGCCATGGGCCCTGCCTAAAGCGATAAATCTTTCCCCCTCAGGGATTATGCGGTATTAGCAGTCGTTTCCAACTGTTGTCCCCCACTTCAGGATAGGTTCCCATGTATTACTCACCCGTGCGCTACTCTCATAATTTAGTGCAAGCACTAAATTAATCCCGTTCAACTTGCATGTGTTAAGCCTGCCGCCAGCGTTCGTTCTGAGCCAGGATCAAACTCTCATCTTAAATTTAATCCTGCCTAATATATCTACTCATAAAGAATTTTTTGGTTCCTCACATAAATACATCAGACTTTATATCTTTTTATTCGATACTACCGTCTGCGTATCCTCTTATATCTCTTATTCACTTTTTCTTTATAACCCACCGCTCTGCTCGTCTTTTCAAACTCACCTCATCGCGGCGACAAAGCGGTTTATATGCCATCTCTTTCCCGTTGTCAACACATTTTTTGAAACTTTTTTTATTTTTTTTCACATTTTTTTTAATATATTGTTTTATCGTTAAAAAATTATCACATTTTTTAACGAGTTTTATCCTCAGGTTGTTTCCTAAATTTTAACCTTATTAGAGTTATTATTATAGTAGAAATTTGTATCTAAATTACGAACAAGGCACTAATTATGTTAAAAAACAATATATTATCATTTATCTTGCTGTTGGTTTTAACAGCTTGCGCTTCGGACAAACCTATTCTTAAGGGAGTCGATGGCAACGAAATTCCTCCCGCGTTTGCTAATTTTCCTGATGTTCCCTTCCCTGAAAAAGCTTATGTGGATTTGGAACAAACAAAAGCTCTGGGCAGCGGCGACAACTGGATTGGTAGCTTGGCTTTTGATTGCCCTTATAATGCAAGTCGAATCTATGATTTCTATGTATCTGAAATGCCTAAATTAAAATGGATTGAAGTGGCAACCGTAAGAGCGCGAATCAGTCAAATGACATATGTGCGCGATAATCGGGCAATCCAGATTCTTATCGAATCTGATGGTGCTGATGACGCCTGTGTAACCCTTACAGCGATTCCAAATCAGAGTGGAATCGGCCGGTAAAATTGTTCTATATATAACATGAGTATGAGGTAACGATGAGATTTAGTTTTTTTACATTTGGAGGAAGCCAGTTTTGGGCTGATGTATTTTTTTATCAGAAATGGCGAATCCAAAGAAACTGCGTATCTAAAACTTATCGCTTGCTTGATGCTTGGGATATTGTACGCCATAAGGGAACTTTTGAAGAATGCCGGAAGGCTTTTATCAACTATATTGATATTTATGAATTGCCGCGTCAGGACGGACCTATGATTGTGATGCTACATGGATTTGGCGAAAACAAAAATGTGTTTAAGCCTGTATGGCGCAAAGCTCTGAAACGCGGATACTTGGCAGCAGCCGTTAATTATCCTTCGATGCAATGCGATATCGAATCACATATTCGGCAGCTTATATTCTTATTAAACAACTTGGAAGACACTAAAGAGGTGTCTTTTGTGACCTCAGGCGTAGGGGCAATTTTGCTGCGCAAATTATTTAGTATCAAAGCCCCGTGGCAACAAAAACTAAAAATTGGCAACATTGTCGAAGTTTGCCCACCTAATCAGGGTTCAAGATTTATTGATGCATTAAGCAAAAATGCTTTAATGCGTTGGATTTGCGGTCCAATGAGCGAAGAACTTTCTCCAGAAAGTGTGGCTAAAATTCCACCGTTTCCTAAAAATGTAAAAGTAGGAATTATTTATTGTAAGCCTAGCTGCAAAGGAATCGCAATGTTACTGCCTGAGAGAATCCGCAAGCTACTCTTAAGTAAAGATGATGCGAAACTAACCGGAGGAGAAGATTTTATTGAGATTTCCAATTCACAATCAAATGTATTTAAGAATCGGAGTGTGATTGGAGCGGTGCTCAATTATATTGAATTTGGGAATTTTCGCTAAAAAAAATCAATAAACTGTAACACTAAATATCGTTTTTTTGTGGTAGAATAATTGTAATGAACCAGAAAGAGTACAAACAATGAAAACATTTCTTGCCAATCTTATAATGTTGCTGATGATTATCTTGGCTTATAAATTTAATATATTTGCCTTGATTGCTCATAAGGGGACCTTAATTGTGGCAATTTTGGTGGTGGGAATCGTCTTCATTGCGGCTTTCAAGATTTTGGGGAATCCGCTAAAAAGCAAGGAGAATAACCATGAGCAAAATTAACAAGTTCTTCTGTGCCCTGATTGGCGGATTGTGGCTGGCTTTAGCGCCTGAGGTCGCTTTAGCCGGGTATACGGAAATTGACTGTCCAGCAACTGGTGACTGTCCGACCGGCTATACACGTGCTGAAGGTGTGGACGACGGCTGGATTTGGGATTCTAAATTTTGTGTATGTTGGAAATGCGATGGAGAAGTTGAAGATTGCGAAGCGCAGCATGGGATTATGAAGGGATGCATCCCACTACAAGTCAAACTCCGCGAGGCTAAATCATGCCTCTTTTGTCCCTTATTTCAATCCCTTTATCAAGCAGTGCAAACCATATCTCGGCAAGCATTTGATGCGACCAAAGATCCTATTAGGATTGTGATGTCATTAGCATTTGCCATTGCCATTGCATTTTCGGTACTTGGGCATGTGAGCTCCTTAACCAAACAAGACGCGCCCAAATTTATTACCGGTCTGCTTGGTAACTCTTTCAAATTTTTGGTAGCCTTTTTGTTATTGATGAACAAAGACACCATCTACTACTATGTAATTAATCCCTTACTTTCGACGGCTTTGGACTTCGGGGGAGCGATGTTGTTTACTGCCGGACAATCGCTTAATGAATGTAAGACCAATACAGCTGGACTTGGAACAAGTGCAGACAAAGTATTGCCTAACGAATTATATGCTACAATGGAATGTTTTATTAAAGGTGTGCAAGCTGAAATTGCTTTTGCACAAGCGGCCGGCTCATCGATTATGTGTGTGGGCAGAAATGAGGCATCCGGCGCATTTGGTATTTGGGATTTCAGCATGGTGTTTTCCGGGTTGGCAATTTATCTTTGCGCTTTATTGTTGACGCTGGCTTTTGGTTTTTACTTAATTGATTCCGTGGTGATGTTGGGAGTGCTCGGCGCCCTGATGACTTTCTTTATTGCTTGCTGGCCATTCAAAATGACTGGGGGATATACCAGCAAAGGCTTTAATATGTTTATGAATATTTTCTTCACCTTCATCTTTATGGGGGTTGTGGTTAGTATTAATACTCAATTGATTAAAGCATCTCTTGCAACCGGTGGACTTGAAAATCTGGAAGATGCTTTAAGCGGGGGAAATATTAGCGACTCCAAACAAATCTTGGATATCAATGGGGCGGGCTTTCTAATTATTTTATGTTGCTGTTTCTTTGGCTTTAAGTTCTCGGGTAAAACCGCTCAATTGGCCGGAAGTATGGCCGGCGGCGGCGGTATTGATATCGGGGCTAAGCTCGGTGGTTTGGCCACCAGTGGTGCGGTCAATAGTGCTACCAAGGTGGGTAAAGCCGCGGCGGCTCCAGTTATGGCGAAAGCTAAGCAAGCTGGAAACGCGGCTCTTGATACTGCGGCAAATTTTGTGACCCATCCGTTTAAGAGTACGCGCAAACTTGCCGGGGTAGTGACCAAAAGGTTTGGACAGACACAAAAAGCAACCGGTGCGGCGCAGGGAATCGCCGGTAACTTGGCAATGGCAGCCGGAATGCAAAAGGGAGCCGACTGGGTAAAACAAGGCGAAAATCTGTACAATAAAGGCCAAGCAAACACAGAACGAGGACAAGCCCGAATCGACAAAGAAAATGCCGGAATTTATGGCGGAGGTAATGACGCCTCAAGCCAAGCTCAAAACAGCACTCCGGCAACCAATGATAGTAATACTGCTGCTGAAAATAGCAACACCAATACCAACAGCGGAAACGAGAACACAAATAGCGGAGCTGAGAACGCTAATCCGAATGCAAATACTGAAAACACAAATGCGGAAACGAATAGCCAAACAAGCACAAGCTCTAACAATACTAAAGCCAATTCTTATGCAGATGCTACGGCTAATAATCAGAGAGGTGGTTCATCTAATGCTAGAGGAAGTGCATACGATGGAACTCACAAGAAATATGCCCATGAAGAAGCACAAGAAAAATATGATGAACAATTTCAAAATCAGCAACCTAGTTCTGCGGAAGAATGTGACAAATTAGCACAACGCGAGGCCAATGAATATCAATCTAGCATAGATAGTTATCAACAAAACCTTGATAATATGGCTCAGGCTATAAATGAAAGAAATCAAGCTATGCAAGACATGGCGATAGCACAAGCTAAAATAAATTCTGCGACAACATTGGAACAAAAAAATGCCGCACATGCGGAATATAGTCAAGCGGAAGGAAAATATCAATTAGCTGATGCACAAGCTAAAGATTTTAGAAGTCGTGCCGACAGAGCACAAAGATCCTCTTATGTACATGCAATGGCGCATGAAAAATATAAATATGCGGCCAATAGTATGAGAGACGAAGGTACTGTAAATTGGGATATGGCGCATGAACATGGTATGGATAGTTTACTCAATATCACTAGAGGATTTGCTAATGGTGGGGTAGAAAACGCGGGACCAAGGTCGCAAGAGTGAGAAAAACAATGTGGTGGAACTGGTCTAACATAGGCAAAATTTTGAGGATGCTTGTCATCCTCATTCCGCTTGCTTTTGTCCTCACTGGTTGCGGCAGTGAAGATGCTCCTGTCAATGCCTCAGGCAAAACCGATGAGCAACTAGCAGAAGAGCACACCAAAGGCGAAATCTCTTGGGTGGACAAAGAAGGAAAAGAAAGGCAAGGCGGTTGCTGGCAAGACAAAATTTTGACCACTCTTTATGAAGCCATGGGAACTATGGCGATGGGGCTTTATTCGGATATCACCAAGGGGGCTCTGGCGCTTGAAATGGTCGGATTTGGAATCTGGTTTATGCTCCGTTTAATGCGTTTTGTGAGTTCTATAACGCCTGAAAACTCCGGTGAAGTCTGGAATGAGGTATTTAAGAAAATTTTTATCTGCCTGTTTTGCGGTATTTTGGCATCTTCAACTTCGGGAACGCTGTATGTCCTTAACACGTTTATCTTTCCGCTATATAATGCTTTCTTGGAATTTGGGGCGGAAATCTTAAATACTGTCGGACAGGAATTTTTTGATCCTAATTCTAATGGCAAAATTATGGTGCTTAATGCTGAGCTAAAAGTAGCTAAGCCTGTCTTGTGTTTTCCGGCCTCGGGCGCTAATGAAGCTACACTTGAAGGATTTCCCGAAGGGCCTTTACGCATGATGAACTGCATGATTTGCGCCCTCAATGAACGTCTCTCGGTGGGTAACTATATCTCCTTTAGAATCTTAAGAGGCGGCACTTTCTCAATGATAATTGTGGGGCTTATTCTCCTTGTGGTGTTTATGATTATCAAACTTAGCTTTGTCTTCTATCTAGTGGATAATGTGTTTAAGTTTGCCGTAATAGTGGTGATGGTCCCAATCTTAATCTTATTTTATCCTTTCCAGAAAAAGTGGGCTATCTTTGGGGTGAAAACAATCCTTTCGTCGGCTGCATTTATGATGGGGATATCTATCATGATTGCTGTGGCAATGAAAGCGCTACTTGAAATTATTATTCAGAATCCGACACTGTTTAACCCAGGTGAGGGCAAGGGAGCAGAAGAAGCTACCGAAAGCGGCAGCGGAGTATTTTTAGCCCTATTGCTCTTGGCGTTTATGGTGATTTCGACCATAAAAATTGCTAAGGAAGTCTCGGCTGCGATTGTTGATGTGAAAATTAGTGATGCATTCCAGCAAAAACTGCTTGGTCTGGCGCTAATGATTGCCGGATGGTTTACCGGAGGAGCGGCTAGTGCGCTTGGCAAAGTGGCTTGGGCACAAAAAATGAATGAGCGCTACCAAAAAACTTGGGTGGCAAGAATGGCAAGAAAGAAAGCCGAAATTGATAAACAACTTAATAAGTGGGCGGGGAGAGAATGATGAAAAAAGTATTTTTCAACATATGTTGCTCCCTAGCCAAGATGCTACCGGCATTATTGTTGATAATGCTGATGGGTTGCATTTTTAGCAATGATGCTTGGGCTCGAGATTGCAAAGATATGAATGAATATATGGAAGAGTTTGATGATTGCTTTGCCTGTATGACCATCAAAGTTTTGCTTGAGGCTTTTATGACTGCCGGTGCCATGACTTATGATGTTTCAAAAGAAGCCGGAAAAATTGTGCTTACTCTGGGATCTATGTTGTGGTTGGCATTTTTTGTGATTACCAAAATATCGTCGTTTACCAATCCCGAAGGACCTAAAATGGTCGGCGAACTCTTAAAATTTGCCTTTAAGGTAATGGGCGCATTTATAATGCTTGATGCGGGAATCGCCGTAATTATTGACTATTTTATTAACCCCATACTTGCTACAGGTGCAGATTTGGCTAATACCTATCTAACACTTGGATTGCCAGCGCCGGATAGTGGGGCCACCAATGCTTATACGTATAATGGACCCGGAGATATCATTGACCCCAATGTACTTAATAAGATTTTGGCCTTTACTGAGGGTATCAGTAAAAAAATGGCTACCAATATGGCAATAGGAAACGGGATTATGTGTTTCTCTCTTGATGCAATTAGCCTTAAATTATTTAAAATAATTGATTTATGGCTATGGCTTTGCGGCGCAGCAATGTGGGTAGTCGGCATGCTGATGAGCTTTTTTGTATGCTACTATCTGCTTGATATTGCTTTCAAAGTCGGATTTGCCATCATAATGCTGCCAATAGCTATCGGTTTATGGCCATTTAAGCAAACAACCGGGCGAGTTGGGGCTTGTTTTAGTATCATTCTAAAAGCGGCAGCTACTTACGCAATGTTGTCAATTTGTGCGACATTAGCAATCATCTTGATTGATGCAGTTTTAGACGTGGAACAATTGTTCCAATATATTAAAGATGACAAAGTAGATGAAGTTTCAGAATTGTTTTCAGTTACCGGTGATACATTCTTGGTATTTTGCATTGCATTTTTATACGCTATAAAGCTAGTGGGAAAAAATCAGCAACTCGTCAACAAAATTTTCCCAGATCGTATATTTGGCGATGTGGCTCCAATGCATGAGAAAATGACTGGTATGACCAGCATGGTGACCTCAAAAGCCATGAAGCCAGCCGGACTGGCTCGGGATATTGCTTTGCATCAGACTGGACGTGGACTTACCGGCGCTGCAAAAGGTGTCGGCAAAGGCGTGGGGGCGGCCGGAAAATTTATCGGTGGTGCGGCCGTTAGTGCATATAATAAACTTAAATCCGGAAATGCGGCTAAAATGCCCAACAAAAAATAGTAGGTAAACAAAATGAAACTTAGGGCAAAATACATAATTAAACAAATCTGCTACAGCTTAATAATGTCGGCAGGGTTGTTTATGTTTGCCAAAGAATCGATTGCTGCTGTTGCACCTAACGATACTAATTATGCTAACACAACTTGCTCAACCGCCGGATTGTCTGACAAGCAATATGATGAAAGTAAATGCTCAACCGATACTAAGTGTGATGCCAGTTCTTCTTGTGTTGATGCATCACCACTTGGAAGTGTTAATAGGGTTTCTGACCCTTTTGGATACCGAATCCATCCCATTACCGGCCAAGGAACTGGGCACAAAGGGGTAGACTATGCGGCCACCGCCGGAACACCTATTTATGCCGCGGCTGATGGGGTGATTACTGAACAGAGATACCAATATAATGCCACTAAGGGTACCGGTTACGGCAACCTTATTAAGCTCAAAGCCGACAGCCCGGCTGGTACAACCATGCTTTATGCTCACATGGCTTGTTTTGCGGAAGGTATCGGCGTAGGAACACATGTTAAGAAGGGACAAATTATTGGTTTTGTCGGAAATACCGGCGGGTCCACCGGAGCTCACCTACATTATGAAGTACAAAAAAACGGTGTAGCAGTTGACCCTTATGGTGATGATGCATCAAGTGTGGTATGTACTCCAGATGAACAAATTGCTGATATGTATCAGAATGCTGTTGAGGGAGGAAACGGTACTGCCAACGGTGGCGGTTATAATACCGGTGCTGGGGGAATCGATGTCGGTAATGGTGGGCAATCTCGTCCTGATATTAATGAGATAACCGGTGTAACGGGAAATATTGATTCTCCTGCTAATGATGGTCATAATGACAAAGACTGCTTACCTAAAGTATTGAAACAAAAAATTAAGGTTTGTTTGTTCTGCAATCTCTTCCGAGCAGCTTTTCTTACTGCCAGCAATATTGCACAGGCCTCGTTTGAAGCTTTAGCCCCATGGGTAGCGATTTTGGTTGCGGTAGGGTTTGCGGTTTGGATGTCAATGCAGGTTTTGGCGCATGTTTCCGCGATTGAAAGCAAAGATGCTCCAACTTTAATAAAAAGTCTATTAAATCAGACTTTTGTGTTCTTGATTGTATTTATATTTCTGAAAAGTGATTCTAACTATTTCCTAAAAATGGCGCTTGAACCAATTTTCAATACCGGCTTCAAATTAGCTCAACTAGTAATGCAAAGTTCTATCGAATGTACCGATAAGTATGATATCACCGGCGCGGTTAACGAAGGCGGATTACCTGCATCAATGGGCATTAGCATTCTGTGCACCGTGGAGGCTATTCAAGACCGAATTTTAGACGTGATGGTGGCTGGGTCATCTGCGATTTGTGTGGGCATATTTATTGAGCATTTTTCATTGCTTAATTTACCTCATCCGGGATATATCTTGTCTGGAATCGGAATGTGGCTTTCGGGTTTGGTATTACTGGTTATTTTCCCGTTCTTAATGCTTGATGCCGTAATTCAACTGGCCGTGGCTTGTGCTTTGTTGCCTGCTGCTATCGGGGCTTATACTTTCAAAGCAACCAGAGGATATGTTACTAAAGTATGGGAAACGTTCCTAAGCTCAATGTTCCACTTTATATTCCTGACCATTATTATGATGATTTTAATTACAGCTATCGAAAATAGTGTCGGAGAAGCTTTAGGAACGCTAGATGAAATTAACAATGAAGGAATATGGAAAGAGGCGCTTTTGCAGCTGAGTTGGACCGGAGTACTGTTCTTGCAGTTGGTGTTTGTAATTCTACTTGGCTGGGCCGTACTGGGACAAATTGCACAATTTGCGCATCGTTTTGCCTCTAGTGTTTCCAGCACAAATATCGGTACCACCCTTGGCACTTTAGCTGCCAGCGGTACGAAAAATGCCACTACTAGAATCGCCGCTCCTGCACTTGGTGCAATTAATGATAAAATTGGGTTTGGTGCACTTAAACGTGCTGCCTCTGAACGAGTTGATGAAACAAAGAAAAGGATAAATCAGCATTCACAAAAAGTGAGAGCTAACAAATTTATGAGTGGTGCGTTTAAGGATAGAGACAACTACACCGAAACAAAAGATGAAAACGGAAACACCACCTATAGCTATCAGGAAAACTCCGGATTATTTGGGAGTAAGAAAAATAAATCTGTCACCATTAATGCTAACGGAGAGATTATTGCTGATAACACCTCAAAATCTCGCACTCTGCATGGTGGTGAACGTAGCGTACAAAATTATGGACCTATTGAAGTCAAAACCGTAACCGATGCTAATGGTAATGAGATAAAACGCGATATTAAAATTAAGGATAAAGAACTACAAAGTGTCGTGACGGCAGAAGGAAAAATCAATATGGAGGTGATCAATACTTTACGAAGCACCCCAGGAATTGATCCTAAGATTGCAGCCGAGGCTATCATGATGGAAGCAATGAATAAACGCATGCCTGATATGATGGAGCGACTTAACGTACTTGATAACATTTCAGACCAAGGAACAATAACTAATGCTCCTGATGGTTCAGTCACTTTAACCAAAGTTGAAACTGACGGCACGACACATAACTTTAGTATGAATATTGATAAAGATAGCGGGCAACTGATTACTACTTACGAACGTTTAGAAAAACCAAATTCTAAAGGTGTACGTGAATCTACCGTGATGTTTAGCAATGGTGTGGTAAATAGTATCCGCACACGAAAATTGGCAGCAGATGGTAGTGTGGTTCAAAAGAGCGAAAAAGCTCCGCGATTTGCCATTAACAGCTACTACACCAAAGGACGAAACCAAAGCCCAATTGGATATGACGGAAAATTAGCCGAATTTATGCCCAAAGAATCGATGGCTTTTGTCGGAATGTCACAAGAGCAAATTGACGGCATAAAAAAACAATTTAAAGAACACCCCGTACAAGGAGCTCCTTTAGCTGAGTTTTCAAAAACTGAACGTCGCAATATATTATCGCGTTTGGGCAATTACTTAAGAAATCAGGGTGAAGCAATTCTTTCCGTGGAAGATGAATTTGTCGGAAACTCGGAAGAGGAAATTGAGGAAATTAAACGTAAGCGGCGTGATGGATATCGATAACATAGACTGTCTTTATCCATGATTTTGACAATTGTACACAAATTGGCTTTTTTTGTACTATTTTCTTGATTTTTTCTATTTTGTGATATTAATATGCATATAGTACTTATGCGTGTCTTAATTTATTAAGAGGATAATTAAATGGAAGAAATTATTTTCCCTAACCAAATTAGAATGTATCGCAGACTGAGAGGTCGTTCCATGCAGGAACTGGCTGATCATTTGTCGGTGAGCTTGTCAGCTATTTCTAAAATCGAAAAAGGTTATAGACGTGTTGACCAAGAACAATTGGTTCGGGTAGCTGAATTTTTGGACTGCCCATTACAAGATTTGTTCGTTAATGAGCAAAATTCTCAGCAAGAAATTGTTCAAGCTTGGCGCAGAGAACAAGAAAGAAGAAATAAAATCAATGAAAAAACCGGCTTGAAAACTCTTGGGGCTGGGTTAAGACAAATCAGAAATGATAAGAATTTAACTTTGATTGAAGTGGCAGAAAGTGCTGATATGACGTTGTCAGTTTACCATCGTATTGAGATGGGACAGCGCGAAGTGTCTGACAAAGAATTTAAGAATATTGCTAAAGCGTTGAGCTTGTCTCCAGATGAGCTGAAAGAAAATATTAAATCCTTGGAAGATAAGGGTTTGCTTGATGAAATTATTCAACGCAATGATGCTAAGTATAAACTGCTTTCTTCTCCAAGAGGTGCTATTTCTACATTCAATACGCCTTCTCAAGATGCTTTGAAAATGTCAGTTTATGGCGTGGCCGGCAAAAATGGGGATATTTTGGTTGACTTTGACCAAGAAACTAAAAAGGTTACTCGCCCGCCTCACCTGTACAATAAAAAAGATGCTTATGCGCTTAATTTATGCACCCGTCGCTTGGGTAGCTTATTACCAACAAGATCAATCTTATTTGTGGATCCGCAAGAAGTAGTTAGCGTTGGTGATATTGCCGTATTTTATGCCAACGAAGAGGAAGCTAAAATTGTTAGCATCAGAGAAGATGAAAACGGTGCTTTGTACGGCTTGCGTTGGAATCCTGATGAACGGATTGAAATTGGTAATGACGACCTAATTAATGTCCATAAAGTGGTAGCTATTTACCTCTAATCCGGTAGCAAACATTAAAAAGTCTCCGCTTATATCTTAGCGGAGACTTTTTTTGTGGACAAACTAAAAATTCTCTCGGCATATTTTGAAAATATACCTATTTTGTTAACCTGAAATTTACAGCTATGTGATATTGTATGATTGGCTGGATTAGTGTATCTATGGTTTAAAGTGGAACAGTAAATTGGTTGAGGAACTCAAGGAAGCATCCGATATTAAAAAACTTATCGGGAAAAATAAAGGCGATGAAGATCCGCTTCTCGTTGCTCAACGCTTTTTAAATATTTTTCGCCAATTACATATTTTTGATCAGCAAAGACGTGAAGAATTTAACTCAATGATTCTGGCCTTGCCGCCAGAAACGCGAGGTACCTTTGGCGCTCTTCCCGGTGGTTCATTGTTACAGGAATATGTTGACGAACTAGAAATTAGCCGTGGCTTGATGCGTAGCAGTTCTTCTGTGCCACAACCTACACTGTCAACATCTGCTCCGTCCGAATCTAAAGACTCTCCGCTATCTCGAGCTAAAAATGCTGCATCTGCAACTACTACAAACGTTGCTTCGGTGATAACAGGAGAAGCTAAAATAGTAGCCGATGCCAGCTTTGCACAAGTATTATCACAGTCAGTGTCCAGTGCGTTAATGTCTGTAAACGCTTCGCAAAGTTCCAATCTGGAAAAAATTCTATCCTCATTTAAGGAAACGGGCGGAACATCTCAAATTGTGCCTGATGAAAAATTTGCCAACTCCATGGCACGTGCTTTTTCTCAAGCGCTACAATTTTCTGATGCCAACAAAAAAGCTGACATTCAAGAACTAATCAAAGCAGTACGTGAAAGCCGAAAAATTGAACTACCTGACGGCTTCCCTTTAGCTGCGGCTCCTGTCTCAGAAAACGATACCTCGCTTGCAAAAACAATTGCCGACACTATTGCTAAGGCTATCAAACCTAATTCCGCACCAGCTGCAAGTTCCTCAAACGCGGACATGAAGGAACTGATTAAAGCCATAAGAGATAATAAAGGTGTTGATGTCGACGCTCTATCAAAAGCGATGATTAATGGCCTAAAGCCCTTAATCGATAACATGGCTAATGCCGGACAAAAGACGCAACAACTTAAAATTACTACGGACAATAATTTTTCGGAAATCATTACTAATGCCGTAGCAAAAACTTTTGAAATTTCAGAAAAAAAACATCAGGAGCAAACCGAAAAGCTTATTGCCGGTTTCCAAGATGTTATGCGCAAAGATAAAGCAGAAAAACTCATTTCTGACTTTCAAAAAGTTTTGCAAAATAACTCTTCTACAGATGGAAATGCAGTAGCTACCACACCAGTATTTGCTTCGGGAGCTTTCAGCGGAAACAGCGAACAGTTTGAAAAGATTACGCAAGAATTCACCAAAACATTACGTAGTTTAAGCGATAGCAGAAAATCTGAAAATCGTGAAATTGCTCAAGCAATTAAAGAAACACAAAAAGAATTAATTAAACTACTTAAATGGCAAAACGATAAAGAAAAACAAAATAATAAATCTCACGCTTCGTTTGAGGCGCCTATTAACGAAATAATTAATAAAGTGGCTCAAGCACAAGCCAATATATTCCAAGAATTGGCAAGACAGCAGACCAATGAATTATCAACCATTATTTCTTTGGCCTTAAAAGAAAGCCAAAAATCTTCCGTGGATACAATTGTTGAAACTTTCAAAAAATTGCAGGAGCAAAATATTCAGGTAAACTTGCCGATATTTCGCCCTATGCCCAATACTTCAAATGCAAATGTTGGCTTAAATGATGAAGCTGAACTGCAGCAGAATAAAAGTGGAAATCGCAAAAGCCGAAAATCATACATTCAAAAATCTATAGAAAAAGCTAAGTTGCTTGAAGATGAAGAAGAGGTCGAACGTAATATTGCCGTTTCGACACGTGAAATTAGGCAAAATGTAGCTGAATACATAAAATCAGAATTTGAACCCGTACCATTGGATAACGACCAAAATGTTTCAAGCACGGACTGGGGTTTCAGCGACAATGAGGTCGATAGCGATAAATCCATTACCGATATAGCTTCAAGTGACACAAAATCTTCAAGTGATGATATTGTAAAACATGAAGATGATCAACAGGAAGAAAATAATCTGCCCGAAGCTCAAAATGTTGAAGGTCAAGATTGGGAATGGGAATATGAAGAAGAAGGAGCTTCAGAGGAAGAACCCCAAGGATTGGAAGGTCAAGACTGGGAGTGGGAATATGAAGAAGAAGGAGCTTCAGAGGAAGAACCCCAAGGTATAGAAGGTCAAGACTGGGAGTGGGAATATGAAGAAGACACCAGTGGCGAGGAAAATGTTGACGAGATTGATGGGATAGAAGGACAGGATTGGGAGTGGGAATATGAAGAAGATCCCAATGAAGAATTACCTATAGCAGCGGCTGAAAATGAACAGCTCCCCATAGATGAAAGTACGGAAGACAACACCTCCCCATTAAATCAAATAGAGCTTGATAAGGGTCCGCAAACAGCCGAGAGCAAAGAAAATCTCAACCCAACCGCTACAGAAAATGTCGGCATAGATAATGCTACTGAAGAGCCCAAAACCAAATCAGCGACAACCAAAGTAATGAGTAGTGCTGATTTATTAGCATCGCTTAAACAAACACCTAATTCCAAAGCGGTAATTAAGCAAACAGAAATAGGTATTGCCGAACTGAGAAATTATGAAAATGCGCCTGATCCATATTTGATTGGAAATATAGGTGTATGATAACCTAAAAAGTGATTTACAAACCAATTTTGCTAAATTAAATTAATGTTAGTGAAAGGTGGTTAATATGGCTGACAATCTAAATTTTACCGACGCTAATAATGTATCTAAAGATACGTTATGGTATTTGGATAATTATATCCGTTTGCGCGACTATCTGGATAGAACTATTTCTCGAATTGCGGCTAGATGTGTTCGCAGCGGGAATATTGCTGTCGAAGAATATCCGTTCTATGGGTATATTCTAGATGTGTTGGAAGAAATTTGTGATACCGGCGATTTTCTGATTGACCACAAAGAACTCTATCCTTACATTGAGAAAAAAATTACCGGCGGATTAAACGGCTTAAAAAAAGAGCTAAAAGAATACAAACAAGAATTACGTAGTAATGCTTCACCTGATATGATTAAACAAGATGACAGCGAACTGGAGAAAATGAAAAAAGCCCTAGGCGAAGTCGATAAAACCGTAGATCCAACTGTCGGAGCCGGAATGAGTATGGATGAAGTTGTTGATAAAATTTTACGAGAAAACAGTACACAAATTGGTGATATGTCACAATATGCAACTCATGATGCTATAGACAACGATTTACCAGATATACAAGCACCTACACCAAAAACAGATATTTAGCACGGAGAGAAGATGAAACGCTTATTTATATATTGTGGATATATAGCAGTAGCACTGTTGTGTGGGTGTAAAATTAATCCCCAACAAACTATTGTGATGCCCAATAATGTCGTTACCGCAAAAATTGAGGAACCTGAGCAACTCCCCATTCATACTTCAGAAGGGGCCAGAAACTTGGACTTGGAAGCTCCTTTGCGCTGCTCGGTTAACTGGAATGCTCAACAAATCATTACTACTATTCCTTTTAACATAAAAGCCTTTAATTTGGTTAGAAACGGTCGTAACGATATGTTGCCGCGCTACGAGGTCAATGGTTTCTCTTTTGATACCATGCCGGCCGAAAAAGCTCTGTATAAGCTCCTTAAAGAAGCCGATATTCGAGTGATTGCAAAAGATGCTCCTTATGCTAGTATCTCGGCTGAAAATTTACGCGGAGAGCTTTCTGAAGTAGTAAGAATGATTGCTGAGGCTGCAGAAATTTATTATACTTATGATGCTAATAATAAAACTTTGCGTATCTCCAGAAAAAGTAATTTTAGTCTTCATGTGCCGAAATCAAGACCTATTCTGTTAAGTGTACTTGATGTCTTAAGGGGCGCCGGAATTACTGATATTACAACTGATTGGGAAGACTATACAATTTCATTTGATGCCGATTTTGCTCTGCAAAACAAAATTATGACCTTAATTGCTTATTTTGAAGATAATCCGATTTTGGTGGCGTTTGATGTTAGTATTTTTAGAATCTATCCTAACACCCCCAATGGGGAAATTAATTGGCAAAACATGGTCAACATCTTTGACTATGGTACAATTAGAACAGCTAAAACCGGTGTGATTGGTCGAGTGCTGACAACATCTAATGATATCAATATTCAAACCTTACAAAATTATCTTGGGCAGCAGGCAAAAGTTGAAATGTTGTCTCAAGGCAAAATTACCGTGCCGAATTTGTGGCTATCACGGTTTGACATTGGTAAATGCGGCGCCAGAGGAAATGCTTGGTCTGATTTATCAATTTTAGCGAAGGCTTCTTTAGAACAAGGTAACAAAATATTTTCTAATATAACTTTGGAAAAAACTAGTGGCCAAATTACTCAATTCAATATCCGTAGTAAAATCGGAGATAATTTTATGATTATTGGTATTCCAAATGAAATTTTTGGGGTGGCTGAACCGAAATCCGAAACTCTGGTGTTTATGGTACCAAGAATTATTCGCACGACCAAAACCAGTAAACATTTGGAATATAATCTTTAAGTGAGGTTAAGATGAATGAATTTTCAAATAATGATGCGGCCAGTAATAATAAAACGATGAAACCTGGCTTGAAGAAAGTCAAAAAACCAATCAGAAAAATCAAACCACAAGCGCCAATTGAAGATAAAAGTTTGGCTGCTAATAATCCTTTTGAGCAAAATTTACAGAAAAACTCGTCATCTGCTAATGCTTTTGATGTAGATAGCATATTGAATATTAATAACCTTCCCTCAACAAAAACGGCTGAACAACCGCAATTTAAACCTCAAACTCCGCAGTTTATTGAAGATGAACACGAGGCGGCTTATGGAACAGATTACTATCAGGTAGAAACATCTAATAGTCATACTAAAATGATTATGGTAGCGGCTTTTGCGGCCTTTGTGGTGGGCTTTTTTGTGTCGAGACTATTTTTCTCGGAGCAAAAAGTTACACGCAATGGACTGCAAGGAGTGGTGGTCAATGCTGAAGTTCCTCACGGGAGAGCCCGTTGCGGCATGGCGGAAGCTGGTCAGGGATGTGTCTTGTATTTGATGAATCCGCAGCGTCAAGAACTCAATGCTCGCGATTTTTATGACTTAGCTGCACAATTAACAGGCCGTCAGCGTTTTGTAATTGAGACCGGAAATATGCGCTATTCTAATGTAAAAATCCGTCCAGGCGAAATCGGGCAATTTAATATTCCACCATTAACCCAATAAAATTTTATCTTACCTCTGTTACTGCACGGAGGTTGCCATCGCGGTTAATTTGCACAACTCTTAGCTTGTGTTTCATTTCTTCAATGGTTTTTTTGCGATCCATTGTTGGGTAGGAGTGCAAAATTCGGTCTGCAAAAGCTGCGTAAGCCGCTTCTGAACTTTCGGCGTGAATGGTGGCCAAACAGTTGTCGTGACCTGATCCCATCAGCTCCCATATTGCACCTGCATTTTCGGTAGAAAGCTCGCCGCCGATAATGGCATCTGGCGTGAAACGAACAACCAAGTCGATAACATTGGCATAGTTGAGTTCGTTGGTTTGGGCGGTACGTGACAATACCAAGTGAACTCGATTGGGGTGAGGTACAATTAGCTCTCTAGTATCTTCAATGGTTAAAATGCGCTTATGGATATCAAGTATCTTCAGCAAATTGTTTAAGAAAGTGGTCTTACCGGTTGCGGTTGCGCCGCTGACCAAAATGTGGTCGCCGCGTTTGATGCTAATGAGCAGCTTTTCATAGGGGTCTTCCGGATCTTTAATGTCTTTGAGAGGGTTGATTTTATGCAACTGATTACCCTGACTTAAACCATAGTCTTGCAGACCAAAAGCTACATCTTCGCTATGAACACGTATGGTTAAAGCAATACCGCCGGTAAGGTCTTCCTGATCATACATCACGTTACGACCACAAATGGCAGAAAAGCGGTGCTCCCCAGGTATGGCCGCATAAACAACAGGAATGCCTGAAACCGGATCAAAGGGAAGCTCATAGGTATTGGCAATGATATAAAGTAAGTCAGTTAAATATTCTTTAGTGAGCTTTTCATCTTTATACATTACCCAAGGATATGCTCTTTTTCCACGCAAGCGCAGCCAGATTTGCTTGGAGCGATTAATGGCTACTTCTTCAATATTATCTTGGTTATACCAGTACGAAAGTGGTCTCAAAACAGATTCTAATACCTTAAAACTCATGCTTTAACTCCTAGAATAGCTGAGGAACTTCATTGCTGTTGCTGCTACTTTTAGCAGGTGGAACAGAACGGTCCGTACTTGGTTGCGTATAAGTTGGTTTAGGTGTAGCCGGAGTGCTCATGGCTGCAGCCGGTGGTTGACCGGTATAGATGGGTGGCGGAGGAGCAACCCTTTGTTTTTGATTGCCGCCATCTCCAAGTAGAACGCTCGTATTTTGAGCTTCAATATCATTACCGTTTTCATCATACATCACTTGGCCACCGGTTGTACTGTTAGTGCCGGTACCGGTGCTGGTGCGTGTTTCTCTTAGTCCGCGCTCACCTTCCTTACCATCTAGCAGTCCTTTACCACCACCAACTTGGGTATAAGTACTTACTTCCTGATCGCGTTCAAATGAACGTAACCACAAGTCAACGTTCGGATAAATAATAATTCTGGTACCAGCCGGAATATAGGTCATGGGACGAATACTGGCTTTGTCGCCCAAAATTTGCTCAAAAATAGTGTTCATCTGAGTTAAGAAGTTCTGTCGGGCATCGCTGGCTGCTTGCTGTTGAGATGTTTCGGTTTCGCCATCACTATTTTGTTCAGTATCAATATAATATGAAGTCAGGCTGGTAAGCGCACTAGTCATAACCGGAAGAGCATAGCGCTTAAAGAGTTGTTGATCTAGATATCCTAATGCACCACCGCGTCCTTGTGCATCTCCGGTGATACCGTCGAAGACAAAAATAGATCCATCGGGCCGAATTAGGCGCTCCCAATTAATTTCTATTTTAGCAGAAGTAGATGTTTTTTCGCTGGTGGCAACTACCCCGCCCACGGTTCCGATAACTCGGCTACCTGCCGGTATTAAGATATTGCGTCCTTCTTCAGCATAGACGTTGCGCTCAACAAAGGCGGTAACTGGTGTGGGGTGTGTACTATCAATTGAACGGGCAATAACGGCCGGAATTGGTTTGTCGGCCAATATCATTTCGCTCATATCAACGCGCCAAGAAGAAATGACCTTTTGTATTCCCTGCTCGCTCCAATCCTTTTGCATTCCGTCAAAGGCCTCACGACGGCTGTTACTACTAATTTTTCCAACCGCAATATTTTGACGGCGTTCAGCCATAGCAATGTTGAGGGCTTGTTGACGTTGTAGGCTATAGCGTTCTCCGGGGCCAAATCCTCCACCTGGTCCCAAATCTCCACTTGGGCCACTGCCGGTTCCATAAGCCCCACCTTTTCCAAAGGTCCCTGCCGGAACAAATATATCATTTCCATCAGATTTTTTGATATCTTCAATACCAACCAATTCGCCTTCTTTATTGATAATCAAACCATCGGGCATTTTGGTTCCGACCACTTGGCCCTGCTTATTGATAACCGTACCATCTTCACGTATCTCACCTAAATATTCGCCATCAGGCGTTAAGGCAATATTTAATGAACGGCGATACTGATTGTTAGGATTGGCTTCGCCCTTGGGGCTTTCCTTATCTTCTATAGGATCTCCAATGCTGGGAACTTCAGTTTGGCGGGGTTTGTCTTTTTTGGGTTTGGCTCTCTCATACCACTCTAGGCCTATACCGCCTATCAGATTATTATTGGCATCAACAACCGTGCCATCTTCATTGAGACGGCCAATTACTTTGCCATCTTTATTTACGGCACTACCGTCAGCACGAACATAACCAACAAGATTGCCGTCCGTGTCAAATATCTTTTGCAAATTGGCAACTTTACCTATTTCTTTACCGTTCTCATCAACAAGTTTACCTTCTGTGTTTTTATAGCCAATTATTTCGCCTTTGGAATTGACAATGTTTCCATCTTCATCCAAATAGCCGATAATGTTGCCTTTTTCATCGAGTACAACTTCTAACGGAGACTTGCTATAATATTGCAGCTTATGAGCCTGAGCTATCACTTTACCATCTTCGGCAAGGATTTCGCCTTTTTCATTAATGGTACCAAGCTCCTGATTTTTAGAATTAATCAGTTTACCATTAAACTGCAATGTACCTAATACATTATTGGAATTATCACGGATGTTATAGCTTCTTAAACCGCGACCAATTACCTTTTCATCCTTGTCGACAAGGAAACCTTTGCGAACTCGCCCTAAATTTCTATTGGTGAAGCTCATAACTTCTCCGGTCTTGGTGATGTATCCAATTGCCTGACCGGATTCATTATAAATGTAGAAATCATACAGTGCAAAACCAATCCTTTTGGCATTAGAAAGTACATAGCCATCGTGGTCAACTGTGCCTACTGTTTCGTTGGCATCATTTAGAACTTCTGCATTAGGCTGAACTCGTCCGAGATAGCGGCCGCGATTGTCAAAAGCAACTTTGTAGCGGAACAATTCGCCTAATGGATGCCCTACCTTTGAGTTAACATTGTCATCTGGCTGCATGTAGCCAATTACGCGGCCGCCTTCATCTACTACAGTCCCATCGGCAATGCTGCGCCCGATAATATTACTTTCAAAATTCATAACCGGCTCATGTTCCACAACGCGTCCGATTAGTTCCCCGTTTTCTTTATACAAACGGCCAAAACTATCTGCGCAACCTAAAAAGTCATTATTATAATTACCGACTTGTCCGTTGGCTGAAACAGCACCAATTATGTTGCCATTATAGTCAATAACACTTTCAGGACGAATCAGATAACCGGTGATTAGGCCATTTTCTGAAACCAATTGACGGTTGGCTAAAACTCGGCCAACATTTACTTCTCGCCAGTTGCGAACCACTCCTTCGGGAGTTAGCACTCCTAAATATGTACAAGTGCGACCGAAATTGACTGCCGGAACATAAGGGATAACACTACCGGTAATAATATTATTGTTATCTAATGCAAGCCCACGAGAGGAAACCTTACCAACCTTAGCTCCGCTGGTGTCGAAAATATTGCCATCAGATGCAGTCAGCCCTATCCTATTACCATCAATGCTAACGGCGATTTGTTCATGAAAAGCGCTACCTACAACCGGAACCGGTGAGTTATCTTCGATCGAACCGGTTTTAACGACACTATAGTCGGGAAGAATTTTGCCAGAAAGCTTATTGTCTGAGCTTAAAAGCAAATTTCCATCGGAAATAAGCCCTAAGCTCTTGGCCATATCATCTACAGCAAAATGAGCCGATATCTGCTGTCCTAGCATGCGGTTGCGTTCATCTAACAATATACCTGAGGCGGTAAAACGACCATTAATCTTAGTACCGGCAATTGCTTTAATACTACCATCGAGCTCAGGCCGCCCTACAGGATTTCCAAACAATGAATATAGAGGACGCAAAGGAAGGGCAAAACCGGAAATTTCGCCATTTTGATTGAGCACATAACCATAGGGAGTAACAACCTGTTGAGAATCGATGGTATAGCCATTAATGTTTGGCACCCCTAAGCTTTTGTTATTTAAATCTACGGCTATCGTGGGCTGCAACACTGCGCCGATTACATTACCGGCATTGTCATAGGCTTGATTGGCTTTGATAACACCATTTACATTACCGCCCAATGAAACAAAACTACCACCGCTTAGAGCCATACCTTTAAGACGGCCGGCGTAGTCAAACACGGAGCCTGGAGTTACTAACCAACCGATAATGGTTCCTTTTTGATCTAAAACGCAGTTACGCGGCCCAATGCGGCCAATGGTTTCTTTACCTTTAACAATCAATCCTCCGGGGACTAGACGTCCTAAATACCTACCAGAAGTATCGGTGGCGGTAGCGGCTAAGTCTACAGAATATCCCAGATGTTCGCCTTTAGAATCGACAACTTCTCCTCCGGCACGCAAACGACCTACACTCTGCCCTTTATTGATAACTTCACCGTTATATGCAATATATCCAAGATATTCACCTATATCGCTGAAAGCATAGCCGGTTTGGATGATACCACCGATTATTTTGTTGTCTTTATCGTAGACAAAACCATTAGCGCGTATCCGCCCTAAAGTATCTGCATTAAATCCAGAGACCTCGCCTCCGGGAACAACACTACCAATAAACTCGCCGGTGTTGGAAACAATCATCTTTGAAGAAATTAAGCGGCCTTCCAGCTGATAGCCATCGGTTTGGCGGCGGTAGGCATATCCGGTGGGGGCAACATATCCAACTTCATTACCGTTAAGATTGGTATAGACACCGTTACCGGCCAGACGGCCGACCGTTTGACCATTGGCTCCATAGACCAGACCCGGAAACAAAACCGAACCTATGATGTTGTAATAGTCATCGACAACTAAACCATTAGGAAGAACCTTACCAATAATTTTACCAGAAGAAAGCCTAACAGAACCATCACTGCTAACTTTTCCCAAAACTTTGGTATCGTTTCCGATAGCAATACCTTGCGGAACTACGCCACCGATAAGCTCACCTTCGGCATTGACAATCAAGCTATCGGCCGTGATGTTTCCGATATAGTCATTCTTAAAACCAATAACACTACCATCAGGGATGACCTTACCAATCAGGTCACCATTAAAATCAATGGCTGTTATTTCTTGTGCAGACGCTAAAACCGGTAGCGTGGCCGAAATTATCATGGCACATAGGCATGTTCTTACCTTGCCTGCAAAATAAAATCTTATTTGTTTGAACATCTGCAAATCTAATTCCTCCGGTTCTTAGCTACTTCTTGTAAAACATAGCCGGAAACCTTTTTATCCAAGTCTATAAACGAGCCGTTATTCTTGACATAGCCAATGATGTTACCTTTGGCATCAATCACTTTGCCATCAGGTGCTACGCGACCGCGATATTTTCCCGTATTGCCCAGTACGGTAGCCCCAAGCTTAAAGATTTGTCCGATGATGTTTCCGCTATCATCAGCTGCCAACCCGCCAGACAAGGCTCTGCCAATAATATTACCGCTAAATGCAGAAATTTTTCCATCAAAATTTACATAACCCACAACTTTATCTGACTTATCAATAACGATGTCGCCACTAACAACTTCTCCAATTAGTTTGCCGGTGGTGTTAATTGCACTACCATCAGATAAAACTCTGCCTACGATGCTGTTAGACGAATCGATAATATTACCATTGGGCATTACCGTACCGATAACCGCACCATTAAAACTTATAACCGTTCCTCGTCTTAGCAACGTATAATTCTTATCGGTTGCGCCGCCGGGTAAAATGGCTGTAATGATATCTCCTTGCATATTAACCACATTGCTGATACCATTAACCACACCTTGCGGATTGCCCCAAATGTCTACCATGAGGCCCTCGGGAATGATTTCTCCGGAAACTTCTCCTGAAGAATTTATAACTTTATAATCCCCAGTAGCGCGGCCTCCTTTAGTGCCGTCAACGCCAAGAATCGTACCATCTGATAAGGTATGGCCAATATAGGCACCATCATAGCCAACGGCAGAACCAGAACGGATTACCTGTCCTTGATACTCGCCTTTTTCATTGAGCAATACTCCTTGAGGAGTAACCCGACCAATCATATCACCAAAACGGTTGAACACACTGCCATCATAGTAGCTATATCCAAGAGCCTCACCTTTCATGTTAAGCACATATCCACGAGGATATGGACGACCTATCGCTCGGCTATAAAAACTATATCCGTCGCCGGTGATTTTACCTTTGTTATAACCCTTATCATCATAAATATTACCATCGGCAAAAACTCGCCCTAAAAGGTTGCCGTCACTACCGGCAATCGAGGTATGCTGAGATATAGCCGTACCAATTATCTCATTATTTTCGTTAAGTATCAAATTGTGCGAAAACAATCTTGCCAAACGATTATTGGGAAGTAAAACCGTGCCGTCTGGTCTAACTACATCTATCAAATTTCCATTCAAATCAAACGCATAGGATCGCTCTTTTATTTGTCCGGCATAGCCGCCTGTTTTACTGAAAACTTCGCCATGGATACCGATGCAACCAATGGGCTGATTGTTTTTATCAACTACTAAGCCATCATCGGAAATGCGCCCCATAAAACTACCATTTTGGTCAACAGCAAATCCTTCTTTGATTACGCCGCCAATTAAATTGCCTTTTTCATCTAACACGCTGCCATCGGGATTAACGCAGCCAATATATTGACGATTGGCATCACGCACAATACCATCTGGACCGGCCTCACCTAACAACATACAATTATTATCAAAAACTTTGCCGGTTTTGGCGACTTCGCCTACATATGCTCCCTCGGGCGAAACCACTACTCCATCGGGTAAAACGCGATATGAAGTCTCTTTATTGTCTTTTCTAATTATCCCATCGGAATCCAAATAGCCGATTTGTTTACAGCCAAAGCCAACAACTAATCCGCCACGTACCATCTCAGCAATAACTCTATTTCCGGCCATGTCCCGAACCAAATGACTAGACATCACCCGACCTAAGGGCTGTTTATTAGCCGGATTAACCACCAACCCGGTATTGGTAACTTCTCCTAACACTCCGCCATTTGGCATAATTGGGATAAGACCACGCGGAACCAATGAACCGACAATTGTACCATTGCTGTCATAGAGTTTTTCATCTGATCCGGCATAGCCGATTTCTTCGCCTTTGGTGTTATACACCTTGTTGTCAAGACCGACAAAACCAATAATTTTGCCTTTATCGTCAACGGCTAAATAGCTTTCGCCACCGCTGCGGCCAATCACAACTCCGCTATCATCAATTATGGTACCATCAGGCTGCATTTTTCCTATACGCCGTCCCGACCAATCATAGGCCGTGCCATCTGAATCTATCCAACCAATAACCTTGCCGTCTTTATCAAGAGCTAAGCGCACTTGTTTACCCTTACTCCCTATAGGCTGACTGCTAACCACATTGCCGTTTTTATCAACATAGCCTACAGTATTGCCGTCGGCATCAACTACACTGCCATCGGGCATAACCACACCAAGGGAATTGCCTTTGGCATCAACAGCGACTTGACCAGGACTGCTAACATATCCAATAATATTACCGAGGCCATCGACCACTTCGCCTTGACCATTTAACCGACCAATTATGTTGCCATTAGAATCAACTACAGTGCCATCGGGCATTACGCGGCCAATAATATCGCCATTGTTGTTATAAACCAAACCGGTATCTGCAACACGACCAATGATGTTGTTATCACTATCTACCACACTACCATCTGCTAAAACCTTGCCAATGATATTTCCGTTACTGTCTGTAACCGCGCCGTCTGGGTTGACCGTACCAATCACATTGCCATTACTATCAATTGCAATTTGGCGGTTTTGAGCAACACCAATAACATTGCCGTCTTTATCTAAAACCAAGCCATTGCTGTTTACGCGACCAATAACATTTCCGGCGCTATCGCGACCATAACCTTCACTGTCAATTTCACCAATGATATTTCCGTCCGGACCAATCGCATAGCGCACTGCGCGAGCTTTAGCGGTTGTATTATTTTCCGTTCCCGGCAAGGGCTCACAGTAACTGCAATCTTCACGGTTGACTGCGTTTCCAATTACAGGAACTTTCTCGGCTTTGGCATTGCCTTGTCCAAGACCAACCTCTTGCCATGAAATGACAAAATTGTTCTGAACATTGCCGGCGACAACCGGAACCCATGCAATTTGGATATGACAAGTGTCATCACCTTGAAGAGTGATGTCACTACAGCCATCGGTAAAGCTAAAACCATCTGCCGGAGGATCGGCCAGAGTTACGGAGAGAATTTTAACTGCGCTACGACCGTTGGTTCCTAAGGTCAGAACATTTTTGGCGTCTGTACCGATTACAACTTGTCCCAAAGGTACTGGATTTGGGGTGGTCGTAAGAGGAATTTCTTCTTCAATAATATTACCAAATTCTATACCTACCGAACTGGTTTCCGGACGATCGGTAATGTTAAGAGCATCATCATTATCGGTGAAATTTGGTGCTTCATATTCAACCATGGGGTCGTTGCTTAAGAGCAAAAGCGCCAAGCCAAAAATAAAGATTAATAATGAGGTAATACCAACCGTAAGAATTATACGGTTGGTTTTCTTTAAGTAAGTTTCCGAATGTGTTAGCGGTTCTTTACTCATTGAGTTCTCACCACACTGCAAAATACTCCGTTACGGCCTAATTGAGCACACACCGAATCACCTTCTTCTAAGCTACCAATCGGACCGACGCGAAGATGAAACAATTCTTTGCCCTGACCGTCTGCGGGAGCATCAACCGAGAAAAACGGACTGTAGGTTGAAAGTATTTTTGCGTTTTTACGAGACAAGTCATCCCACAAGGTTTCCAGCTTGCTAACGTCCGCATCGGTTCCAAGCTCAATTGAAATATTGGCATCAGAATCCGTAAAGCCGGAGCCATATCCATATTGAGCCAGATAACGCTGATCAGTAACACCTGCCGTGCGATTATTTACTCTTTGCATACCCGCCGGAACTTGATAGCTAACATTGACACCTTGAGATCCGCCATTGCCATACTGAGGTACAATCACCTCACTGCCGCCTACGTTTATATCATATTGTCCTGAGGCTGAGCGATCTCCATTGCCGACAATCGGAGAGGCCATCGGAATTTGAGATAAGGTTCCAGAGTTACCGCCTCTTTTTGACGATTGATTTCCCATCCCCGGATAAGGAGTGGTATAAACATCTGCCGTTTGTGGGGTTTTGCCTTGAGGATATGGGGCTGGAACATCCCATCTTTCTGGTAAGTCATCATCTTGAAGACCAACATTTTCCAAACCTTCATCGTCACCGCGGCGCAGTTTGAGACAAATTATTCTTTTGCCGTTGCGCAACACAATATCACCAATACCCTCAATAACCATTAGTCGGCCATTTGGACCTTTAGTGCGAAAGCCAACCGGAACTTCAAGTCGTTCAACAATTAAGGTGGCAATCGGTCGTTGGTTCATATTTAGCGCTTTATTACCAAAATCTACATAGGTAAAGATGTCGTCTCTCCAAACGCGCTCAGGCGCAATCACCACATCTTCGGGATTGGGAACATATACTTCAATATCAAATCTAAACTTAGTAGGATCAACCGGAATTTCTTTCAGCCAATCTTCTCCCAAAAAGCGCCGCGTATAAGTCGAATCCACAGACTTTGGTCCAGATGAGCCCGAGCCTCCGCGACTAATACTGCCTCGACCAAGCGGACTGTTAAGCGTTGAAGCCTTACTACCATCACCGCCATTACCATCAATCACTTCAATATCGATAATGGAGTTGGTCAAACGCTCGGTATTAACGGCTTCGCTTTTAACATAAAACACGTAACGATTGCCGGAGCGACCAAAAATAATCACATTGGTATCAACACCAACATTAGCACCTTTGCGAGGATACAAGAGCACAGTATTGGGTCCAGAAATTTGGCCATCAAACGTGGCATTATCACCAATAAACACATCTTCAATCATTTCCCATGATGGGAAGTTAATCAACGTAATCATACCTTCACGCAAACGGATAGGCAGCACCAAATCCGGTGACCAATAGTATTTTGAATAGGCTGGGCGAGACTGCCCCTCTCCTAAATTTTGCAATGGATCCAACCAGGCGGCTTGGGTCATACCTAAAGAGTTAAAACCGGCATAGCCCATATTCATAGGAGCATACTGACCACTACTTTCGTTGGCCACGGCATCAAGTTGTGCGGTTTGAGCGCAAGCGTCTGAAACAATCGCTCCAAACAAGCCGGCAAGAATGATTTTTTTTGTGAAGCTTTTGAACATTACTAAATTAAACTCCCTATTTTCCGGTATTAACTTTATTGTGAGTTAAAGCATACCTGACTACCGTGAAGCCGACCGGATTTTTAAGCCGTTCGCCATATTTTACTGTTTTGTGCCGATAGGCAACACGCAATGATGCGGTCCAATAATTGACATCCGGAGATTTCGAATCCGGATACATATCCCTTGTTTCATATTCCACTTGCCACAAACCACTGGTCAATTCTACAACAGAAAGAATTTTAACTTCCCTCGTTAATTGTTTGGCTCGAATTATTTGTAACGCACGCGTAGCCGTGTTTCTTAAGAAATCTTCATATACACTACTGTCAGACATTTCTTGTAATGCGCCGCCCGGCATCCAGCGAGATTCCATCTCCGGAATATCTCTCGTAAACGAACTGCGCAGCAAAATATACTGGCGAACAAAAACCTCCGTAATGCCCGTTTCTTTTTCCATATCGTTTTTGATGGGAACAATGTTGATTACTTGTTCTTGTTTGTTTTGGAATGTCAACAAAAACGGCTCAACTCTAAACAGAGGAATGACTTGAGTAATTGCAATCATTAAAACTATATTGCAGCAAACACTTATCGCCGTAATAACAGCAAACGCGCGCGCGGTCCACAAATACCTTTTTTCATTGGTATTGCCGACAAAAAACTCATTTTTAGGTTGCGAAGAAGAACGCGTGCCCGGACGAGGACGGCCGCTACCAATGAGTTTTTGTTCAGAATTATTAACCCCTAAGCGATTGTCTGCCATATGTCTTTCCGCAACTAAATTGTTTCAACGAACCAATCAGGCAAATCTTTTGGCAATTCAACCTGCAAGCAAGCGCAAGGCGAAAGTTTGAGCTCATCGCCACCTTTACCAACGCCAACCGGCTCAGGTTCATAATATGAACCAAAGCAACCAGACAATAACAACAGCGTTACAAAAGCTAACATCATTTTGTATTTAGACATTCATAAACCTTTCGTGCACAAAGCGTTTATATCATAATGCTTCCATTAACATTCAACATGAAAACATTTATTTTTTATTAAATTATACTCTTTTCATTTAAAAGTCTAATAGCAAGCTTGCAAAATCCCCAACTTATCAACAGTTTAGATTAAAATAGATTTTTAGGCAAAATAGAAGACGATTATTTTTAGCAAAAATCAAAGCCTAAGATTATAGAATATCAATTGCACTTTGATTAAAACGAGTAACCGTAAAGCCTAGCGGATTAATCAGACGGCGACCTACAAAACTTCTTTCGGGAATGAAGTAAGACATAACTGAGGCTGTCCAAAAACGCTCCTTAAATAACTGAACTCCACCTTCTCCGCCATTGTCACTATACAAGTCATTGGTTTTAAAGTCGACCTTCCAGAGCGGGCTTTTCTCACCGCCCTGACGCGAAATGGAAATTATCTCGACCTCTCGAGTTAAGTGCTTATCCTTATACTCTTTGAGGCGTGGGACGTTGTTTTTATAAAATTCCATATACACATCAGGGGCAGACAAAAAATTGACCATGCCGCCTGGTTCCCAGCGGCTGCGCATTTCTATCTGATCATCAATGATGGTATTGGCAATCAGGATATATTGCTTGACGAAAGTTTCCATTAACTGCGTTTTAGAGGCCATATCGACCGCTATGGGTTCGTCGCGGACAATTTCTTGTGAAGTGTTGGAGTTTATCATTAAGTACGGCTCAATAGTAATAAGACCGGCAAGCCTAAACAGCGATAAACTTGATAAAACCATATAGCCACATGATGAAACTGCCAAAAATATAAACAAGCGAGCTAACCAAACATAATAATACAGCTTGGCATTTTCTCGCTCCCGCTCCAATGAGTTTATAAACGCTACATTCTCGCCACCGTTTTTATCTTCGATGGCGAGAATTTTACTGCCTTGTATTGTTTTTGGCGAATTGCCCATTTATTTTCCTCTCAAATCAAGAACTTTCATAATCTGATTAGCGGGGCAGGTTTTGGTGTAGCTGCCATCATTAATGTTAGTGCAATAAGGTGCGGACATATCCCGCAGTGCGCGTTCCACCGCTTCTTTTTCATCATCTTTGAATGGTTTCTTGGCTTCAAGATCGGCTTTTTCGGTGGCTATTTCTTCGGCCAATTCCGGACCGCCCTTGGCATTCTCACCCATGTTTACCATCTCGTCTTCATCTTGAACCATAGCATCCAAATTTTCTTGGAAGCGGTCAATGCGGGTTTTTAATACCTCATTGTCTCCAACATCAGTATTTTTGATGCCATCTTTGATATCAATCAGGCGAGCTCCTTTGTAGCCATTAAGAATACTACTGCAGTCATCGTAGTCTTTCTCGCGGTGCAAATCTAGATCTGCAGGTGCTTCAAGCCCAAGACGAGCGAATTCTTCAAGCAAATCTTGGCGTAGATCGGCTATCTCTTTTTCCATATCTTCACGGGCTTTGCGGTACTGCCGCTCTTCATCGGCAGAAAGGAGATATCCTCCGATTTGGTTATTGATAAATGGGGTCATATAAAGCATATGTTCTTCATTTTTCTGACCATCACTCATATCTCTATCTTTACCAATATCGCGACCTCCATTGTATTCTCCCTCAATGGCATTAATCTTATTAACTAATTCCAAAAAGTCTTCCCTAAAATAGATGTTATTGCCTTCAGCATATAAGAATACACCTAACTCACTGCGACCTTGCGTACTTGGAATATCGGCAAAGCTTAAGCCAAATTTAGAGCCAGAACGCTGATGATAAAATACATCTTTGTTGGTGGCGATGTCAAAGGCTGAAAAACCCTTACGACGCGTCATACCAACACAGGGATTAACCCCTCTGGAGTTGGAACTCAAGCCGTCTTTAATGATGATTTTGGGCATATATTTATAGGGGCTTTGGTTAATTTCAATTACGTCAACACCAACAAGTTCAGGCTCGGTAAAGTAACTGGTTGAAGGGCCATCAACTTCATTAGTTTCAACATTGTGCATAATACAAGGAGTAATACCTCCTCTGGTCAAGGTTAAATATCTGGCAGCCAATTTTGAACCAAAAGCAAGCTTAACTGCCGGACACCAATGTCCTTGACGTTTTTCGAGAACATAAAACGCCTTCTTATGCAGATACTTACCATCTAAAATACCAGCTAAATCTAGCTCATGTTCAACAAACGGTGTGGTTGGAGCCAATAACATCTGCCATATCTCTGGTATCTTTCCTCCATGGTTTAAGAATTGCTTTTTGCTGATTGGTTTTGAATTATCAAAATCAACATTATCATAGTGGAAAATTTCTCTAAGCGGCGCCGTGGTTGATGACGGAGGAGCTTTAGGCGCCTTCAAATCGCGCACTTTGGCCATGCTGCCTACGAAGTATTCTTCAGTTTCCGCCGTGGTATCATGACTATTAAAATAATCGCGGTACGGATATACTGTGTAGACAACAACTCCATAAGCATCAATAATTGGAATATAGTAGGCCTTAAGCGCATCTATCATGCTAGCATGTATTCCGGCGGCGGAAATCTTGCCAAGATACAAATCTTCACCATATGGGCACATTTCTTTCTTGGCATTTTCAATTTGAGTCAACAAATAGCTGTCTGAGGTGAAATAAACCGACTTGCCTTGTTGATACAAAGAACCAAGCGGATTACTACGGTAGTATAAACCGGCTTTTGCAGCTTCTCCGGCAGCCGTTGCTGCATCACAGGCAGATTCATCTACAATATCGCCTCGCTCACCCAAATCAGTTACAATCGGGCTAAACTGCGGTATAAAGCTGTTATTAATACCAAATTCTTGATCAATTGCTTTAAGTTTCTTTTTTAAGTCTTCCTCAATTGCGGCTAAGGTACTTTGCAAATTACTTTCGATGGAACTTAAGGCTCCACTCAAATTATAACTTTCACCTTTTCTGGAGGCTTCAGCCGCACGAGCATAGGCGGCACTTTTAGCGGCCGCGGCGGCTGCACGAGCTTCTTGTCGAGCTTTTTCAGCTTCTTCTTTAACCTTCTTTTTGGCATTATTACGGTTGGCAATGTTCCAACCTCTCATGCCTTCATGAATAATGTATTCTGCGGTATCTGAACGAGTACGGGTATAAAAATTCTCGTATTTTATCATTATGAATTGAACATAAAAACTACGAACATCATTCCATATCCGGAAATTATCCCAGGTTGTTCCCCAACTCTCCGGATTGTCTGCTAGGGCTTCAATACCTACTGCACCAACTTGCCAGGGCAAAAGTTCTGCTTTTCGCCCTTCATCAGATAGCTCATCTCCCCCTATCGTGGTTAATTGAGATTCAACATTGGCTTTTTCGGGAGCTTGCGAATCTATAAACAGCGGCTCAGTTTCAAGCGTGACAGGATCTGGGTTCGGCGATGCTTTGGGAGTTGGTATTTTCCATGCACTTTCAGGTATAGAATTGGTGTGCGCTGCTTTAGCTGTATCATAAGCATCTATTGCCCAGGCGGTAATACCTTTTCTAACGCCAAAATCATCAATGTACTGACAATCTGATGAACCACACCAAACTTGTCCGGGGTTTACATATATATTAGACAAGAAGTTAACACCGCATTGGTCACTCATGGCGAGTTGAACCTTGGAGCGTTCATGCAGACGTACAATATCATTATAGCGATCAAAGCTTTCTTTGGCTGAGCGTAGTTTTTTAATCAAATTGTGCGCAATCATTGCCTTTTGTATATTATCATAAATAGGTTCAAGCTTATCTAATTCATTGATTTTATAACGATTATTATACAACGGATATTCAATCTTAGGATCAACACCTAATTCAAACTCAACACTTCCTTGACTATCTCGGTCTTGATAGTCTTCACGCTTGAACATATCTTCATCTGGATTATAGGCTTCCCCTCTTTCACTTGGGGTAGTGATTTGTGCAAATGCCGTTTCATATTCTCCACTGACGCTACCTGATACAGGAAGGTTATAAGAAACTGTTGCGCCTTGCGCATCTCCATTATAGCCATTGCCAATAGGGCATTGCTTGGTATTTTCATAAATTAATGGTTTAAGCGTATCTCGAATAGCTTTAGCCGCCTCCAACTGGGCTTTTAGTGCGGTTGCTTCTTGAACAACGGCAATAATGCTGTCCATAGTCATGTGTGTGGCAATATAATTGTTATAGATTACCGCGTTCATATCTTCAGCTTTTTGCGCACCGGCTTCCCCTCTTTGCATATTTTCACGCAAGTTGGCAAACTTGGCTGACACATCATTGGTTAAATACTTACTCAGCTCGCGACTGCCGGAATAAACATCTAATACGGTATCATCATAAAATTCACGAGCTTTATTACGGTAGTTCATCTGGATAATGATATCATCGCTTGGATATTCTAAGAACAAACGATAGATAGCGCGTTTAACTGCTGCTTCATCATAATTGAGGTCTTTAACACCCAATTCTTCTTCTAAAGTCTTTGGTTCTTGAATAAATTTGGTACCGGGAAGTTGATTGTGCTCGCCCAATTTGTTTTCAAACTTGGTCAAATATTTCAACGCTCCGGCTGTGACCTTATTGTCATATACCTGACGCAACTTATTGAGCAAAGCTTTATATTCGGTTACTGCAACTGAGATAGTCTTGCCTAATTGGCTGGCTGTAGATGCCGGCTCAATAACCGGAATACCAAAGCCAAACAAGCCAAAAAATGCGTGGCATGTGGAACTAAGACTAAGCATTGTAGCTAAAACGAGGCTAAAAACAATTTTTTTAGCTGATATAATTGGTGACTTTCTCATTGCTCGTCTCCTTGCTCAACGGTACAATTATAGATATAATCGTCCAAATTGAAGTTCGTAATGTCTTTATCTGGATTTTTAACCTTATAAGACAAGAGTTTGCCATATTCTGTGGCTGTATCCATTCTGAGTTGCGCTACCAAAATCTCCGCATACTGCATCAGGGATTCGATAGTTTTTATTTTAATATCCGTATCGGCTTCAATTACACCCATTACCGTATCCATACTATCAGTATTGCGGGCAAAATTCTCAATTATGGCCAAATCAGGGATAATTCTATTTTTTATCATGATTGCGTCTGCATATGAGGATAAATAGGCATCTCGGCGTTCAATGAACCGATTGCGGCGAATCTCATCAATGTTTTCGGCACTTTCCGGTTTACTTGGATCAATGTAGTTCTTGGACATAGCAGTTTTTAAGGCAGTATCGGGAGAATCGACCTTGACACCAAGTTCGGCTTTAATATTATCTTCAACCTGCTTAGTCATCTGCTCTTTTAAGCGCTGTTTTAAATCTTCTTTATCTTGGATTTGAGCTTCGAAATCTCTAACCCTATTGGCTAATTTATCCTCAAACGAAGTTTTATATTCCATTAATTCGCTTGCAGAAAGCTTGATTTCATCTTCCATAATTTGAAGATTGTTATTAACACCCTCATTTGCTGCACTACCATCAAGTATGGAACCAACATCTACATCCTCGGCGACTAATGTTTCCATAAACTCGTTTACCTTGTCCTCATAAGAGACTTCTAATTCAGCACGCTTGGCAGCATAGGCATCGATTTTCTCTTGTTTTTGTTTTTCAAAATCATCTAACAAGCTATCTGCCTTAGCTATCGCATCTTTTTCTAAGCTGTCATGTTTAGCAGGAATTTCTACATTAATTTGCTGATTTAGTTTTTCTAACTCGGCTTTGGCTGCGGTGATTTTCATTTCGGTTGCCATGGTATCTTGATGCAACTCGTCTGCTTTTTCATATTCAATAGTTAGTTGCTGAATTTCTGCGTTTAACGCATCACGGCGAGCGGTTACATCTTTTAAGTCGGCATCAAGTTCGGCTTTATCTTTTTCATATTCTTTATCCAGTGTTGATTTAGCCGTTTCGTATCCAGATGTTATCATCCCAACCGCACCTTGCGCCAATGCCAATTCTTCTCCCAATTTAGCATTTAGTTCTTCCATGGCTTTGGCCTTAAATGCATCTAATTGTTGTTGGGCAATTGCAGAAAGGTTCATATTGGAAATTTGTCCTTGAACCATACCTAATAAGGCTGATTTGTTGGCCTCGTATGCCGCAAGCTTCTCTTGATAATTTTTTTCAATAATATTGTAATAAGCTTCCATTTCTTTGCGAGCCAGTGATTTTTTAAGCTTTAGCTCTGCAATTTCGGCTTCAAGCTCAGCTAAGCGTAAGGCATTGTCTTTAATTGTCTTTTTGTTAGGATCTCCGGCTTTAGAACGGTCTTTTGCATATTTGGTTGTCCAGCCTTTAATCTTGGAGACATAGCTATTGATTTCTTTGTCCTTACCTTCCGGACCTTTGATTTTTTCACCAAAAATTTTATGTTCTATTTTTTCTAATTCTATACCTCCGGCGCGTATGCCATCGCCGACGGTATCAACTATTCGACCCGCAGCCTCAGCAACGTCTGTAGTTACAAAAGCAGATACCTGTGAAATGCTACAAAGCAATCCCAACAATAAACTAATGGAGAATGTCAGATTATGGCGTTGCATCACTGGTTACTCCCCTCATCACTTGAATCTTTGGCTCGCTGCAATCTTCTGGGATCTGCAGACATCAAAATGGCCGTATTATCAAAATCCAGCATAGCAGATTCCATACTCAATATATCGACGTAGCGCTGTATCATTTTTTCGTTATAAGCACGGCCTGCTTCAATTAACTCGCGCGTATTGGTGGGTTCAACGGATAATTCTCCTTTCTTGCGTTCTTCAATCAAATTATTACGCAAGACAAAGGCTCTCGCATAAACATCTGCTACCAAGTTATGCTGGACTTCCATATTATGTCTGGTTTGGTCATTCTTCTTTTTAGCAGTATCACCACCACCAAAAACCTGAACATATTTGTTCCTTACTTGACTATACGTACCATCGACACTGGTAGCTACATTGGTCATGTAGCTTGGTACTTTTAGCATTCCAAGTTTGCGTTCTTGTATCAGAAACTTGTTTAGCTTGGTGTAGTGGGTATGAGCCTTTGCACCCATTTGACCTAATTTACTATCGCGAACCTTATTTTCCGCAGCACTAATCTTCTCATTTGCAAATTTTGCCCATTCGGTCACTTTCTCAACTATATCTTGCACCTTGGTGCTAACGTCAAAAATTACAAATGCTTGTGCTTGTCCACTTGGAATAAGCATGAAAATTAGCAACAATATTATGT
This sequence comes from uncultured Alphaproteobacteria bacterium, assembly GCA_944391475.1. Classification (GTDB taxonomy): domain Bacteria; phylum Pseudomonadota; class Alphaproteobacteria; order RF32; family CAG-239; genus MGBC133411. Next base: position 41,366 of record CALXTR010000007.1, on the reverse strand, counting down.
AACGATAGTTCTTCATGATGCACTCCTTTAGTCAAGCTCCAGCAAGTCCTCAGGATAAATTTCAAAATCACCATAATCCCTTAGGGCATCAAAAGATACTTTGGAGGCATATACCATCAAAATTCGATTGAGTAAATTGGCAACCTCTTTGTTGACAATGACTACACCGGAATAGTCATCGCGAATGGTTTTAGCTTTTTTGAGTTTTTCACTTAGCGGAGTGAGAACTTCCCGCTCATAGTTAACCGCATAGTTTCTCATTACTACTGCTTCGGCAACGTTGGCATAAGCTGTATCATGAAATGATTTTACATAAATATCTCTAGCCGCGCGCTGATCTTCCAGCGTTTTACTGTTGCGATACGTAATTAGTTTTTTAAGGCAATTAACTACAACACCTTTTTTGGTAACATCGTTGATGTCTGCGGCTTGAATGCCACAATAATCTGCCAATTCATTTGGTAAAACAGCATAACCATTGTTGGTTCCGGGACCGGTTAGCGCCGAAGTCATACCCAATCCACTCGTACCTCCGCTAGCGCTTCCTCCAGTGGTGTTGCTGCCCCCAGACGTATTGGTATTGCCGGCCGCCGGGGCCCCTTCTGCTGTGTTTCCGTTTTTATTGTTTTGCTTGTTCTTAAAGTCATTTATTGCTCCAAGACCGGAATTAATTCCGCCTTGAATATCTGCACCGATACCAGCGTACTCGTTTCCTTTATTAACAATACTATCACCAGCATTGGTTATACCATCAGTGACACCTTGAGCTCCATCGACAACTCCACCCAAATTCGTACCTAAAACACCATCAACCATGCCGGTATATTTATCAGCTTCATCTAATACGTTATTTACTTTATCTTTATACTGATTGTAGGTGTCTACATATTCATTAAAGGTACTGATACTGTCTCCGATTGTAGTGTTAATCGTACCTGCCAACTCAACTACTTTTTTAACCGACTTAAACTCCAAGCCCAGATTAATATTATTTTCAATTGTCTGAGCCAAGGTACCCGGGTCGGTTACCGGAATCCCTGCATGAGACCCATACGATAGGCTACAGAAGAATGCTGTGCAGAACAACAACTTAAGCTGTGGCAAATTGGAAATCTTCATTTCACACCTCCGTGGATCATCTGTGCATTATCTTTAATAATACCATACAAAATACATCAGGAGAAATTAATTTTACGTAAATCAGGCAATATTTAAATATTTTGTAACAAAGTTTTCCTCGCCATATTCTTTAATAAGTTCTTGGACAAGCAAAACATTCTTGCGGCTGGAATTATATAGTTTGAGATATGGCCCAAGTCCACTTAAATCAACATCTAAAATTACCGACTCACCTGTAGCGGGACGTGAAAGCAAAATCGCATATGGAAAATCGCGGTAGGATTTACCAAAAATAAAGTCCATTTCGCTTTTGGTTAAATTCCAGTTGGCATAATCTTCAAGCTGAGCTTGAGGATTGCGGAAGAAGATAACCGTCTGACACTGACCGCGGACAACCTCACCAATACCCAATTTATCAATAATATTGGGCTGCTGGAAAGCGCACAAATATGCCTGACGTTTTTTACGACCTTCTTGCAAACCAATAATAAAGTAGTCACGAAACATCGGGTGCTTTAACATTGGCGCCGTTTCATCGATCATAATCAAGGAAGGCACACCCGTTTCGCCGGTTTCGCCTTGAATACGATGCATGATATAGCTAATTACGGCCGGAGCTAATGTTTCATCTTCAAAAATGTGTGTAAAGTCAAATGCCATGAACCGCTTGGATTTCAAATCCAAACTATCGTTAACAGCATTAAAAATGCTACCATATTGCTCAGGATTAACCCACTTAAACAGCTCTCTTCTCATATTGCCGGTTGGAGAAAAACAACTCTTATAGAGATTGCTCATAATGCGCTCTTCGGGTTTGAGATAGTCAAATGCCGTCGTAACAGCACGAGCGATTTCTTTTTCCGACTGAGCATCATCTACAAGGGTAATCGCCCTCATCCAGCGGCGCAAAAATGCACGATTGTTGGGGGTGTTGGCGCAGTCAAACGGGTTGATAGATACATTTTTTTCATCACCATCAAACCCTACATATGCACCACCAATGGAGCGAGTAAAAATTTCAGCACCGCGGTAGCGGTCAAAGAAAAATACTTTCAAATCATGGTGGCGCATTGCCTGTCCAGCTAAAAAGGTCAGCAATGTGGTTTTACCTTGTCCGGTCGGACCAATAATACAACAGTGAGCCACGGCAGCCTCTTCGGCACTAACATGGAACTGGAACTTATAGGCAGAACCCGTTGTAGTTCTAAAAATTGAAATCGGCCCAGGACCCCAGTCACTTTTGTTAAACCCTGAAGATGGTTTTTCAAAACAAACTGCTGCAGCTACCACGCGTGATAAATAACGGTAGGTCCGAGGAAATGTTTCATATGTTGGAAACTGGTTAAAGAAGGTTGCCTGAGTAACCCAGCCTTCGCGAACCGGTGTCACACCAAAAGTACGGCATATTCTTTGAACCTCTGATTCCGCAAAGTCTAACTCTTCCGTACTATCCCCCAAGAGAATGATTGACATAGCATACTCGGTTAAAGATTGATAATCTGCATCGCTATCCTCAATGGAAGACAGGGCGATAGCATACTGTTCTATCACTTCGGGAGAAAAACTGGTTACGCGGGCCATGCGCTGCTGCTGCATGAGCAAGGCTCGAGCCTTGGGTTTAAATATCGGTTTGATATTGTGAAGCAAATTAAGCTCACAATCAATAGAAAGCAAAGAGGCAACCATAGACTCGTCCATAAAGTCTCCGGGGCTGCGTATTCCCATTACAATCGCTAATTTTTCTTTGTTCCCAGAAAAGAAACGAATAATACCTTCTTCTCCGGTAAAGTGAATGTGATCAGCAGTCAAAAGTTCATTTAATTGAGGGCCTTCAGCATTGCGAATCTTGGGCTGGGGACGAGAAACCGGACTACACAATTTTGCAAATAAAGAAAAAGGACTATCTTCAACCTTGCTATCTTCGGTTTCATACATAGCTTTAATGCCATAATCATTTAAAGTCGCAAGCAATGATTGCGATGCATAGTTCAAATCTTTGAGCGCATCATCACGGTCAGCCACACTCAAGATAATGTAATGTGCATTATTATATACTCGATCAAGCGTTCCGCGCCATACATCAGAAACTTTCTCTAACAATGGGTTATTAAAATCTCTAACTTCGGCATCTAAGGGAATCCTTTCTCGCATGGTGATTACACGGCTATAGACTTGCATACCAGCCATACCATCAATCCAAGACTTACGAGCCTCCAGCATGGAAATGACTTTTTCATCTTCCACAAAGGCCAGGTCTATACCTTCAACCTTAAACACGCGCATTAAAGAACCATTATAGCAACGCACAGTAATACCATCTGACAACAACTTACTAAACGGCAAAAAGTCAGAAACACGAGATTCTCGTGGCTGCGGCAACACAAAATGACCGATTTTGGTCGCCCAAAATCCGGCAAATGCAGCTGCTGATATAAAACCAACCAAAGCGACTAAAACATCTACTCCGGATAGCCCTTCAACGAATATCTTAAAAAAGTCAAAATCAGGGTGCAAATTTATTCCCCTTTACTTGATAGAGATTGTTTGACGTCTTATTACTTTGCCCAAAAGCTTGTATCATATTTCCGATATGAGGCTCTTTAGCGCCAATTGCAATGATTGCCACGTGTGCCACAACAATCAGAAAGATAAATGTCAGCGGGTTCATATTAAAAGTACCAATAAAGATAAACATCAACGGAAACTGTATCCCAAAGTTTAATAAAACCGGGAGAAACGGCCCCCATAAGATTTTGGGGGGATTGGCGACTGCTTTTAATATTGGTTCTTTCATGCAAACACCGTGTCAAATATTCACCTTTAAATATCATAAAAAAAAACTAAGTTTTATGCAATAAATAAGGTGGGTTTTCCACCATGGTAAATAGCTGATATAACTTATTGCAATATATCTTTTTATTATGAAAATATAGTTAAGAACAAATAAATACTAGGAACTACTGCATAGTTTTAGCAGATTGGGGGACAATACGAGCCTCAGAATTGGCTGCATTTTGCCGTTCCAACCAAATATCTAATCTTTGACTGGGACGACGAGCAGGCTCTGGCTTTTCAATCGACACTTGTGGGGCCGGATTATTTGCCGAAATGTCATCTTGAGCAGTCGGCTCTTTGGTCTTAACATCCGTTGACACTGCATTGACAGCACGATAAATGTGCCGCAAACTATCTGTTTTATCTGCGGCAAATGCTTTTTCAAGTTGTTTAAGCGTATCTGAATGATTAGGCTGCTGATTAAGCTGATTTTGAATTAATTCAACATCGGCGGCTTTAACATCACGATTATTAAGGCTTTGATATACACTATCAGCAATTTTTTGCAGCTCTTGCGCAGAATATACTTTAATTGGTTGATCTGCAGCACGAACCGGCAATGAAACAAGCAGAAGACACATAAGCAAAATTATTCGCATTATGCCTCCTAATAATCAGGATTGATTGATTTGCACATACCATCAATCCACTTTTGCCCATCAGGACATATACGGCCATCACAACCAGGCAAAGAAGGATCTGACTTACAGTCTCCTCCATCACCGCCAGCAGAAGGCGAAGTACCCGGATTTTCTGTACTTGTACCCATATCATAGCCAAAATCGAGCTTTTCTGCTATCTTATCATCTCCAGTAAAATAACTGATTAACATACCCATCACAGCAACCAAAAACAAGCCTATTGCAATGTTAGCGAACCACTTCCAACTGATTTTATTAAAAACAGCCATAAATGCAAAGCCGATTAAGCCAAAACCTCCCAGCAGATATACTAACTTGCTAGAATCTCTTAGCGCTTGTGCAGCACGAGAGCTGATAGTAGAAAATATGTTTCCTTCTGCAGCAAATGCCTCATATGGCACGGCACACAGCAGGCCAAACAGTGCAATAGAACAAAAATATTTAACACAGGCAGATACCAAAGTTTTCATAATGTTCCTCCGCTATTTGAGAGTGTCTTGCACAGCAACTACATCTTCTCCGGCTACGTAATTAATAAATGCCGCCGTAACCGCAATAATTACCAAACCGATAATGACTGCACCCAACCATTTCCAGTTGAGGTTTCCAAAAAAACCGCCAACCGCAATACCGATAATACCAAAACCTGCAACCACGTAAATAATTTCGCGCATGCCGGTAAAGATTTCAATACCTTTATCGGTCAACTCTTCAAAAAGTGCATAAGAATCTGTGGGAGCAAATAGCGATATCAGAAAAAACATCAACACCGAACAAAGCACAATATGCATACCTCGAGACAGCGCAAAAGACCTAAGCCAAGTACTCAAATTGGCACCAATCAAAAGGACTAAGATTGTAGTGATTATGTCCGACCCCATATTTTTCCCCTTTGAAACTTTCACTTAACAGGCGGTGTATTTCTTATGATTTTAGCAAAAAAATAAAAATCTTTCCAGTTATTTTATAATACGAAAGAGTTAAGATATTGTTACAATGACCAACCAACCAACAAAAAAGGGCACGAAAACTCGTGCCCCAAAATAACTCAAGCATTTAACTAGAAGCTTGAAGATCCTCCGGTTCCGGTCAAAGTATCTCCGGTGTAGTTTCCGGTCTGACCTTGGCCAGAATTGGTGGTTGCGTAGTCAATGATAGCACCAGCTGCAGCCAAGAGAGCAAGGCCTACAGCCAGAGAGGCAAACCATGTCCATTTTAATTTACCAAATACAGCAAAGAAGGCCAAGGCAACCAAACCAAAACCACCAACAATAAAGATAACGGTTTTAACAGCTTTAAATGTTTCAGATGCTTTTTTGTTTGCAGTATCGAAAACAGTTGCAGCAAAAGCATCAGGTGCAAATACGCACAAGCTAACAATGAGCATCAAGCTAATTGTCAAAATATTTTTTTTCAAAAAGTTCATCTAACTTCTCCTTAATTCAACTAATAATTATACCATTGAAGAAGTCTTAATGGAGAGATTAGCGACATTTCAATGATATTTATTTCATTATAGCGAAACAAAGTTTAAAGTCTAGTTAATTTTATGTAACAGAAACAACACAACCAGTCACCTCGCCACATTATTATTATCTAAGAAATTTAATTAACTTACACCAAATATAAGCCACTTCATACATAAACAGTCGCTTTTTACAAATGATGTCTTTTTATTAAGTCATTAAAAAACATAAATTATCATCTCTTACAAAGAACAATTCTAAATAAAAAGTAAATCAAAACAAAAAAATCCACAGAAATTCGCATTTTTTTATAAATCCTTGCCAAGATTCTGTTTTTGTTTTATCAAGGTTTGTGAGGGGTTATGAATGGAAAACGCAGGTATAAAAGCTTTTATTTTTAGTTTTTCTTTATCTTTATCAACACTGATTGCGGTTGATAAAGTTTTGGACTGCGCGCAGAAAAAAAATGAGAACGATTTAGTTATTACCAATAAAAATATTGTACTATTTATAAACGATACCCCTGCCCCACAAGCAAAGGCACAGCCAACAAAAAAAATTGCACTTAATATTTTGCCAGACATTGAAGTTAAAGATATGTCTGCTAAACTTGAGCAAAATCCTTTGGAAATAAAGGCCGATGAAACGGTAATTGCTGCCGACACGATTAGCGATAACGATAAGACTTGGGATTTTAACTATATTCCATTAGATATAGAAACACCTAGCGAACAACCCCCCAAACTAGCAAATACCAATTTGTCAGAAGAGAAAAATCAGGTTTTGCAAAATCATAAGCAAGAATTGTTATCTGATGATGAATTGAAATCTACAGATAAGCCTAATGCAAAATCAGAACAAAAAGAAATCAATAAGATTGTCGTGGTAAAAAGAGAGGATAAGGACATTAGTTCTAATTCTGAAAGTCGAAGCACCAGAGCAATTTCGGAGAGTAAGCCTCTAAAAAAGATTAAACCCCAATCTAAAGCAACAATTGTTGCGCAATCTTCGGGCAATGAGCCCACACTTCTTATTCCATTGGAACGTGGAACAGGAACAGAATTTGCTAATCACGAAATGCAAATTGTCGATGACGATGGCGAGCAACAAATCGCTGCTGCAGATAAGTCCATTCCTATAAAAAGCATTGGAAACACAACTCCAGCCACAGAAACCAAAGATCAACCCTCTAACAACGATGACACATGGAAGAGTATGGCTGAAATTAAGGAGCAAAAGATATCTGCAGAAAATGATGGAGCTCAATCTGCTTGGGCCGTGGCCAAAGGGCGCGATTTTCCTAAAAATAGTTTAGTTTTAGAGGCATCTACCAACAAAAGTGAAGAAGAAATCCAAAAAGCTCTTAACAATAAGCAGATGTCTTCCGCCAGTAGAAGCGGTGAAATACAGCTTGCCGGAGAAATGATTGACAACCTATTAATCCCTATTCCTCAAGAGATTTTAGAAGATGAAAATTTGACCCCTCAACTAACATCTTCTAAGGAAAACCAAACAATTGAGAAAAGTTTGGAAGCCGACAAGGGAATCGTCAGAGCAGAAGAAGAAACTGAAGATAATGATATTGAAATCTTAGATGCCCAAGGCAGAAATATACACAAAAGCAGAGAAGGACTTTTAAGTAGTTTAACATCAATATTTTCCAGCAATGATGACAACGCCAACAAAGATAGCAATAATGATGAGAGTGACGATAGCAGCATAATGGGAAGTCTGGTAAAAAAATTCGGCGGTAAAAAAGATGACGGTAAAATTTTACCAACCGAAATTCGTCTTTCTTTCCAGCCCAATCGAGCTGAGATATCCGGCACAACGCTGCAATGGATTCAAGCTTTTGGAAACAAAGCCGCTAAAGAGGCGGCCGTCGCTTTAGAAATTCGCTTAAATGCCGGAAATGATAGAATTTTACAGCAAAAAAGACTAAACCTATTGAGCAACATATTAACCGGACGAGGGGTTAATCGCGAAAAAATCAAAGTTGTGTACACAACTCGGGAACCAAACTCTTTTGTAATGAGGACTATTTGGATTAATGAGACCGAAAATGAGGTTTCAATGAAAAATAACACGCAAAACAACAATGGTTATTATTTGCAATGGTAATAAGTTGAGGCTAGCGCTTGATTATTTATTTTTCAAAATGTATGATAAGGAAAATTTTATGACAAAATGTGCTTTAAGGATTGCAAAAATGGACAAGAAATTTAGTATCGCTGCCTGCCTGATGTGCCTTCTTGCGACAAATGGTTGCTATTTGTTTCGGCCAATTGACGAAAGCGCAGAAGATGCAGCTATTGCTGCTGCAAATACAGCTCCGTCTTGTAAGTCTAATGATGGACCGTGCATTACACCTCCGGCAGAGACTGACGAATATGTAAACTATACCGAAGTTGCCGCTGATTATAGAGAATATGGAGAGCGTACACCTCGGGATCAACGGATTGTCCAGTCAAGCGGGCCTAGCAATATGGCTGCGGCAATTCCGCCAACCATAGAGGAAGAAGTGACAGACTACGAAGAGGAAATTCAAATTCAGGAAAGTTCCGAAGAAAGCCCGTCAGAAGATGTAAATACCCAAATCCAAGGAAGCGGTGAAGATCCGGTAAAAGATTGGTTGGCTGAAGAAGGGCAATCTCTTAAAGTTTTGCTCACTCAGTGGAGTAATGAATCCGGTTGGAGACTTATTTGGAAAACCAATCGAAACTACACTTTAAGTGCCGGTGCGATGTTTAGAGGGCGTTTTGCCGATGTGAGTGCAGCACTGGTTCGCGCATTTGGCAGAGCAAGACCTGCTCCAATTGCGACATTTTATAAAGGGAATCGTGTCTTGGTGATTGAGACAATGGAGGATGAGAATGCTTATGAATAAAAATAAATACTGCTTAGTTGCTTTGACGGCAGCCGGATTGCTGGCCTCATGCTCTTTGTCGACACAGCTCGATGCCACAGTAGAACGAGAAGTATCCGCGGCTACCAAACTCAAAGAAACCGCGAAAGCTCCTTCAACACCTGCAAATATTGATTTGGTTCGGGTTAAAAATGATATTTGGCTTGGTGACACCAGTGAAATTGAGTATGAAGGAGAACCTGTACCAACCTATCTGGAAAAGGCAGATGCTGTAACCTTAATTAGCAATCGTCCCGTTACTTTGTTTGAAATCGGCGATATGATTAATAAGGTAACTTCGCTTAAGGTACGCTATGCTTCACAATTAGAAGAAGATGTGGTAAAAAATGCAGAAAAGAATAAACCTTCTGCCGCAAATATAAATGCAGACTGGGCCGAGCCGAATAAAATGCTCTTGTCTTATCGCGGTCCATTAAGCGGATTGTTAGATGAAATTTCATCACGTTTCGGTATTTGGTGGAAATACGAAAAAGGCGAAATTTATTTCTACAAGTATGTTACAAAAACTTTTGTACTCTACAGCTTGCCGACAAAACCGAATTTGTCCGTTAATATTGGCGGTTCGGCCAGTGGTGAAGGAGGTACATCTTCCATTTCACTTACAAGTTCGGTTGAGGTTGAATTGTGGAAAAATGTGGAAAATACCATTAAAGGTATGGTCGATAGCAAAGCTAAGTTGACGATGGATCCTGCGAATGGTACTATTTCATTGACCTCCACCCCAAATGACATCAAGAAAGTAGCTAAATTTGTAAATGAGCAAAATGGCAGATTATCTCGCCAAGTCGCAATTAGCGTTAAGGTATTGCAAGTTACAATTGATGATTCAGATCAATATGGCTTGAACCTATCGGCTATCTATCAAGATGGTGGAAAGATAGTTTCTGTAGCTAGTCCGACCAGCAGTATTTCTGATGATGTTGCCAGAAACTTGACCATGGCGATTGCCCCTGGACATTTGACCGCAAATGCTATTGTGAAGGCGCTCTCAACGCAAGGTACAACAACTTTAGTGACTAGCGGTACGGTTACAACACTTAATAACAAGCCAGCGCCAATTCAGGTAATTAAAAAGCAAAAGTATATCTCAGAAATTACCAAGACCAATAGTGGTAGTGATGGCGACAATTATGATATTTCGACAGAAACTGAAGAAATTGAAACTGGATTTACTATGGATGTGTTGCCCCGAATTTTGGAACATGGCCGCTTGTTGTTGATGTTTAATTTGACCCTTTCAGATTTAATTGCTTTGGAAAAAGTTTATTTGAATGAAAGCTCTGATGGCACTTCTTCTGATAATGGTCAATATATTCAAAACCCACAAATTGAATCTCGCGGTTTCACTCAAGAAGTAGCTTTAACAACCGGCGAATCTTTGATTTTAACCGGCTATGAAAGAGTGGAAAACAAAACCAGCAAAGAAGGTGTTGGTTCTGCCACAAACTCTTTATTTGGAGGAACTGCTACTGCAGAAAAACTACGTAACGTGCTAGTAATCATTTTGACGCCGGTGGTTTTGGATTCTCCATTGGTTCCAGAATCTAGAATGAGACACATTTAACTGTAAGGGGAAAAACAGTGCTGGAAGATGCTAATCTGACAGATGTAGACGTTGAAAAGAGTACGGAACAATCTCTGGGAACGGAAATTGTGGTAGATGGTGTTGAATATGCTACCAATCTCTTTTGGCAACCGTTGCAAAATAAAGATGATCCCTTTATGGAGGTGGAAGAAGCATCTCAAGGTATTTTGGAAGGAGCTGACCTTTTTTGCATTAAACCAGGTAAAGCACCTCAATTCGGTATTTGCGTTTCTTCGGATGGATATAAAAAGAACCAAGAAGCTGCTGCGGTACCTCTTGCAACCGCGTTATCAGATAGATCTTCGTTTATTGCTGTTTTCAAAGTAAACAGTGGTTGGTGGTATATCTGCGTTCGTAACGATATCATCTTGTCTGATGGCGATATGCTCTTCTTGAAAGAGGAAGATGCCAGAACTCAGTTTGAATCGATGTTAGCCGTACCAGACTGGGGACGCAAAATTGCTCCTCCGGAATGGGGACTGGAAGAAACCGAATATCCTGATTTAAGCAAATTAATCCAACGTGGTGCTAAAGCAAAACTCCAGAAGATTAAGGGACTGCGCGGTTCTAAGTTGATTTTAGTGGTTTCGATATCCTCAATTGTGGGTTTATGGTTGTTATACACACTATTTATGGAAATTGTGTTGGCACCTCCAAAGAGACCTGTTGTGGTTCCGGTTGCACCTAAGGTTATTCCTAAAAAGGTAGAAGTAGTTCCAGAAACTAAACCATGGGAAAAAATTAAAGACCCAACTGAGGTAATGATGCAATGCGAATTGGCAGTTGCAAAGTTGATTTCTATTGTATCGCCGGGTTGGAAAATGGGTGATATTTCTTGTACGCAAAGCAGTGCAGCAACAAGTTTTCAACGTGAATTTGGGCGCATTTCTTGGATGAAACAAGCTGTATCAAAACCCAACCTTAAGTTAGGTGGAAAAATATTTTCAGATGATGGTAACACCATGGTTGCCTCGGTGGTTTATCCAACAATAAAAATTATCAGCTCGGCTCCCAACAGAGGAGATGCTGTTTTGAAAAATGAATTAAACGAACTCGGGCAATCACTTGGAATGAAATTTAGTTTAGCAAGTGCTAGTGTTACCTCTGCTCAACGGAATGTTTATCGCCATGTGAAATTTAAGTTTACTTCAAAATTTAAGCCGCATATTTGGAAAGATATGTTAACAAAATTTTCAGGAGTTGAGATTAATAGTATTAAATATAGCCCCGAAACAAAAGTCTGGGATTATGAAGGAGTAATCTATGTATTCTAACGAGATGATTAAAAAATTCTGCCGAGTTTCTCTCTTTGCTTTAGGGATTGGATTGGGTGTGGCGGTAACTTCACCTGCTCAGGCTTTGCTGCCTCCGGGGAGCCCCAATGCTACAGGTCCGGTTCCCCTAAATCAGGCTGCGAAAGATACTGGAGATGCTGCAAACAAAGATGCAGCACAGGCAGCTTCTGAAATTCCAGACGAGATTGCATTGTTTGATGATGGCAATGTAATTCCAACTCCTGGTACAGGGTTGATTACACCAAATAATGGCGAAGCAAATAATGATGCTGCAGGGTCTGGTGTAAATGTGCCTCCTATGGGAGAAACGGCATCGGTAGGGGGAGATATTGCTCCTAATAAAAATAATGCTGCAATGGGTAATCCTACAGCTCCGTCAGCTAATATTAATACCAATACGAATGGGGCATTGCCTACGTTACAACCCGGTAATCCTTTGATTGCAAAAGTTGCTGCTCCCCAAACGGAAAAAGATATTTTATCTGAAGTGGATAATGAATTGTTTAATCAGATGTCTGATATCGAAAAACAAACGGCATTGTTAACTTTGGAGTTGCGGCGTGAAAAAATTCGGGCTGAAATTGATGCTATGAAAGCTCAGCGCCAAAAAGCTATTGAAGAACAAAAGGATATGAATGCTGAACGAGAAAATAAGCGTTTGGCAATGGAAAAAGAATTAGAGCAAAAAATTATTGAGGAACAAGCAAAACTTAGAAAAGTTGAGTTGGCTTTTGAGAAATTGCGTCAAGAGCGCTTACTTAATGCTTATAAAGAACATATGCTTGAAGAAGAGCAAAAATGGATTAAGTCTAACCAAGCAATATATGATGAAATTGCCAATCAGAAAAAAGAACAAGAACTATGGACAACTAAATATAAAGAAAAGCTGAAAAATTTGGTGTCTTTATCTGAAAATGTCGTCCGCGATGCACAAATTAAAATGGAAGCATATAAGCGCGAGGTCAGTGACTTGCAAACTCAAATTTCCATCTTAAAGGCTCGTATGGAAGCTCAGCAAAAAACTAATCCGTTTGGGCAAGGGGTTACTGAAGCTGGTGGAATTGTAGTTGGGGGCAATGGCTCTGCAATGGCAACACCTGTTAAAAAATCGATTAATCTTGGTGATTTGTATGTAATTATGGAAATTACCGGACAAGATGATAACATTAACGCCAAACTGATGAATCGTGAAGGTCAAACATTTTTAGTGAAGAATGGAACTAAGCTTAAAAGTGGTGATGTTGTAACCGAAATTACTACAACTTATGTCAAAACTGACAATAATGGTGAAGAATCATACTTATACTTTGCTTCGGGCGGTGTGATGGAAAATGAACCAGAATCTGGGTCTGCAGCTAAACGTGCAATGGCTGCAAGAGGTGCTTTGACTACCTCTAATGTATCGCAAGCTAACCCGCGCGGTTTGGTAACAAGCAAGGGAGTTCCTGGGGTCAGCAGAGATATGATGTTGAGGTAATATAATGGATGAAGAGGCTAAAACTCCAGATGATATTAATCAGGTAAAGCCTGCGGCAAGTTCTGGCGGCGTGATTGGTGCCGCCGGAGTGGAAACTTCGCAAACTTCTTCAGAAAATGAAAATAAACCGGCTAGTCGTCTAGAAAATTATTTTGCAACCGGAGTTCAATTGTTAACTCTGCCTGGTAGCGAAATTATGATTAATGATGATACCAGACGATTGTTGGCGTTATTTTCGAATGGGCGTTTTTTAGTTTCGGAAACCCACAAATTTGATGGGCGCGTCTTGAGTTTCGAGGTATTAGCCCGCAAAAAAAAGTTACTTATCAATAAGCCTACTTATGTGTCTCAAAATGAGCTCAATGCTATTTATGCATATGGTGAGCGTGCGTTTTCGACATCAGATGATTCTGAACTTGATGCCGATCAGATGGAGATGCAGAAAGACTTTGTAAATGTGGTTGCAAGAGCGGCTGCGCAAAAAGTGTCGGATATCCATGTGATTGTGGCCGATAGTACTCAAATTATGTTTCGTGTTAACGGCATGATGCAAACGGAGATGGAATATAATAAGGACTGGGGTGAATCTTTTGTCCGCGCTGCATTTGCATCTGCTGATATTTCTGATGCAAACTATGCTCAAAACGAATTTCAGGCAGCACAAAAGCTAGGTTCGACTCCGTTGCGCGGCTCAAAAGGGCGCTTGATGCTCCCTCATAACGTGTTGGCAATCCGCTTGCAGTTTAACCCGATTGCGTTTGGTTCGCAATATCTGGTTATGCGTTTGCTTTATGCCGATGATAACCCAGATGGAAGTGGTGACTTGGCCGCTTTGGGATTTGGCGATTATGAAGAAAAACTGTTTTACCGCTTACGCGCCGTTCCAGTTGGAATTTCCATCATCGCTGGTCCGACCGGAAGTGGCAAAAGTACAACATTGCAGCGCAATATGATTAAGCTCCTGCAAGAAAAAAACTATGAAATTAACCTCCTAACCGTGGAAGACCCTCCTGAATATCCAATCCCTGGTGCGCGGCAAATGCCGGTGACTAATGCTAACACCGAAGAGGAAAAAGATGAACAATTTAACAAGGCTCTGGCGGCTGCATTGCGTTCTGACCCTGATGTTATTATGGTGGGTGAGGTACGTACTTTATCTGCAGCACAATTGGCCTTTAAGGGAGCATTATCAGGGCACGGTATGTGGACTACTCTGCACGCAAACTCAGCTCCCGCGATTATCACTCGTTTGATGGATATGGGAGTGGAACCATTTAAGTTACAAGACCCTGGTTTGATGAAAGGATTAATTTCACAGCGTCTGTTTAGAAAATTATGCCCGCATTGTCGTATTTCTGTTAAAGAAAGATTAGATACACCGTCAGTACAGCGTTTGAAAGTTGCATTGGGTGATTTTGGTATTGAAAATACTTATATGCGAGGTCCGGGCTGTAAATATTGCAATAATCAAGGTGTTAAAGGGCGTATGAGTGTGCCGGAAATTATTTTGCCAGATGCAATGTTTTTGGAAATGATGACTAAAGGCGAAACCAGAAAAGCGATTGATTATTGGACTAGTGATCTTAATGGGCGTACACTTCGTGATGCTGCAATTGAACGTATGCTCAAAGGATATTTAGATTTAGATGAAATTGAGCGTTGGTGCGGTTTGCTTGACCAACGACCAGATTATTAAGGATGATAAGCCATGGCAAGAGATAAAAATGTAACTTTGCAAAAAGCTATGCAGGGATTGAATAGTGTTGAGGTGTATTATGCAAAAATGGTATGTCGCATGTCTAATACGTCCAGACTTAAAATTTATCGCAAAATTGCCTCATTAATGGCTAACAGATTCTCATTGATGAATGCTCTTGATCGTTTGCATGATAGCGCTAGTAATGGCGGTAAAAATCCAGGCGAACCTATGGCAATTGCTATTGCAAGTTGGGCTAGGTCCTTACAAAACGGTTTACCTTTTTCTGAGGCCCTAAAAGGTTGGGCTCCAGACCGCGAGAGATTGATGCTTTCGGTTGGTGACGTGTCTGACCTTGAAAATGCTTTGCTAAACTTGATTAAGGTGACCGAAGGAACAACCAAGATGATAAGACCGATTATCGGGGCAATTGGTTATCCTTTGTTCTTGATGATGATGGCTGTATTAATTATTTATGCAATCGGGGTGTACATGGTGCCGCCTATGCTTGATGCCGCACCTAATACAAGATGGCGAGGACTAGCTAAAGATTTGGTTGATGTCTCTGCTTGGATTAAGGATTATTGGGTCGTTGCATTTTCTGCATTGCCTGTACTCGTATTGATAATTTATTCAACAATCGGTATTTGGACCGGATTTATTAGAACTTATTTTGATATGATCCCTCCTTGGTCCTTATACAAGATTTTTACCGGTATTACTTGGCTATTGGCTCTTTCTGCATTGGTAAAAGGCGGAACGCCCGTATCTACAGCAATGCGAGCATTGAGGCGAGATGCCAGCCGCTATCTAAAAGAAAGGATTGATGCTACTTTAGTATACATTAACAGCGGTGAAAACCTTGGGGTATCATTAGCAAAAACAAATTTTGAATTTCCTGATCCCGAAATTATCGGGGACCTAAAAATTTATTCTGAGCTTGATAACTTTGAAGAGGCTCTGGAGAATTTAGCTAATGACTGGCTGGAAGAAAGTGTGTACATGATTGAGCAGAAAGCCGGAGTGTTAAACATGGTGGCTTTGTTATCGGTGGCCGGTGTGATTGCTTGGGCTGTTATGGGAACATTTGATATGCAGGACCAAATCACCAGTTCAATGGGAGGCGGATAATATGCAAAAATCGATCTTTTCACAATTACCTCTCAGCACAAAAATCGCGTTTATTTTAGTTGTGTTGACATTGCTTGGATGGGGCGTAAGCTGTAGCTTTAGAAATGAAGTGCGACCTGCAGCTCGTCAAGTGATCCGGTTGGTGGATATTGTACACCGAAACTTTCAGACTAAACCTGACTATTGGAAATTAAGCTCACAGTGGATGATTGAGAACAATATGGTTCCAAGTGAAATGAGGCAGGGTCTGCAGATAGTTAATGCTTTAGGTAAACCTGTGTTAATAGGCGCTGGTATCAATGGGCAAATGCTAATGCCAGGTGCTAAAAGTTTTGATATCGTATACAAAGATTTGTCCAAACGGGAGTGTGTGGCTCTGGCGACATATGAATACCCCAAAAATCAAACTTTAGGGCTGATTGAATTAACAATTGTTAATGAAAACGGAGAAAAATCCTTCGTATGGGGCGATAAGGAAGGGTTACCACTTGAGAGTGAAGAAGCCGCGGAAATTTGCAACAAACAAAATGCCCTAATTTGGAATTTTGAATAAGCAGAGCATTTTTATGACCAAAGTTAGTATTGTTCATAAAAAGTTAACATATTATACTGTATACATGGGTGGAGAAAGAATTTTGGTTTTGGGAGATTAAATATGAAAAATTTATTTAAAACAGAACAATCTGGGCGTTCCATGGTGGAAATGCTCGGTGTGTTAGCAATTATCGGCGTGTTATCAGTCGGTGGTATTGCGGGTTACTCAAAAGCTATGGCAAAATATAAAACTACTCAAGCATTGGACCAAATTTCAATGTTGACAGCTAACATTCGTACTGCTTTTGCCAGTGCAGCTTCATATGAAAATTTAACCACTAAAAAAGCTATTGACTGGGGTTTGGTACCAGCTGATATGGTAACCGGCGATAACGATGATGCATTAACAAACCCATTTATGGGCGGTGTTGAAGTTAAAGCTATTACTGTTAATACTGTGGCAAATATGGGTTTTGCAATTCAGTATAAAAAACTCCCGCGTGAAGCTTGTGTTGCTATGGCTACCGCCGGATGGGGTGATACCGGATTTGCTGGTTTGGCTGCTGGTGATGAGTTTGCTGATGCACCAAGTGCTCAAGCTCCGATTGCATTTGATACTGCTGCTGACTTGTGCACTGCAAATGATGAAACATCGTTGGCACTGTTCTTCTATTAATTACTTCTACTCATGCTTACAAGCTCCGAAAAGGAATTTTCGGAGCTTGTTTTGTATTATTGTAGATAATAAATCTATGCTATGTTTACTAAATATTTACGCTAAATTGCTACACTTAATAATAATAAAAATTTGTACAGTAGAGTAAACCTAACATGGCTAGAATTAACGATATTCCCTTTTCTGATATTTATATCACCCCAGATAAAACTGCCTTCATTAATGACCGTAAGACCGAAAATGGTTTAGCCGTATTGCGTGCAGATGATTTTGAACGCTTTTATGAACAGTTGGTTCAAGCTTGGGACGGTTCTAATCCTAGCTATTCTTTGTTATATGATAACATTTTCTATCGTGTGGAAAGAACAGTTGCTCTATATGGCATTCAGTATTGTGCTCGTAAAATGCCGGAAAAAGTGCCCGAATTTACCAGCTTGGGATTTCCTAACGAGCTTACACGCATGCTATTGTCTTTAAGCGGGTCGTCGGGACTGATTTTGTGGTCAGGTCCTACCGGTGCTGGTAAAACCACCTCGATTTCATCGCTAATGAAGGAATTTTTGGTAATGGAAGGTGGGTTTGCATACACTATTGAAGATCCTACCGAAATGCCTCTTGACGGCGTCTATCGTTCGGTACGCGGAGGATTGGGACTTTGCAAGCAAACCCAACCGGTTAACGGAAACTGGGGCGCTTCGCTCAAATCAGCATTACGTTCAAAACCGCGTTATATTTTGGTTGGTGAAATTCGCACTCCGGATACGGCAAGCGAAGTTTTACGGGCTGCTACTTCCGGTCACTTGGTGCTTTCTTCCATTCATGCCAACAACATTACTGATGCCATCTATTCGGTAATTAAATATGCCGCCTCTACCGAAATGAGTGAGGATTTGGCCTTTGACTTGTTCTCACGCGGTATACTTGGGGTAATGCATCAGACTTTATTTGGTATCAAAAATCGTAAACCATCTACTACTTACCTGTTTGCAAACCCTGATACCACTCAGGGCGATCAGGTACGCGGTATTATTAAAAGCGGTAAACTTAACCTTGCAACCTCAATTGAAATGCAGATGACCCGTCTGCCCCGTGGTATGAATATCTTTCCGGAAACATAAGCTTGCTTTTATAAAAACACCCCCGAAATTTAATTTTCGGGGGTTTGTTTAGGCTTCTTATTAAAGTTATTCGCCTTTCTTTATCCGCTCAATTAATTCCTTAACCGAGGGAATTCCGTTGCGATACAAAGGATCGGTTGCAAAACGGTAAACCTGATGTCCGGCAAACAACAAATGGTCTTTGACACTGCCGCCGTGTCCAACTTCATATAAAGTTTTATGAATGCAGTAAGAACGCGGATCAGGCAGACGTCCGGTAGTGCCTTTGGCTTGCGACCAAGTCGAAAATTGGCATTGCGACAAACAGCCAACGCAATTGGCGCGATCTATCTTCATTTGTTTCCATTCTTCCGGAGTCAAGAAAACAACCGTGTTATCCGGAGTTTCCTTAATTTCGGTATAACCAGCATTAATTTGATTAACCGCTTTTTCGGCATCTTCGGGTTTGATGAAAATAATTTTGCTATCTGTCATATTCAACGGATGTGAAAACTCAGCATCAGGTTCGTTTTTAAACTCAACCTCGCCTTGTTTGCGACGCATCAAATTCTCTAAAAACGTATTCTTAATTGCGGAAGAGAAAAATCCGGTCGGGCTGAACTTTTGCAAAATTACATCACCCTTTTTGACCTGCATCATAACCTTTTTCCAGGCATCGCTGACCGGACTTTCTTTGGTTATCATCGGGCGAGTACCAAACTGGAAGGCAATTTTGCCAATATCTGGGTTATCAATATAATCTTCCCATTCTGACAAGGACCAAACACCGCCGGCCAAAATAATCGGCTTATCTTGCAAACCTAACTCATTGAGAACCCGTCTTAAGGCGACTACGCGCTCATAGGGTTTTTCGGGTTTGGTCGGGTCTTCGGCGTTAGATAAGCCATTGTGTCCGCCCGCCAACCACGGATCCTCATAAACCACACCACCGAAATATTCGGTAAAGTTGTGATAAGCGCGTTTCCACAAAATTTGGAAAGCGCGAGCTGAGGAAACAATCGGATAGTAATAAACACCAAACTTGGAGGCCAACTCACCTAAGCTATAAGGCAAACCAGCTCCACAGGTAACTCCATGAATGAGGCCTTTGGCTTTTTCGAGTACTCCGGTCAAAATTCTTTGAGAATCGGCTAATTCCCAAAGCATATTCATATGAATACGCCCATTGCCGCCAGATACTTCATGAGCTA
Source organism: uncultured Alphaproteobacteria bacterium (assembly GCA_944391475.1). Classification (GTDB taxonomy): domain Bacteria; phylum Pseudomonadota; class Alphaproteobacteria; order RF32; family CAG-239; genus MGBC133411. The sequence goes on along the minus strand of CALXTR010000007.1, from coordinate 21,677 downwards.
CTTGGGCTTGTGCAATGCCGCCGCGAATGGCATATTCAACCATTTCTTCATGGCGCTCGGGACGTGCGCGTTTCAAAAACCGCTCAATGATGACATTGCCGGCTGAATCATAAAAGTCGGGACTAACACCAGAAAAAGTGCCGACACAGTTCTCATGTGCCCAAGCACCGCTGCTGCGACCATCGCTGGCATTAATACCCTTACCGCCTTCTATCAACGGAAGGACTTCTTTACCCGAAATCATGATGGGATTAAGTTTTTTCACTGTTAATATCCTTAATTTTGTTACTTTGGCTTAAGTTAACACAGTTTTTTAGTTTTGTTGAGTAAAAAATACAATATCCCTCAAAAAATTTATAAAATTATGGTGCTAATGAAAATAAATCTTCAGGAAGCTGATTCAAGAGGACAACCGTGATGAGCATACATATCAGGGCATAAACCTGAAGCATTTGGGTTAAGGCACGGTTTTGCAGCCAGGGTGACTTGGGAATATAGTGGTGAAGCAATATATTGATTCCCAACATAATTATGGTGACCAGAATAGACTGTAGCCCTAGTCCCCAAGACGATATGGTCTCACCAAGCGGTGTTAGCATCCAGGGCAAAAAGGTAAACAACAGCATATAAGCGGCTAGACCACCAAAAGTGATATTACGGATGCGAATGTGTTCTAGCTGCTTTTCAACCTCATTTTTGCGGATATTTTCGGTGGAGAGCGATGAAACCTCCATGCCGCGAACTGTTTGCGGAGTAGACTTTTGCTTCTGCAAATCGCGCATTTCAACCGCAAATTTTTCTTCAATCATACACAAGCCGCACCCCTTGGAGGTGAAATAGACGTGATTGGGGTCTTTTTTGCAGGTTTTGAGGTGATGCATCAGTTTCCAGAGATGTTCCTGCCATTCATAAGCACTGGGACGATTGCCCCCCTTGGTGAAAGCTCGTTCAAACATCTCAAGCGTGGCTTTATCAAAATATTCATGAATACTATAGGGGTGTGGCGCCTGATAAGTATCCGGCCAGAGACCATAGGCATAGTGGTATTGCTCAATGCGGTTTTGAATCGTCATCATCTCAGCATCGGCTTTGCGCGGTACTCCTGAATAGGGGTGAATTCCATTATTTAGTAGCTTAAAAATCATTACCGCTAGGGCAAATTTGTCTTGCTCCTCGCCCATTTCGTCGCAAGAGAGCTCCATGCCCTCGGGATAAATATATTCCTCACTCACAAACTCCGCCGGATAGCGATTTTTCTCACCTTTAATCGAAAAACCATCACAATCGACCATCGCAACCAGCATGGTATCTTTATAAACCGAGACATTTGAGGGTTTCAAATCAACAATATAATGTCCGCATTTGTGCAAGGAAGTGACCATGGAGGCAACATTATAGGCCGCAAAAATTCGGCAAGCATATTTTTCGGGCAAGTGCAATTTTTTGCGGATGGCTTTTTGCATCAGATGGTCTAGCGAAACGGCTTTATCCATTTTTATCAGCGGCATAACATAGCCAACGCAAAAGCCTTTATCGTCTTCCAAAATGGCTTGTGGCCAAGCCAACTGAACATATTTGGCTCCGTCTTTTTCAACTGGGTCAATATGCGGGTTGTTTTGCAACATCGCGGTCAATTTTTGCCGGTTGGTATCGCTTTTCTGTTTTTTGTGAAATAGTTTGATAACCTGTTCGGGGTTGTCGGCATTGAGATAGATTTTACCAGCCGCTCCACCTTTGTTTATCAGCTCGCCTAAGCGAATCTTCTCAAAACGGCCATCGGCGTATAAGGCATTAAAGCTCAAGTTTTCGGTTTCCGGAGTTTCTGCCATCTATCCCACCCCCTAAAACTGCGCCCATAAAAGTGTTTTATCATCTGAGTTGAGTTTGCGGGCCTGAGCATTATCTAAGGTATTGGCCAAAGCGCGGCAAGCGCGGGTTTGGGTCTTTTGAGCTGACAAAAACTCGTGAATCGGCCAGATGAAACCTTTTTCCAAATTTTGATAATCACCGGAAAAGGCAAAATTGGTCAGACCATCGCTCATTAGGAACACGGTATCAAAATTTTCAAACCGCGTGAAACGCAAATTCTCTTTCCAGTTGTCTTGCGTATAAAAAAATGTTTCGCAAGAAAAATTGCCATTTTCGGGGCGAGAGGCTACAAAATCTCGCAAGTCACCATCAGAATTAAAAGCTAAAGCTGCACCATCGCCAATATGGAAAAAACACCCCTGCCCCTCATTATAGACCACACCAACGATGGTCGCGGCAAAGTCGTTTAAATTCTCGGCTTTTTTACCCTTATTTAAGCGGTGCAAACTCAATTTGCGCCTTGCAGATTCAACCGCTTGGCAGGTTCGCTCAATTATCTGATGAGGGCGAGTGTTTTTGAGTTGATCAATGATTGTTTCGCAGATAACACGAGCACCGACTTTGCCATAACGTGCCGAACCGGCTCCGTCAGAGACCACCGCTACAAAATTTTTTCCTTCTCGCCGGAATTTGAAATAATCTTGGCAGGGAAGTTTTTTGTGGCAATGCAACGGACCGGCAACGCTAGCGGCAACAACTCGAACTCTATGCTTCGTTTTCATCCCAATCTGCCGTATCTTCTAATAAATCGGGAACATTGGGAGCGGCTTTGGAAATGCAAGAAACACTCCTACTCAGCCATAAGAAGAACTCCGTAAACTTTAATCCGGTCAAGCGCTTGGGCGACATGAGCGAAAACTTGGCTAACTTATCCAAATTGGCTCCCTGTGTACCAACCGCATGAACCACAACTTTTTTATTTTGCTGAGCGTAGCGACATTTTTCGGCCACAATCTCCCAATCATAATCGGTAGGTTCGCCATCGCTAATCAGGAATATCCACGGGCGCTTGGAGGTAATTCCACAGCTATCATACAAGCATTTTTGCTCCTCAATCTTTTTTAAGGCCAACTCCATAGCTTTGCCCAACGGGGTCAAGCCACCTGCTTCCATAGTCGGAGCTTCAAAATTCATCGCATCGGTCCAATCAGAAGAAACGACTGCTTCATCTTTACCAAAAGCTTTGATAATCAGCAGTTGAACGCGGGAGCTGGCATCAATATCTTCTTTGAGCTCTTTTTCTAGGGCTTTGAGGCCGGCATTGAGTTGTTTTATCGGCTCGCCGCGCATGGAACCCGAGCAATCTAACACCAGAACGCAAGGAGTGCGCTCGTTGGCATTGTCGGCAAATTCCACATAGGGAATCATATCTTCCATAAAAGAATCATCTGCAACCATTGTACTGCTCCCAAAAATCTATGTTATCAGTGGCGGGGATAAGTATGCGGATAGCCGCTGCCATCTAAGGGCTCTGGCGAAGATACTTTTCCACAAGCACTTAAACCTAAAACTATGCTTGCTAACACCAAAACTGCAAATAGTGATGATTTTTTCATAACAAAAAACTACCTTTAAACTTGTTTCATTGGCCAAAATAATTATATACTCCTTACAAACTAAAAGGGAAAAGTAAAAATTAAGTTATTAAGAACCTGAGATGAAAAAATATATTTCAGCAGTCATATTGGCAGTTTGCTTATGCTTATCTTCGGCTTTGGCCAAAGAGCAAAATGTTAATATTTATGACACCGTACGCGAAGCACCAACCGAGAGTTTTTATGCGTCAGACGGGCGTAAAATGTCATTGGCTGATTTTAAGGGTAAGTTTGTATTGCTGATGAGCTGGTCGCGAGATTGTTTGCCCTGCATTAGAGAACTACCCAGTCTTAAAGGTTTTTATGATGTCACCAAAGGAACCGACATTGAACTCGTGTTGATATCCAATGAAAATGAGTGGAGCGATATGGAAGAGCAACGTCAATTCTTAAAAAAATTTAAAGCGGAGAATTTGCCTTTTTATGTCGATCCTGATGGGAATCTGGCGGAAAGCTTAGGGATTTTTACTTCTCCGCATACCGTACTCATTAATGCAAAAGGACATGAAATCGGACGAATCCGTGGTTCGGCCGAATGGGATAAGCCCGAAGTGATTGAGTATATATACAAACTCAAAGCCGAAAATAATAATCGTTAAAATTTGGAAGTGACTAAATGACTGATAAATTAAATATTTTATGGGGTGAATTTCACCAAGATGTAAAAAATGTTTGTGCAAAAATTAAACAATCGGGTAATTATAATAAAATTGTAGCAATCAGCCGCGGTGGACTAATCCCGGCCGGAATTATTTCGTATGAACTTGATATCCGCAACTGCCATGCCATTAACATTGCAACTTATATTGGTGATGAACATCGCAAACTCGACCGCTTTGACAACTTAGATGACGTTGGCGAAATTAATAGCCAAACTCTAATTATTGATGATTTGGCTGATAGTGGGCAAACCTTCCGCCTACTCCGTCAAGAGTTTCCTAAGGCATGTTTTGTTTCGATTTACTCCAAACCTGCCGGCCTTAAGGAAGTTGATATTTATGCGCGTGAACTTCCTGACCAATGGATTGTGTTCCCTTGGGATATTTAATCTGGTATAGAGTTTTACGTTATTTTAACTCGAATATCCCTTTTTAAATCGAAGATCCCTGGACGTTTTTCTCCGAAAAACGAGGGATGACTCTTTTGGTTTGACGATTGCTAAAGCAATCGAGGGATGACCATTTTATTAGATAAAAACTTTTCGCTTGCATTTTAGCTCTTTTATTTTTAATCTAACTCTTGCAGTTTAGAGATAGGCTGCGGTGTCTGAAAAACACCTTAGAGGTAAAATCCACTATATGGTGGAGTGGTCGAAATAAGCACGCTCGTGTGTCGAATAAGACTGACTGCATCTCTACAGTTTTTCAGCTCCACCGCCTTTTCTTTTTGAAACGGCGGTTTTGTTTTAAGCAAACTTAGGAGCAAAATTGATGATTATTAAAGACTTTCACATTGATATAATCCGCCGTGCCATTGGTCACGAACTTATGATTACCCGCTGGCAAAAAGGCATCACCCAAAAGCAACTGGCCGCACAGTTCAACATTCCACCCAAATTTATTGACCGTACCGAAATTGGCCGCTATACCCATTTGAGCTTAATTAAAAAACTTCTCATCTTTTACAACAAGGAAATTAGAATCGAACTCGTGGACAAGCAATAGCAAAAACCCCGGCTAATAACCGGGGTTTTCGTTTTCTGCAAGCTTAAAAGAAAATTAAGCGTTTTTCTTCAAGGCTTCGCCCAAGGCATCACCCAGAGAAGAACCAGCAGAAGCTGTGCTGCTGTATTCTTCCAAAGCTTTCTTTTCTTCTTCAATCTCTAAAGCTTTTACCGACAGTCCAATTTTGTTGTTCTTCTTGTCAACTGAGGTAATTTTGGCTTCCAAAACATCGCCTTCGTTATAATTCTCGGGGTTTTGAGAAGCTTTGTCTTTAGACAAGTCAGCTTTCTTGATGTATGCGCTAACGCCGTTTACTTCTACATTGACACCTTTGTCATCAATAGAAGTTACGGTAGCTTTAACAACATCACCTTTCTTTACGCCATCTAATGCAGTAGCAAAAGTGTTTTCGGTGAGTTGTTTAATGCCCAAGCTGATGCGCTCTTTTTCAACGTCTACATCAATAATCTTGGCTTGGATATCTTGACCTTTGGTATAATCTTTAACAGCCTCTTCTCCGGCTTTGTCCCAAGAGATGTCAGAGAGGTGAATCATACCATCGATTTCGTCAGACAGACCAACAAACAAACCAAATTCGGTAATGTTTTTGATTTTGCCTTCGATAACCGAACCAACCGGATGCTCTTCAACATAAGCAGCCCAAGGATTGGGGGTGCATTGTTTGATACCAAGACTGATTCTTCTCTTCTCAGGATCTACTTCCAGAACTTTAACCTGAACTTCTTGAGAAGTAGAAACAATCTTACCTGGGTGTACGTTCTTACGAGTCCAGCTCATTTCAGACACGTGAACCAAGCCCTCAATACCGTCTTCGAGTTCTACAAATGCACCATAATCGGTGATGTTGGTAACTTTACCGGTATAAACTTGACCAACTTCAAACTTGTCGGCAACAGCTTGCCAAGGATCGTTTTCGAGTTGTTTCATACCCAAGCTAATGCGTTGGTTGTCTTCGTTGAACTTGATAACCTGAACTTTAACAGTTTGACCAACAGACAATACTTCGGCCGGGTGGTTAATTCTCTTCCAAGAAATGTCGGTAACGTGCAACAAGCCGTCAACACCGCCCAAGTCAATGAATGCGCCGTAATCGGTAATGTTTTTAACAACACCTTCTAAGATTGAGCCTTCTTTTAAGGTATCAATCAGTTCAGCACGAGCTTCAGCACGGGTTTCTTCCAATACAACACGGCGAGAAACTACGATATTGCCACGTACTTTATCCATTTTCAAAATTTGGAAGGGTTGTGAAATGCCCATCAAAGGAGTGATGTCGCGAATCGGACGGATATCAATTTGAGAACCAGGCAAGAAAGCAATTGCGCCGTTCAAATCTACAGTGAAGCCGCCTTTAACACGACCAAAAATAACACCATTGACACGTTCGCCAGCGTTCATGGCTTTTTCCAAGTCAATCCATACTTCTTCGCGGCGAGCTTTTTCGCGTGACAATACAATGTTGCCATCGCGGTCTTCATAGCGGTCAACATAAACTTCAATTTGATCGCCGACTTTGAGTTCGCTGTTTTGACCAAATTCGCGGAGCGGAATGCGGCCTTCAGATTTCAAACCAACATCAACAGTAGCAAAGTCAGGGGTCAATTTGATAATGGTACCTTTAACAACCGAACCGGTAATACCATTGTCGCCAAACTGCTCGTTGAGCAAGTCTGCAAAATTTTCGGTCATTTCAGGGATTTTTACTTCAGTATTAGTCATTAAATTTATAAATTTCAATAAATTGCCGGCTCATAACAATAAGCGGACTTGTGCGAGGTTAAAACCAAACTTACGGCAATATCGCACCATATTGCCGCAAAGGTGTTTTCTTTATACACGCAAATATTTATTTTTCAAGAGTTTTTTTGCGCTCAGCAATGATTTTTTCAGCGTGAGCCAAAACTTCTTCAATGCTAAACTCCGAGGTATCAAGAATAATAGCGTCGGATGCCGGCTTGAGCGGAGAAGAACTGCGGTTTTGGTCACGCTCATCTCGCGCCTTTACGTCAGCTAAAACTTGCTCATAGGATATACCCATCCCTTTTTCGCAAAATTCTTTGTATCTTCTTTGCGCCCGAACCTCGGCTGAGGCGGTGACATAAAATTTGATATCGGCATGAGGACAAACCACCGTTCCGGTATCGCGGCCGTCATAAATTGCGCCTTGAGCTCTACTACCATCAGCATAGACCGGATTGAGCGCAAAATCTTGCTGCATCTTAAGTAGAGCCGCCCTTACCTTGGGCTGGGCAGCAACTATCGAGGCATATTTACCGCCAATATCATCACGCAGGCGAGAATCTTGGGCAAGTTCCATCATTTTGGGAAATGTGAGAGATTTAGCGTAACTTTCAGCTATTGCCTCATCATTTATATCTTGACCAGACAGACGAATCTCTAAACCGACCGCGCGATATATCATTCCGGTATCAAAATATGCCAAATGATATTTTTTTGCTAAAGTTGATGCCAAGGTGCCTTTACCCGCGGCGGCAGGTCCGTCAATCGTAATTATCATATCTTTTCTCTTACCCTTGAGGTGTAACAAAAATTTCACTGTTATTTTGAGATTACTTAATGTAAACTAAAATTATAAGCACAAAGTTTGGTTTATGCAGAACTTATTGGCAGGAGAGCAATATGAAACAACTAAAAGCCATATATTTATCTGCCATCATTACTGTTTTGTCGGTTATGCCATTTAAGAATGTTTACGGCGTGGCTTTTCAAAGTATGGGGGAAGCCGCAAGCTATGATATGTTTCTGCCAGCCGATGTAACCTATGAAGACAACACTCCCCGATCGCAAAATGATGCCCATGACACCACTCCCAAAACCAATGATGCATCAGAAAGCGAAAGTTACATCGGCACCCCAGATGTTAATCCTAATATTGAAATTGCCAAACATTTGTTTGGTATTCCAGATCATCCCCAAAATAGAATAGTTGATATTCATCATAGTGCCAAACGCGTATTTGTACCAATGGGCGACAAACTACGCATCGTCCTTACCGAAGAAGGAAATCAGCGTTGGCATGTGGAATGTTTGGAAGGGATAAAACTTTTTTCTTACGCCAGAAACGGCAACACATTAGAGCTTATTTTTGAACCCACGAAAACCGGAAATACAAAGATCTATTTGGATTGTGTTGACAAATCACATAATCAGTTTAAATTAATTAAATCTAAGTATATTACGGTCATCATAGGTTAATCGTGTCACAGAAAATTAAAATCAGGCTTTATTTTAACAAAAATCTATCCGATATTGAGGAGTTTTCTCCCGAGGAAGCTCAAGTTCACTATCTTAACAACGTATTGAGAATCGAAGATAACACCATAATTGCCGGCTTTGACGGACAAAGCGGTGAATATGCTTTTATGGTAAAGAAAAACGGCAAAAAGAAATTAACCCTATTGCGACAAGAAAAATTGCGGGAATTCTACTCATCTCCGGATTTGTGGCTGTTGTTTGCTCCGGTAAAAAAAGACAAAACCGATTTTATTATTGAAAAAGCATGCGAGCTCGGTGTGCGTAAAATCATCCCAACCATTACCGAACACACAATCTCAGATAAAGTACGATTAGAAAGATATCAAGCCCAAGCTATTGAGGCCTGCGAACAGTGTCGTCGCTTGGATATTCCCACAATTGATACCCCCGTCGAACTCCGCAAACTCTTAGCAAACTGGCCAAGCGAACGAAAATTATATTACATGGACGAAACCGGAGAAGGCCAAAATATTCTGACCGCATTTAACCCCAAATTTCAGAAAGCAGCCATTTTAGTGGGACCAGAAGGCGGATTTGCAGAGCAAGAGCTCCACATGTTAGCGCAACAGGAATTTTGCCAAGGAGTTTCTATGGGCAAAAGAATCTTACGAGCAGAAACAGCCGTTGCCGCTGCCTTGTCTTGCTGGCAAGCCCTATGCGGAGATTGGCTCAACAAAGGAGAATAGCTTCATGAAAATTTTGATTGCAGATGATCACGAACTTTTCCTTAAAGGTTTGGCTCTGGTATTGTCGGATTATCGTCAGAATATGGAGATTATTACGGCAAAGAGCTATACAGAGGTTTTTAATGTAATTTCTCAACAAAAAAATTTCGATTTAGTACTGACCGATTTGGCAATGCCGGGAGCTTATTGGCTGGAAGCTCTGAAAAAAATCCATGTAGAACTTCCAGAAACGCCGGTTATTATTCTTTCGGCCGTATTTGAAAAAGAAATTATCAAAAAGTCTATCAATATCGGGGCAGCCGGTTATATCTCCAAGACCGCACCTAATCAGGAAATTTTGCAAGCAATTGACCTGGTATTAGCCGGCGGAGTATATATTCCTCAGGATTTGCTCGATAAAGAACCTGACGCTAACTTAGACTTGCTAGAACAAGAAGAACATGACCTTAACGCTCAGGCTGAATTTAGCGAAACAACATCTGCTCTTTCTCCCAGACAAAGAGATGTGCTGCAGCTGATTGCTAAAGGAATGTCAAACAAACAGATTGCCTTTGAACTTGGAATCACCGAAGGAACGGTTAAATTATATGTGACGGCAATCTTAAAATTACTCGGCGTTTATAATCGCACCGCCGCTTTGATTAAGGCTAAAGAGTGGGGAATAATTAAAGATGCAAGCAATAAATAAAGATACTTTTGAGCAATATCGGCAAGTATTTGGAACCACAAAAATGATGTCGCTTTGGCAAGAGTTCAAAGAATCGACAGAAAATAAACTAAAAAATATTGAAAACAGCTCTTTAGAAGAAATCCGTCTATGTTTCCATTCTCTTCGCTCTTCTTCCTTGGTTTTTGGCCTTGATGAGCTTTCGAAAAACTGCGAACTTATTGAAGAAGCAGTAATATCTGGCGAAAAAATTGCAGAAATTAAAAAATACATAGACAAAACAAAAAAACTTTTCTATAATGCCTGCGAATCGGTAAACATACTACTCGATAATATGTAGGTAAAAAAAATGTTAGAAAATTCCAAACTGCCCAAATATTGGAAGCAGTTCTATTCTTGGCTATATGGTAGCAAAGCCTGGTCATCCTTTTTTAGCAAAAATTGGGTGCAGACTATTTTAACACTTGGGAACAATACCAGACTTTCCCAAGCAGTGTTGCGTGAAATTAAACCATATGACCAAGTATTACAGATTGGAGTTACTTTTGGACATTTGATTGAAGACACTGCCGATATCGTCGGTCGATATGGACAATATGACATTATGGATGTCAGCTTAACCCAGCTCAATATGGCCAGACAAAAATATCAATATATCTTTCCACAAATGAATTTTATTCATCAAAACGGAGCCGATAAAATTGAAAAACCTGGCTATGGATATGATGTAGTGATTTGCTATCTTTTGCTGCACGAAGTACCGCCGCAAACCAAAGCCAAAATTATCAATAATGCTCTCCATGTCATTAAAGAAAACGGGAAAGTGGTATTTGTGGATTATCATCGGCCAAACTACTATCATCCTCTGCGCTATGTGGTGAAAATGTTTAACCGTCTCTGGCAGCCGTTTGCTGAAAAACTGTGGGATTTAGATATTGCCGATTATTGCAAAAATCGTCTTAAGTACAATTGGCGCACTAATTTGTTTTTTGGAAAAATGTATCAAAAAACAGTAGCCACTAAACGCGCTCCAGATATCTTAGAAGAATTTTAAGTAAAAAAGTTTATCTGCCAAAGGAAACCCCGGGATTGAATTTATCAATCTCGGGGTTTCCGCTTGTTAACTGTTATCTTCTACCTGAACCTCCACTACCTCGTCCGGAATAACCAGACTGGCGGGACGGGCTAAATGAGGCTCCTGAGCTCCTAGTGCTATAGCTACTTGAGCTAGAGCGGCTAAAGCTGGCAGAACCACCACTTCTAAAACCGCTTGAACTACCACGGCTATAAGAACTGCTCGAGCTTGAGCGTGTACCCATAGATGCACCGCGATAACTACTACTTGGTGCAGATGAGCGGAAACTACGTCCGGAACTATAGCTTCCGGAAGAATAGCCACTACTACTTGACCTAGTAAGCGGAACAACTGCCGATGCACTGCGTGTAACACTTCGACTAGAACTACTGTTGATTCCGGAAGAATAGTTCCTAGTAGTACTTCGAGTTAAAGAGCCACTACTCAATGCTGAAGACGAGCTGCGGGTTGCGTTACTACTGCGATAGGACACATGCTCACGGGAAACCGGATTACGATTAACATAACCGTTTCGACCATTGGCATAGTTCGAACGCGGAGGGGCATAATGCGGGTACGACGGTCTTACGTGACAGTGATGATTATTATACCAGCCATAGTGCCGATGACCATAGCGGGGGTAATAATCGTAAAACCGGTGATGTCGCCAGATATTGTCAAATGCCCGCACCCTAAAGTGCAAATATGACAAATCAGCGTAGGTCCGATACAGAATTCTCAACGGACGACCGAGCCAGTCATCCAGAATCCTATAACCTAAGAATATCGGATCACACAACGGGCTTAAAAAATAGTACCCGTAATCAGTTAAAACCCGATATCCAATCATACCCTGATAGCCCCAGCGAGCATAGCTGCGACACGGGTGATGCAACAAATGCCGCAACTCACTAAAAGGCGGCAGATATTGCAAGGCCGGTGCATATCCTGCTTCGCAATATAACCACATATCGGGGTCGCTGAGCTCAAACAGTGCCCGACTTTCCCAGACGTATTGCGATCCGGTGAAAGATAAATCTTCCGGAAGGTAAAACCTCTGGGCTCTCGCTCCGGCAACAATTGCACTGAGTGCCAAAATTATTGCCCATAAAAAGCTTTTTCTCATGGTAAAAAATATTTATGCCTTGCGATTGGAAATTAGTTAAACTTCAAAACCGCAAAGCTGATTAATAATCTGAATATGTATATAAATTAGGGCTTTAGGATAGCAGATTTTAGAAATTTTGTCAACATCTTCACTTCTTGCAGCTACGCCAACAAAAAACCCGGCTTGAACCGGGTCTCTTGACTACTCTATAACCTCGTTTGGATATAAGCCGTATAAGTTTTGGCGTGGGACCCAACCACTGATACGGTCGAACTTAATTTGGCAAAAAGCCGAACCTTCAGGGCATTTTAAGATATCACCAACAACCTCATCTTCTACCTTAGCAATTACATTTGAATTATAATCAGCCTTGGCATAAATATTGTTTTCTCCCGGGGTCATGACCTTAACCGAACGATGTCCGCTCAGCATACTCTTGTGGACCCAAGTTTTGGAGCCTTGCCAATCTTTAATCTGACGCCAAATCTCAAACTCAGCCACAATCTCAACCGGAGCGCCTTTTTGCATATAGACCCATTCTATCGGATAGCGAGCTCCCGGACCGGAGCGGGCATTAATCAAGTTGGAGCGCAGCGAAACAAACCGCGGCAATTTTAGTCCGCTTTCGCCGTCTTCTTCCAAGGTTTGTGCCGCAACCGGACCGCTCCAAATCATCAGAGCTGCCAAAATCCAACAGATGGCTTTCATTTTTATCCCCTCTTTTTAATCTTTTGTTATGTTATTTAGCTGTAGTATGACTAAATAAAATGAATAAAACGTAAAAATTGGAAATATGGAGAAGTAAAAAATGGATGTTATTACCGTTGCTCAGGAACTGATGAAATTTCGGACCGAAACCGGGAACCTTACCGAGATTGATAAGTGTTTGGATTATTGCCAATCCTTACTCAAAGACAGCGGTGCTATTATTGAAATTGCCCGTTTTTCCAATGCTTCTCCGGTGATATTTATCCGCAACCAAAATACCGAAAATTTTGATGTCTTGTGTTTGGGGCATCTTGACGTGGTTCCGGCCAGCGATGATATGTTTGTGCCCAAGCTGGAAGATGGCAAGCTTTATGGTCGCGGTTCTTTGGATATGAAGTCTTTCGCCGCAGTGGCGCTCAACTCCATGGAATATGTACTCCGACACAAACTTGATCTCAAATTTGGAGTGATTCTTTCAACCGATGAGGAAAAAGGCAGTGCCAGCACTCATGCTTTCTTAAATGCACACCCTAACATCTCGGCTAAAATAGTACTCGACAATGACACCGGCGGCGATATTCACAAAATCGTTACCAAATGCAAGAATCCCGTTTTTGTGAAAATCAAAGCCCAAGGAAAAGAAGCTCATGGCTCAACCCCTTGGGAAGGAACTGATGCTAACGAGATTATGATGCAGGTCATTACCAATATTCGCAAAATCTATCCCTATTATTCTAAAAACGGAAATGTTCCTAACGATAAGTGGATTGATACTGTTCATGTGGCCAAACTTCACGGAGGTGAAGTTTCAAACGTGATTTGCGGAGAATCTGAGGCTTTGCTTGATTTTCGCCTAACCGAAAATTCAAGCGTTGATAATTTATGCAAAAATCTCGATAACTGCATGGTTGATGGCGCCAGCTACAAAATTGTTTCCGAAAGCACACCTGTAGTCATGCCAGAAGACAACCAATATATTCTTGAATACAAGCAGTTTGCTGAAAACATTATGGGTGAAAAAATTGAATTTGAGCACATCGGCGGAGCTACCGATTCCAGAGCTTTTGCCGTTAAAGGCTCAATTGTTATTATGCATTCGGGAACCGGCGAAGGTATGCACACTGTTGGAGAATACGTGGTTATTGAAAGTGTAAAGCAAATTGCCGAAATCCAAATCAAATTCTTGGAAAAACTTGCAGCGGAGAAAAATAAATAAAAAGCGGAGAAGTTGATGTATATTTTGTTATTAATCACATTAGTATGCGCTATGATTTATAGCTTTTATCTTTATAGCGTAATTATGAATGCTGAGTCTACCTGCAATCAAGCTTGGAAAAATCTTAACCTCCAACTGGAACGCCGATATAAACTCCTCAAAGCTTTAGCCGAACTTATGGAATTTAGCCTTGATGATAAAAAGGCAATGTTTGAAAAAATCATGGAAAATAGAAAAATTGCCATGGATATACGCACTCCATATGAAAAAGGGAAAGCCGAAAAAACCGTTTTATATGATATTAAGATGATTTTTTCCTTAAGCAGCGAACATCCTGAATTGTTGGAAAAACGCGAGTTTACCGATATGCGTAATTTGGCAGTAGAAATTGAGGAATATTTACAAGAAACACGAAAATCATATAATGCAGCAGTGTCAAAATGGAACCACATGCGCGAAACCTTCCCAATAAGCTTAATGGCAAAATTACTGCGGTTAAAAACTAAAGAATTTTTTCAGCCCAACGAGCCTTATGAGAAATTACCAGATATCAAATTACAATAAATAACCACCTTTCAGCAAATAAAAAAGGGCGCTATATGACGGCGTCCTTTTTATCTGGTGGAGCTGAGGAGGATTGAACTCCCGACCTAATGATTGCGAACCATTCGCTCTCCCAACTGAGCTACAGCCCCATAAACCTTATATCCGTTCAAAATAATTCATTTGGTCGAGCGAATGCGAACCATTCGCCTTGGGTGCCTAAGCTCGCTGCAGTCGCTACCGCTTCCCTTGCTTGCTAAGGCAGCCAAGATGTTACAGACGAAAACACCCCACTGGGGTCTTTTCGCTTAGCCATCCCAACTGAGCTACAGCCCCATAAACCTTATATCCATTCAAAATAATTCATTTGGTCGAGCGAATGCGAACCATTCGCCTTGGGTGCCTAAGCTCGCTGCAGTCGCTACCGCTTCCCTTGCTTGCTAAGGCAGCCAAGATGTTACAGACGAAAACACCCCACTGGGGTCTTTTCGCTTAGCCATCCCAACTGAGCTACAGCCCCATAAACCTTATCTACTCTAATGTGCCCTTACAGACCATTATTAGTAAAAAACCGTCCAACCGGACGGCTATAAAAAATTGGTGGAGCTAAGGGGGATCGAACCCCTGACCTCTTGAATGCCATTCAAGCGCTCTCCCAGCTGAGCTATAACCCCAAAAGCAAAGCTAATATAAAAAAACACTTCCACATTGTCAACAAGTTTTTAATAGCTTTGTTTAATCTTCAGAAGGAAAAAGTTTTTTTATTTCTGAGGCGATCTCTTGCGCCGGATTATAGGCCTGATATTTGATGCCTCTCGGAATTTCGGATCCTAACGGAAAAGCTAACTGACGAGAAAACAAGTTTTGTAAAAATCGCCGGTGTTTACCATCAAGCCAATTTCTTCCACTATAAATCTGCACTTTCTTACCAGTACCACAAGCCTCGCAACACATGCTAACCGAATCTCCGGTCACAATTATATCATCGGCACAAGCTAAAAAACCTAAATACGGATTTTGCCCCATATCTTTATCCCAAAGATAACTATACTGAGGAACTCCATCTAGTTCTCGCATGATGGCATCTTGCGCCGAATTGCCGGTGCGGCGCGAATCGGTAATCAATACCCCGCCGCCGATTTTATCCTTATAAGCCTTCACTTCTCTTCCAAATGTGCGGGCATTTTCATCGGTGAACTTATGGCCTTTATAAGTTCCGCCTACAATTACCGCTGTTAGCGGACGGGGTAAATGCGCAAACTCAGCGGCCCATTTTTCTTTCCCTTCGGCCAAGGTTTGAGGTGTAATGCGATGAGCGCAGCCAGTGATATAATATATATTGCGGTTATGTTTTTTACCAGAATCGTGGTCTGGCACAAACACACGGTCAAAATCACCCAAACCACAACTACCAGGGTGCATAATCTGCACAATTTTAACCTGTCCAAAAGTCTTTTTCTTTATCCAACGTGCAACCGGTGCCGAACGTCTACTGGCAGCAATCACCACATCGGGGAATGGGGGTTTTAACAACTCGCGGCTGCGCGGCTCAATTCCTCTTAAACTTGCACCCAAAAAGATATTGGGCAAATCAGACCACTTGTTGTATGATATATTTTTTTCAACAACCGACCAACCTAAAGCCTCAGCGACACCACGGGCTTGGCTGTTACTTCCGGCTCGGTTGTCTATCAATATCCAAACATTTTTTCCCATCTTGCAGATTATCCCTAGAAAAAATCTAAATTTACATTTAATATACACAAATATAAAAACAAAACAAGAGGAGTAGAACATGTGGCGCTTACCTATCTTCATATTGGCAATTTTATTATGTAATATCAACAGCTCACATGCGCAATTTGCTGCGGATAAAGATGCGGCTTATCTTGCTACCATCAAGGCTGTGGCTGATTTCAAAATTAATGATGCCGAAGAGCTTGATAGTGTCAACCGACTGCGCCAAGATCCAAAGTTTAATAAGAAACTTTATGAAATGGTGCAAAAACTTTCTAACTCCCGCAACAAAGATGCGAAAAATCAGCGCATCCTCAAAATTTTGAAACAAGCCGGTAAAGATATCTATGATGAACTCAAATGAGATTAAACTTTGCTTAACCGAAAAGTGATATAATGCCGCCATTAATCAGGTGAGGATTGTGCAATGAAAAAAATTGAAATCGATCGTATGATGACCAAAATTCAAAAATTGCGCCAGAAGGTTATCGAAATTAAAGGGAAATCCGTCTTTAATGTGGTGAACTCTGAAGTCAAACAACCCAAAATCAAAAGGATTAAAAATGTTAAAGTGTTGGAAAACTAACAAATCTATATTAGCCCTAACTTTTTGGGCGCTTGTTTGCTTATCGGCTTGCGAATCTACTCAACCAACCATGCAACCGATTGAACCCCAACCTGAGGGAAAGCAAATTGACTTCAATAAATTTGTCGGCAAAGTGATTGTGGCTGAGAAAACACCTTCAACCGTTGTGTACGAATATCAAGATGTAAGAGTAGATGAGATCTCTTTATTAGCTTCGATGTACTGCCAAGACCATGGGAATCGTAACGCTTATCTTGAAAAAATTAATCTTTATAAAAACAATCGCCGCAGAGCCTCGTTTTATTGTAGCAGCAAATAGCTAAATCTTGCATTGTAGTTTGGGAATTCCTATATATTTTTATAAAGAAAGGTTTGGGTAGAGTTAGGAAAAATGGATAAAAATTTATATCATGTATTGGGAGTTTCCAAAGATGCTACCGAGGCAGAAATAAAATCTGCTTATCGGAAATTGGCGCGAAAATATCACCCTGATGTCAACAAAGACAACAAAGAAGCTGCCGATAAGTTTAAAGAAGTTTCTTGCGCTTATGATATTCTGGGTAATAAAGAAAAACGCCAGAAATATGATAATAACGAAATTGATGCCGAAGGGAAACCGACCGGATTTGGTGCGGGCGGTTTTCATGGCGGAGCTTATGGAGGTAACCCATTTGGGGCTGGCGGTAATCCGTTTGGAGCCGAAGGTTTCCAAGGCGGGGGTGCCAATTTTGATTTTTCTTCCATTTTTGGTGAGGATATTTTCTCCCAATTTGGAGGTGGAGCGCGTGGTTTTGGAGCTAGTTCGCGTCGTCCTCGCAAAGGCGATGATTTAGCCTACACCATGAGGTTGGATTTTCTTTCGGCCGCGCTTGGAACCGAAAAAACGGTAATGATACAAGGAAAATCTATTAATGTGAAAATTCCGGCCGGAACTACTGATGGACAGACTTTGCGCCTTAAAGGGCTTGGCAACCCCGGCCCTAACAATGGTCCGAATGGTGATGTGCTTATTACGGTTAATGTTGATAAACACCCCTATTTCTCAGCCGACGGATTAGATATTCATCTGGAACTTCCGATTAGCATTAAAGAAGCAGTATTGGGTGGTAAAGTTACCGTGCCAACAATCTCTGGCAAAGTTATGGTGACGGTTCCACCTTATTCTTCCAGCGGAGAGAAATTGCGTCTTAAAGGCAAAGGTATCAAAAACACCAAAGGTCAGGGCGATGAAATCGTGACCTTGAAAATTGTGACGCCGACAACGGCTAATCCCGATTTAGAGAAAGCTCTGTCTGCAATTAAAGACGAACCAATAAGGAACTTTTGATGCTGTTGGACGTACTAAAAGACTTTGAATGGCTCAATGAACCGCGCCGTATCACTTATAGCGATGAAGGTATGACGATTGTAACTGAGCCGCAAACTGACTTTTGGCAAAGCGTCCAACATCAAATCAAAAAAGATAACGGGCATTTCTTTTTCACGCCGCGAGATGGTAACTTTACGCTAACTACTCAATGGTTTTTTGAAAACTGTTCCAACTTCCGACAATGCGGCTTAATGCTTAGGCTTGATGAGCGTAACTGGATTAAGGTCGGGCTTATGAGCACCGAGCCTAACAATCCGCAAGTCGGAACCGTGGTTACTCATCGGGGCAATTCGGATTGGGCAGTACACAATATCCCAAGCCTTAACGGCAATATCTGGTTTCGCGTGCGTCGGCTTAAAGGAGATTATGTATTTTTTGCCTCAGTGGACGGGCAGAATTTCTTTCAGCTCCGGTTGGTGACTTTTCATAGCGAAAGCCCGATAATCAAGGTCGGAGCTTATGCTTGCAGCCCACAAGACCAGCCGTTTAATTGTACCCTTAAGGCTCTCGATTTGGAATAAATTGACAAAATTATAGTCAAAAACACTGACGTCACACATAATTTGTGGTATGCATAAGGCTCAATAAATTTATTAATCTTAAAATTTTTTTGATATGAAGTATTATGTCTTCCGTCATGGACAGACGGATAGTAACGCAAAAAAATTGTGGGTTGGACAACAAACTGATGTCGATCTAAATGAAAATGGGTTTAATCAGGCAGCTTTTCTGGCTCAGGATTTAGCTCACAATGTTAAGCTTGATGTCATTTATTCCAGCTCACTTATTAGGGCAGTGCATACGGCAGAAGTCGTAGCGAAAGTGCAAGGAAATATTCCTGTTTATCCGCTTTTAGAACTCCGCAAAGGTAACTGTGGTTTGGCAGAAAAACTCAGCATCAGAGAAGCTGAAGAACGCTGGCCAGAAATTGCTAAAAATTGGCACATCTTCAAAAAAGAAAACTTTGCCTCTCGTTTTCCGGAAGGAGAAAGCATTCAGGAGATGGCTGATAGGGTCTTTGGTGTATTTGACCGTATTTCGCGGGAGAAAAATTACCAAACAGTCGGAATTTCGGTTCATGGCGGAGTGATGGTCATGATTATGGCTAATCTTGGTGTTGACCACCCGATTATTCCGCATTGTTCTTATTTTGTGGTGGAAGGCGATGCAGACAATGGCTATAAAGTCATAGGCACCCTACACAAAACCCACTAACATTTACCAAATCAAAAAAACACTATCTGCAAAGATAGTGTTTATTTTATAACTCTGACCTTATCCGGCCATTTTTTCTAAATTATCTCTCAGACGGACACTATATTGATTAAACTTGGGCAAGTTAGCAATTTTTGCTCCATAGTCGGTATCTAACTCACCATAACGACGCAAACTACCGTCAGCTTGCAACACATAAGGGTTAACAATTCGGCTTTTGCAAAAGATTGTATCCTCGTTATCATCTTCGCCCGAATGATTACAAAAATCTGTAGCCGGACGCTGCAAGAGCTGGTAATACTCAGCCAATTTGGTATCTTGTGGCAGATATTCTTTGAGCTTATTTATCACCCAAGTATCGCCGTGATGATAAAAATCAGACAAAGTCACATAGCCTTGGTTTAAGGCATGGCGAAACATTTGCGCAGAAATTGAAAACATAATCGCTGTGGGGAGCCCTGACCACCAAAGCTCATTTTGGCGATAAAAACTCCAAGTATAAAGCTCGGCGGCTTTGATATTGCTAAACACGAACGAACCATTATGAACCACCAAACCGTCCCAAATTTGTTTGACCTCATCTAAGGAAAGGTAATGATAATCATAATAAGCTTGACGCACAGAATAGTCCAGACGGTCGGCACAGACATCGGGCAAGTCATTTTCTTTTAAGGGAAAATTTTTATCATCTAAAATGAAAGCCACATCATAGCCGTGGCGTTCAAGAATCTCTTTTAACCCAGAGTTCATAACAAAGCTTTCGTGCACTTTGTCTTGCCCATCATGCGTTTTTTCACCTTCTTGGTCTTTTTTGATATAATCAATTGTGTGCGAGAAGGCAGAATGGGATACATCGTGGATTAGTCCTGCAATTTGTTCAGAAAGAGAAGCACCATAGCGACGCAGTAGCAGCAACACTCCGATACTATGATTATAGCGATTATATTCGGGATTGTTAAACTCCGGACAGCCGGGATAATATCCGGCCATGGAAATTTCTTTGAGACGTTGCAACTCATAAGAATTGATAATTTCTACCAATACCGGTTCGTTAACTTCGACCTTCCCGTATATTTCATCGTCTAAATACATACTATTTCCTTACATTGGCGATTTTGCTTGATTATAAAAACTTTGTCTTCTATCTTGAAGAAGAATTTTAGTTTTTAACATTAAATTATTTGATATGATGGATTTTTATGTATTTAGACACGGGCAAACCGACAATAACCAAAAACGAATCTGGCAGGGCTGTCAAATTAATATTGATTTGAACGCAACCGGAGTAGAGCAAGCACGTGCTTTAGCTAAAAGCTTAAAAGACAAAAACTTGCAGTTAGTGGTTAGCAGTCCGTTGGTTCGGGCTTATCATACCGGCAAAATTGTGGCCGAAGAATGCCAAGTTCCGTTTTTGACCCAAAGTAGTTTGCAAGAAGCCGACTATGGAGTGGCGGAAGGGTTGAACTTTGATGAAGTTAAGCAAAATTGGCCTGAAGTATTTGCGAGATGGATTGTTCCCAATGCTCAGGATTTTGATATTGGCTTTGAAAACGGCGAAACTCAGCAAGAAGTCCTAGACCGAATATTCTTGGTATTTGAAGCTTTGGCAGAAAATGCGCAATATAATTGCGTGGGTATTTCTATTCATGGGGGAAGCATTGCATTGCTGCTTGCTTATTTGGGCGTAGATAAACCCAAAATTGGCAATGGTGAATATATCCATATTCAACGCTCAGATGAAGGACAATATCGCTTGGTATGAGCTTAAAACTTAAATACCTTCCTAATTAACGGAAGGTATTTTCTTATAAAAAAATGGCGTCAGCGACAGGACTCGAACCTGCTACCTACGGTTTAGGAAACCGTCGCTCTATCCTGGTGAGCTACGCTGACAACCTGCCACAGTTATAAATAAAACTTGCGAATATTTCAATAAAAAACTATTGCAAAATGAATTTGTTTAAGCTATAAGCTTGGAAGACCTTGGATAGATGGCCGAGTGGTCGAAGGCGCACGATTGGAAATCGTGTGTACCCCCAAAGGGTACCGAGGGTTCGAATCCCTCTCTATCCGCCATTTACAAAAAAGCCCTCCCTTGTGGAGGTTTTTTTGTATATGTATGTTATTTTGGGATTTGAACCCTCGGAGAAGAGGGTTCGACTACAAGCGAAAGGCGGACGGGAGTACGCCGGTGAGCGTTAGCTCATGAGCGCCAGTGCAACTCAAGCGGAGCGCAGAGTACGCCCTCGACTGCTCGCCATTTACAAAAAAGCAACGATATTAGAAGTCAAGCATAAAAATCACGCAGGCGAGCATTTAATATCGAAATCATTTTATGCACA
>CALXTR010000006.1 GCA_944391475.1 uncultured Alphaproteobacteria bacterium | reverse complement strand
CACGCCAACGAGCGTGGTCAAACCGTAAGGTTTGTAGCTGTTATAGAACCCCCAGTTTACTGGGGGATATCTATTCTAATGTTTAATTTTATTCTTCCGAAATCGGTAAATCTTCACCGGTGAGTTCGGTGGTCAGATGACCGGCATCGGCGCGAATCTTGTTCTCGATTTCTTGAGCAATTTCTGGATTGTCTCTCAAGAACAGCTTAGCATTTTCACGGCCTTGGCCGAGTTTTTCGCCATTATAAGAGAACCAAGCTCCGGCTTTTTCTACAAAACCTGCTTTCATACCCAAATCGATAATCTCGCCGGTTTTTGAAATGCCTTCACCATACATAATGTCAAAGTCAATGGTCTTAAACGGAGGAGCCACTTTGTTTTTGACAATCTTGACGCGGGTTTGGCTACCGATAATATCTTCTTTGTCTTTAATCTTTCCGGTGCTGCGAATATCAATACGCACAGAAGCATAGAACTTTAAGGCATTACCGCCGGTAGTGGTTTCGGGGTTACCAAACATAACGCCGATTTTCATACGAATCTGGTTGATGAAAATTACCAAAGTGTTGGAACGAGAAACCGTAGCGGTGAGTTTGCGCAAGGCCTGGCTCATCAGACGGGCGTGTAAACCCATGTGCTGATCTCCCATTTCACCTTCAAGCTCAGCTTTAGGAACTAATGCGGCAACCGAATCGACTACCAAAACATCAATTGCCCCAGAGCGAACCAATGTGTCAGTAATCTCTAAGGCTTGTTCACCGGCATCTGGCTGAGAAATCAGCAAATTTTCCAAGTCGACCCCAATTTTTTTGGCATAAGCCGGGTCGAGGGCGTGCTCAGCATCAATAAAGGCGCAAGTCCCGCCTTTTTTCTGAGCCTGAGCAATCACGCTTAAAGCCAAAGTGGTTTTACCGGAACTTTCCGGACCATAAATTTCAACAATACGGCCACGGGGCATTCCGCCAATTCCTAAGGCAATATCCAAGCCAATGGAACCAGTAGAAATAGCCTCAATGTCAGCCACCGAATTGTTTTGACCAAGGCGCATAATTGAGCCTTTGCCGAAAGCTTTTTCGATTTGGCTCAAGGCGGCATCTAGTGCTTTATCTTTATCCATAGTTTAGTCTTTCATTCTAGAGTTTTTGCTTTTGGTATTAAAACTCAAACTTTATTAATTTACAATTAATTTTTTGACTTATTCGACTATTTTTGTTCTGATTTTGTTTCTGTCCTGTTGAGTGCTTTAGTTCTTAAATATTCATCAATCGCTGCGGTAACAACTGCTCCGAAAATAACCGCTGCCCAGACGAGGTACATCCAAATCAAAAACATCGGAATAACCGCCAATGCTCCATACAATGTTTTATACGTGGCATTACTTAATATCAGTAGGCTGAAAATCTTTCGAATGACCCAAAATAATCCGACTGCCGTGGCAGCACCAAATGCGGCATGGGTGAATTTTACTTTGCGGTTGGGAACTAACACATATATCATTACCAAAATAAAAAAGTTGAGCAAACTTGGTAGCGCATAAGCAATTGAGGGGTTGGCGGTGCTGCTCATTAGGTTTTGTAGCGTGTACATGTAACCTCTTAATGACATAGCAGCTCCCATCAATAAGGGGCCTAAGGTAATTACTGTCCAATAAAGGGTGATTTTGGTAGCAATTCTTCTTGGTTTATGCACTTTGAAAATAAAATTAAAGCTATTTTCAATGGTGGATAACAGCAAAATGGATATGATTACCAATCCGACCACTCCAATGGTGGTGAGTTTGGCCGTGGCATTGATGAACTGGTCAAAATAGCCGCTGATTTCTTCTCCAATCGAGGGAACAAAGTTTTTGAGCAAAACTTCTTGCAACTGTTCTCTTACTTCACCAAAAACCGGAAATGCCGAAAAAATTGCTAAAGCAATCGATAAAAGCGGCACTAAGGCAATTAGTGAAGTATAACTCAAAGATGAAGATACCCGCAAAACTGTATCATTACGAGCGCGTAGAGCCAAAAATACCAAAAAATCCCGACACTCAATCAAGGCTTTTTTTAAGCATTCCGCCACTTTGTTGATTGTTGATGCTAAATTCATTCCACCTCTTGAAAAAAATGGTTTACAAAGGTCAATTATTCTTATATTAAATTGGATAATTAATTTCAATATAGTTAATTTTTAAAAAAAGCAAAGGAAAATATTATGACTACATCTGCACCCTTAATGGCTGGCAAAAAAGGTCTTATTATGGGACTGGCCAACGATAAGTCGATTGCTTGGGGTATTGCTCAGGCTCTCAATGCTCAAGGAGCTCAATTGGCAATTTCTTATCAGAATGAAGCTTTGGAAAAAAGAGTTCAACCTTTGGCTGCTCAGCTCGATAAAGAAGCTTTGCTGATTAAATGTGATGTTATGGATAGCGCAAGTGTTGAAAATTGCTTCAAAGAATTGGGCGAAAAATGGGGCAAGATTGATTTCTTGGTTCACGCTATTGCTTTCTCTGATAAAAATCAGCTCAAAGGGCGCACTATTGATACAACTCGTGATAACTTTACCATGACTATGGAAATTTCTTGCTTCTCTTTCTTGGAAGCTTGCAAATATGCTTCTCCAATCATGAATGAGGGTGGATCAATCGTTACTCTTACTTATATGGGTTCTGAACGCGTTTTGCCAAACTATAATATTATGGGTGTGGCTAAAGCTGCTTTGGAAGCATCTGTTCGTTATGCTGCTACCGATATGGGGGCTCAAGGTGTTCGGGTTAATGCAATTTCGGCCGGACCGATTAAGACTTTGGCAGCTTCCGGTATTGGTGATTTCCGCAAAATCTTGCACTGGAATGAGCTCAATGCTCCTTTGCAACGCAATGTTACTCAAGAAGAAGTTGGTATGGCTGCTCTTGGTTTGCTTTCTGCTTGCGGCACCGGTATTACCGGAGAAGTTATTCATGTTGACTGCGGTTATCACACCGTTGGTATGCTCAACTTGGAGAATGCGAGTAAGACGGCAGCAATGTTAACCGAATAAAAAAGTTCAGTATTTGGGCTTCTAGCGCGAAAAATTGCAGAACGGTCAAAATCCACGTATTTCTTTATACGCTAGGATTTTGACCGCTTTGTTTTTCACGCTATAAGCCGCAAATCTTGAACTTTTTTTGTGCCAAAGGTTGAGCTATTTTATTTCTTTATACGCTAGGATTGTCATCGCCAAAGAAATCACTCTACTAACCTCAAACTCCGAACTTTTTCTGTGCCATAGGTTGAGATATTTTATTTCTTTGTACGCTAGGATTGTTATCTCCCCTATAGATCACTCTACTAAATCCACTATCCGAGCTTTAAGAAGTGCCGGAGTTTAAAGCTTGTATTTTGAGCTTCTAGCGCGAAAAACTGTAGAACGGTCAAAATCCACGTAGGTCTATCTACGCTAGGATTGTCATCGCCAAGAAATCACTCTATACGACTCATTCTCCGAACTTTTTCTGAGCCAAAGGTTGAAACTTGTTTAGCGGTTTATTAGAGCGATTTTACGGGGAACTCAACATATCAAAAAAATCCCTCAAAACTTGAGGGATTTTTTTATTAGTTATCTCCAATGCGCAATGCTTCAATGAAAGCACTTTGTGGAACTTCGACTTTGCCAAATTGGCGCATTCGTTTTTTACCTTTTTTCTGCTTATCCAGCAATTTGCGTTTGCGTGTAACGTCTCCTCCATAGCATTTGGCGGTCACGTCTTTGCGCAATGCCGAAATCGTTTCTCGGGCGACAATTCTTCCACCAATGCTTTGCAAGTAAGAGAACAATCTTACCAATACATACAAGAGCGCCAACGCTACTAGATTTTATCAACTTCTTCTTAAAGCGGCTTTTAGCCGCTTTTTTTGTGTTCGTATGCAAAAAAAATCTTGAGTTTTTGGGTGAAAATTATATATTAAATCCATTGTTTAAAATGTGTTTTTTTTAAGAAATCGAGTTCGTGATGGTTAATCTAACTTCTCCTTTCCCTAAAGCTCCTCGTAATATTCGCAAAATGTTAAATTTGCGGATTGTTGCCAAAGCATTGTTGTTTGCTTTGGCTATCTTTGGAGTTATCTTTATTCTGCTCCTCCTTACTCTTATCGGATTGCTCGGTAAAGAAACTCAACTAAGTGAACCAATGCCCAAAAAAGCTATTCTAACCATTAATTTTGATGAGCCGATTGCTGAGCGTAAAGGTGATGAGTGGCTTTATGGCTTTTCGGATATGCCATCTATGAGCTTTTATGAGCTGATTAAGGCTATTAATGTTGCAGCAAGTGATAATCGTGTGCAGGCTTTGTCGGCAGAAATTAATACTTCATCTCTGGGGTTGGCTCAGATTGAAGAGTTGCGCGGTGCTATCAAATATTTTCGTGCTCAGGGTAAAAAAGCTTATATCTACTCTACCGGAATGGGAGTGCTTGGTGGCGGAACTTCAGAATATTACTTGGCAGCGGCTTTTGATGAGATTTGGATGCAGCCTAATACCGAAATCGGAATTACCGGAATTAATATTGAGGTTCCTTTCTTGCGTGATACGCTAAACAAAATCGGTATCACTCCTGAGTTTTATGCCCGTCATGAATATAAAAACGCCATGGCCAGCTTGACGGCTAGCAAGCTGTCACCACAGTATAAAAATGAAATGACTAAGCTTGGCGGAACTATTTTCTTGCAATTTGTAAGTGATGTGAGCAAAGACCGCAAAATGCAACCCAAAGAATTGATTGCGTTGATTAATCAGGCACCAATTCGGGCTGAAGACGGGCTTAACAGTAAGTTAGTCGATATTGTCGCTTTCAAAAACGAATTTAATGATGAACTTAAAGCAAGAAATAAAGGAGCAGAGTTTTATCCTGTTCGTTCTTATCTCAATCTTTTGAGCGATAATCAAGGGAGGGTGCCGACAATTGCTTTTCTTGTTTTAGATGGAGAAATAGTTGAAGGTGAAGCCGGACAAGATATGTGGCAGCAAGGCGTGGTGTCTTCTCGTCAGACGGTAAAACAACTTAAGGAAATTGCTAAATTGCCCGATTTAAAAGGCTTGGTAGTGCGAGTTAATTCTCCAGGCGGGAGTTACACTGCTTCGGCTGAAATTTGGAATTCCATTAACGCCCTCAAAAAGAAAAAAGATATTCCTGTGGTGGTATCTATGGGAGATTATGCGGCCTCGGGTGGATATTTTGTTTCTTTAGCAGGTGATTATATTTTAGCCGAACCTTTGACGATTACCGGTTCAATCGGAGTTTTGGGCGGCAAACTGGTATTGGAAAACTTGTGGAAGAAAATCAATGTTCATTGGGCTGAACTGCAATTTGGTAAAAACTCCGGTATCTTGAGCGGTAATCGCAAATTCAATCCTTCGGAAAAAGCTGCTTTTAACCGTTCTTTGGATAATGTTTATCGCGATTTTACCGCGCAAGTTGAAAAAGCTCGCAAAATTTCTGCTAAAGAACTTGATAAATTGGCTCGTGGTCGGGTTTGGCAAGGGGCTGCGGCTGTGAAATTCAAACTGGTTGATGAAATCGGCGGTTTGGATATGGCATTTTATAAAGTCCGTGAATTGGCTAAGCTGCCTAAAAGGCAAAAATATAAAATTGCCGAATTTCCGCGGCCGAAAACTTTATCTGAGAAAATTAATGAATTAATCAGCGGAACTCCTCAAGTCGCAACTCAAAAAATTTTGCAAAACAGCGGTTTGCCGTGGCAAAAACTACAGCTCCTGCGTCGTTTGCAATATGATGCTGTCTTGCTGCCTTTTGAGATTGTGATGTAGATAACCCAAAGAGCAAAGTTGATTTAATCGGGAATCGTTTTATTTTAGAAGAAAACTTAATATGACAGGAATGAAAAATGGCTATTGATGCAGATACAGTTAGAAAAATTGCCTTTTTATCACGTTTGAAAATCGACGATGATAAAATTGAAGATACTAAAGATGAATTTAACAAAATCTTGACTTGGGTCGAAGAACTTAACGAAGTTGACACCAACGGAGTGGAACCGTTGGTATCGGTCAACCAAACTAACTTAACTATGCGCAATGATGTGGTTACTGATGGAAATCAGCCTGAGGCAGTGTTGGCTAATGCTCCGTTGCAAGAATATGGTTATTTTGCGGTT
The DNA here is from genome assembly GCA_944391475.1 of uncultured Alphaproteobacteria bacterium. Taxonomy (GTDB): domain Bacteria; phylum Pseudomonadota; class Alphaproteobacteria; order RF32; family CAG-239; genus MGBC133411. The sequence goes on along the minus strand of CALXTR010000006.1, from coordinate 75,826 downwards.
CCAAAAGTGATTGAATAAGAGAGAATGAAGATGACAGATTTAACTAAACTGACTATTGCGCAGGCTCTTGATGGGCTTAAGAAAAAAGAATTTTCGGCAGTCGAGCTGACCAAAGACTATATCAGTCAAATGGAAAAAAACAAATATACAAATGCCTATGTGCTCGAGACACCTGAGGTGGCTCTCAAACAAGCTGAAATCTCTGATAAAAAATATGCTGATAATACCCCCGGATCTTTGGAAGGTATTCCGATGGGGATTAAAGACCTGTTTTGTACCAAAGGTATTCGTACTACGGCTTGTTCGCATATTTTGGACGGTTTTGTTCCGCAATATGAGTCAACCGTAACTCAAAAGCTGCTTGATGCCGGTATTAGTGTGCTTGGCAAACTCAATATGGATGAGTTTGCAATGGGTGGAAGTAATGAAACCAGCTATTATGGACCGGTGGTTAATCCGTGGAAGGCTAAAAATTCTAGTGCCGATTTAGTCCCTGGTGGTTCTTCCGGTGGTTCAGCGGCAGCAGTGGCAGCCCAAATGTGTGCCGGTGCCACCGCAACTGATACTGGCGGTTCTATTCGTCAGCCTTCGGCTTTTTGCGGGGTGACCGGAATTAAACCAACTTACGGACGTTGCTCTCGTTATGGTATTGTGGCTTTTGCTTCTTCTTTAGATCAGGCCGGTCCGATTGGAAAAGATGTCCGTGACTGTGCAATCTTGCTCAAAACCATGTCCGGTCATGATGACAAAGATTCTACCTCGGCTCGGGTCGAGGTTCCAGATTTTGAAAAATTCTTGGGGCAGAACATCAAAGGTATGCGTATCGGCATTCCTAAAGAATACCGTGTAGATGGTCTCAATAAAGAAGTGGAAAAATATTGGGACGAAGGTATTGCCATGCTCAAGGCTCGCGGTGCTGAAATTGTCGACATTTCTTTGCCTCATACCAAATATGCTTTGCCGACTTACTACATTATTGCTCCGGCTGAGGCTTCGGCAAACTTGGCACGCTATGATGGTATTCGCTATGGTTTGCGGGTCAATGGAGAACATCTTGATAACCTTTATATCAATACCCGAAGCGAAGGTTTTGGCAAGGAAGTAAAACGCCGGATTATGATGGGGACTTATGTGCTTTCTGCCGGTTATTATGATGCTTACTATCTCAAAGCCCAAAAAGTACGTCGCAAGATTGTGGAAGATTTCCAAGCCGCTTTTGAAAAATGCGATCTTATCTTGACCCCAACAGCGCCAACACCGGCTTTCCCCATTGGTGATAAGTCAATGCAAGAAAACCCGATTACCATGTGGCTTAACGATGTATTTACGGTTTCTATCAGCTTGGCCGGCTTGCCAGCGATGAGTTTGCCAATTGGTCTGACCTCAGATGGTTTGCCTTTGGGCTTGCAGGTTATCGGCAAAGCTTTTGATGAAGGTGATGTATTTAAGGTGGCATCAGCCTTAGAGGAAGATGCTAAGTTTGAGGGAGTGATGTAAGATGACCGCAATGATTATTGAAACCGAAAAAAACAAGTGGGAAGTTATCTGCGGTTTGGAAATTCACTGCCAGATTGTTTCTAACTCTAAAATGTTTAGCGGGGCTTCAACCGAATATGGTGCTGAGCCCAATCATAATGTATCATTTATTGATGCCGGAATGCCAGGTATGCTCCCAACCTTAAACGAGGAATGTGTGCGCCAAGCAATTAAAACCGGTTTGGGTTTGAACGCTAAAATCAATAAATACTCCGAATTTTCCCGTAAAAACTATTTCTATGCCGATTTGCCGCAGGGGTATCAGATTACGCAATTTCAGTATCCTTTGGTAGGTGAGGGTAGTTTGGAAGTGGAAACCGAAGATGGTTCTCGTCGTACTATCGGAATTGAGCGGATTCATATTGAACAAGATGCCGGAAAATCTATTCACGATTTGGACCCGAGCATGACGTTTGTGGATTTGAATCGTGCCGGTGTCGGTTTGATGGAAATTGTGACCAAAGCCGATTTCCGTTCTCCGGAAGAAGCTGGTGAGTTCTTGCGCAAACTGCGCTCCATTGTGCGCTATCTCGGCACCTGTGATGGCAACATGGACGAAGGTTCAATGCGCTGCGATGTCAACGTATCAGTTCGCAAAGTGGGCGAAACCTCGTTCCGTCCGCGTAGCGAGATGAAAAACGTCAACTCGGTGCGTTTTGTGATGCAGGCGATTGAAAGTGAAGCCAAGCGCCATGTTGAAGTTTATGAAAACGGTGGCACAATTGAACAAGAAACCCGCCAATTTGATCCGGCAAGCGGAACTTCTAAGCTCATGCGCAAGAAAGAATTTGCTCATGACTATCGCTATTTTCCGGAGCCGGATTTGTTGCCTTTGGTGCTCACCGATGAATATATCGAAAACATCAAAAAAGAAATGGTCGAACTACCCGATGCTAAGAAAGCTCGTTTTATCAACGAACTTGGCATTACACCTTATGACGCTATGGTCTTGTGCGAAAACCGCGAGGTAGCAGAGTTTTTTGAAAAAGCTGCGGCCGGTCACGATGCTAAAAAGGTAGCAAACTGGATGATGGGAGATTTCTTTGCTTTGCTCAACAAAGATGGTCTGAGCATTCATGAAAGTCCGATTAGTGCTGAAAACCTCGGTAAGTTGGTGGATTTAATCACTAAAGGTGTCATCAATGGAAAAACCGCTAAAGATGTCTTTGAGATGATGGCTGAAAGCGGAGTATCTCCTGAGAAAATCGTGGAAGAAAAAGGCTTAAAACAAGTGACCGATACTGCTGCCATTGAGGCGATTATTGACAAGATTATTGCTGATAATCCGGCTAATGTGGAAGCTTATCGCAATGGTAAAACCGGTTTGATGGGCTGGTTTGTCGGTCAAGTGATGAAAGCCAGCGGTGGAAAAGCTAACCCCGCGGTGGTTAACGGTTTGCTGCAATCACGTTTATCATAAATAATGTCTTAACAACGCATAAGCCTCCTTCGGGAGGCTTTTTTGTTGACTTTTAAAATATTGGTGCTAAACCTTTTAACAAAATATCAGATTATTGTTTTAATTAAAAATTTTTTTTATTATGAAGGAATGTATAAAGGAACAAGCAATTCTAATCAAAGAATTGGTCGCTGAAAAATTGCAGTTAGAGTACAATCAGCAATTATCTTATCCGGAAATTTTTAAATCGGCTTATCAGTCAAACAGCGAATTGTTTGATGCTCCTTTGCCGTTTGAGGATTTAGGGTTAGCCAATTACTTTAATGCGGCGGCTCGTGAAATTGTGGACAACATTAATGTGAGTGGTTTTTTTCATATTTCTGATATCTACAATTGGGTGCAGGTATGTGATTATCAGATGAAGGTGTGGAATATGCATGGGAATATGCTGGTGAACGACCATACATATTATTCGGTTGATATTCACAATGTTAACATTTCAACGTATCACTACTCTGGGGTTACTCTGGTTGAGATTGAGGCGGTTAACAATAAATTGGCCGGAATGGAGCTGTTGCTCAAGGTATCGGGGAAAATTTGCTGGGTGCTTAAATTTGTAGCGGAAGACTATAACAGAACAGTACCGCAATATGCTCATGCCTTAGGGTTAATCACACCAGAAATTGCTGAAAAAATTGAGGAAAAATCTCGTCAATGGAGAAAAGTAATTGCTTTGAGTGTGGAAGCTTATGATAATATTGTGCTGCCAAATGATTATCAAAATTTGGGAATTGCGGAGTTTTTACAATATATCCCGATAACTAATCGTGTACGCATTATATTGTTAGAAAACTCTTCATTGTTACTGAATAATCTTGAGATGAGTGCGATTGACGATGTGCCTTGGATTAGAGATTTGCATTCTTCAATTGCGGAAACTTTGAAAGAAATGCGTCGTCATTATCATACTGTTACCGAGTTTGTAGAAGATTATGGTAACGATGTCTGGTGGCTCGATATGAAGAACAATGTGGTGGTGCGTTTTCATGAAGGATTTTGGGTTGAAGTGTATGTTAAACATGACACAGCTCAATTTGATTATCCGATTTTGATGAAAAGTGGTTTCATGGTGGTGCGCTTTGTTCCTCAGTGGCCTAAAACAGATTGGATGAACAAGTTCTTAGAGATATATGAAAAAGCAGAAGAAAAAGAAGACTGCTGTTTATATAAATATAAAATTGAATATCTCTAAAACTTTACAAGTGTAGCAAAATTAAAACGTCGGATAATAAATCCGGCGTTTTTTTTGTTGAAACTGCAAAATTTGAGCAGAATTAGTGTTGATAATAAAATTTATCGGCTTATTATTAGCCCAGACTATATTTGTGAGGGATGATAAATGGAAACAATTTTTACTCAAGGAATGATTGCTGCAACCGTTGCCGGACTGATTACCGGTGTGGGCGGTTTTATGATTTTTTTGAAAAAGCGCTATTCTCAAGAAAATATCAACTTCTTGCTTAATATTGCAGCAGGTGTAATGTTGGCGGCGGCATTTTTCTCTTTGCTGTCTCCTTCGATGAACCAAATCATCAAATTTCATTCTAATATTCAAGTGGCGGCATTGTGGTATACCGGGGCTGTGTTTTCCGGTGTAGCTTTAGTGTGGATTCTTAATGAGCTATTACCTCATGAACATAATAATATGGGACATCATGGTATGCACTTTAGCCTCAAAACGGCGTGGCTGTTTATTATTGCGATTACTCTTCACAAAATCCCCGAAGGATTGGCGGTTGGGGTGGCTTATAGTGCAGAAAATTTTATGAATCCCAATAGTTTGGTTTTAGGAATCGCGGTGCACAATATTCCTGAAGGTTTAACCATTGCCATTTCGTTAGTGGCAGCCAAATGTTCTCGTCTCAAAGCTGCCTTGACTGCGGCTGCAATCGGGTTGGTACAGCCTTTGGGGGCGGCGCTTGGGTTGGTAACCATGGGTATGAGCGAAAAAATTGTTCCGCTTGGCATGGCCATGGCTGGAGGTACTTTGTTGTTTGTGGTCGTAAATGAGATTTTGCCAGAGACTTATGGTTTTAAAAAAACAGAAAAGTCTGCCTGTGCATTGTTCTTGGGTTTTATTTGTATGACTTACATCAAAATTGTATTGGATTAAGAAAAAAAGCGTACTTTGAAAAGTACGCTTTTTTAATATTAGCTATTTATCAAGTGATAAACAGAAAATGCTGATGGACACAAGATTATTTTTATCTGCAAATTGGATAAGGCGTTTTTGGTCTTCTTGACTTTGTGTTGCTATATCCATATTGGGTTTAAGGGGATATTCTTGTGGAGCTGTTGCAGATGCTGGAGCTCTCACACTTGGAATACTGCTTGAACAAGATAAAAATCCACAGCATAAAAATGAAAATAATAAGGTCTTCATAGCTAATAATTTTAATATTGATAATATGATTTATTAGCTAATGTGATAAGCTTTGGGTAAAGAAAGTCAAGGGGTGAGGGGAGAGAAAAGAATAAGTTTTATAAAAACGGAAAATAAATTAAAAAAATGTATTGACGAGTGAGGAAAGATAATATACATATTACCCCATACCGCGCTGGAAAGTTGGCAGAGTGGTAATGCAGCGGATTGCTAATCCGTGAACGGGTTTCCGTTCCACAGGTTCGAGTCCTGTACTTTCCGCCATTAAAAAAACCGAGCATCGCTCGGTTTTTTTTATTTGCGCGCCTGCGTGGCAGGTGCGCGGCGAAGTTGGACGCGAACCTGTAAGGTTCGAAGTCGATAGTTGGCGATTGGCAAGCACAAAGTGCGCAGACAGAGCCTTACGTGACGAGGAGGACCCGCTTGCGGGAGTACCCAGCTCCTGTACTTTCCGCCATTAAAAAAAACCGAGCATCGCTCGGTTTTTTTTTATTTGCGCGCCTGCGTGGCAGGTGCGCCCGTGCGACGGGTGCGCGGCACGGCGAGTTAGAGGTTGAGAAATCGTGCCTAAGAGCCGCGATGCTATCTATGTGTCGGTTTAAGTAGTATGTCACCTCTCGACTACGTTAGTAGTCGTCAAGGGGGCTTCGAGTTTGTTTTACTATTTGGAAAAAATAAAACAATCGGTAGATCCCTGGACGTTTTTCTTCGAAAAACGAGGGATGACTTTATGGGTTGGACGATTGATTCGCAATCAAGGGATGATGCTATTATAGAGGGATGACGCTATATATTTTTCTGTTCTAAATTGAGCAGTTGCTGTTTGATAGTTAATCCACCTCGGTAGCCGGTGAGCTGACCGCTTTTGCCAATGACCCGATGACAAGGAATGAAAATGGCAATCGGGTTATGATTGTTAGCCAGCCCCACCGCACGACAAGCCTTGATATTGCCAATTTCCTGAGCAATTTCTTGATAACTCTTGGTCTGGCCGTAGGGGATTTTTTGTAAAGCTTGCCACACTTTTTGCATAAACGGAGTACCTTTAGGGTTGAGCGGCAAGTTAAACTCCTTCCTCGCTCCTATAAAATATTCATCTAACTGTTGACAAGCTTGTTCTAGCAATTTGTTATTGCTAATAATCATATTTTTACTTGGGGCGATTTTTTCAAATCGGAGCAGGGTGATAAAATCATTCTCACAGCCGATAGTGATAACTCCAAGCGGGCTTGGGTAATGGCAAATTTGCATAGCGTTCCTCCACTTCTCACCATAAAATTTAAAAGCTGATTTGACAAGCAAAAGAAAAAGCTTTCCCCGTTAAGAGGAAAGCTTTGTTTTAGAAAATAATTTAGTTTAGGCAAATTTTTCTTCAACCATCCAATAGCCCAATTCTCGTTTGATATTGAAGCGGGCATTTTCTTCAAACCGCTCATAAAACTCGGGCGTACGGAAAATTCGCTCTTGTTTTAACAATTTTTCCAGCACTTCCATGCGGCCTTGGCGGAATGTAGAAACATCGCACCAGATGACATATTCGCTGTAGATTTGCTGAGCATAGTCGCCATAGTTAGCGCTATCACCCAAGATGGCAAAATCAATATCCGTGAAGATATCCGTATAAGCTGCGAAAGGACTGTCGGTTTCCTTGTTGCCTAAAAACAACTGGGTAAAATTATCCGCCAGTTGTTCTTGTTTGGACTCGTCACCAAAAATTAAATCTGCACAAAAACGGGCAGAGACCAATTCGGCCGGTTTGTTTCCAACATAAGGATCATAGCTTTGATAAAGGTCATGACAGAAGAACCCAAGCTCTAACAACGGTTTGATTTTAGCGTTGATTTTGGGAATGTTATTGAGCAAGTTCAAACAGTAAGCAATATGCGAAAAATTGTGATATGCTCGTTGTTTGTATTGCAGTGATAACATCTTGTAAGTGTCGTCACATACCGCTGCAGGAATCTTTTGTCCTAGACAGAGCTTATCATAAACCGGAGCCAGATATTTTTTCATAATCAGGTTATGAACTGTCGGAGTGACCAATCTTTTGGCCGCAATATATTCTCCGAGTGCGCAGAAACCTTTAACTGCCGAAGTGGAAGTGAAGGTCAGCTCCGCGCGAGGCAGAGGAACGGTGAGATAGCACAAGCCGGCGCCGGCAGTTTCATCAATCAGTCGATTAGCCGCGGCTAAGGCCATTTCACTATCGTGGTCGCCGGTGATGCGTTCGCCGCGAACAAAGTGAGTGGCTTTGTACTTCTTGGCCGCCAAAACCGATGAGCCTTGATAAGCACAAATCTGGACACATTCCGGTTTTTGGATGTATTTTTTAACAGCTTTGGTTTCTGCCGCAGAAAAAATACGTCCGTTTAGCCCGCGGAGTTGGTAAGCACCGGCCCAATCTTGCAAGGCGGCTACTATCAATTCAATCCGTTCTTCGGTTGAAAACATTTGGCCGTTAGCGATTTTTTGGGAGTTTTCGCCAATGCCGATAATGAGTTTATCAAACCCATTTATCAATTCAGCCCAAATTCCTAAATGTCCGTTAGTCGGGATTTCAAAACTTCCCGAGAAAAAAACAGTTGTTGTCATAATTTTTGTTTTTTTAATTGTTAATAATAGTCTTAATTATCTCAAATTTTGAAAATCACAATATCGCGTTTGGCAAAATTTGTCAATATTATCGTGGCGTTGCTATTTTTCTTGGGGTTCAAAGTCGAGAGCCAGTGAATTAATGCAAAATCTCTCGCCACTTCTGGTCGGGCCGTCCTCAAAAACGTGGCCGAGGTGAGAATCGCAACGAGCGCACAAAACCTCGGTTCGCTCAAAGCCATAGCTATAATCTTCTTGAAATTTGACATGGTTGGGGAGAGCTTCATCAAAAGTTGGCCAGCCGCATTCGCAATCAAACTTATGTTCGGAGGCAAAAAGCGGATTGCCGCAGGCGGCGCAGACATATATGCCGTCTTCGTCAAACTCGGTATATTTACCAGAAAAAGCCATTTCGGTACCTTTTTCGCGCATAATGTGATATTGCTCAGGGGTGAGTTTCTTTTTGAATTCCTCGTCAGTCATGAGGTCCTCCATGTCCGCTATATAATCATCAACTAATCAAAAACAATACTTACGGCTAATTTTCTTGCCGCAGACTTTAAGCTAACTTGCGAGCGATTATATTGCTTATGTATTTGGGCTCAGATAAGGAGAAAATGATGAAAAAAATTAAACTTAACAATGATTTGGAAATGCCGATTTTGGGGCTGGGAACTTGGCGCTCGCAGGCTGGCGAGGTGTATCAGGCCGTCCGCTGGGCAATTAAGCTTGGGTATCAGCTGATTGATTGCGCTGCCATTTATGGTAACGAAAAAGAAATCGGGCAGGCGTTGCATGATGCCATTGCCGAAGGTGATGTCAAACGCGAGGATTTGTTTATTGTTTCAAAACTTTGGAATGACCGCCATGCGCCCGAAGATGTGCTTCCGGCTCTCAAGCAAACTTTGCAAGATTTGCAACTTGAATATCTCGACTTATATCTTATTCACTGGCCGGTGGCACAAAAGAAAGGTGTGCTGATGCCGGCGCATGATGATGATATGATTTCACTCAAACAACTGCCGATTTATTTGACCTGGGCCGAGATGGAAAAAGCTCAAAAGCTTGGTTTGGTACACTCAATTGGGGTATCTAACTTTGGTGAGCGCAATCTTTCGTCCCTAATCGAACAAGCTGAAATCATACCGGCGGTTAATCAGGTGGAGCATCATCCCTTCTTGCAACAAAATGAACTGCGTGATTTTTGCCTTAAAAATGAAATTGCGCTGATGGCATATTCACCGCTGGGTTCTCATCATGATACCAATGAAAGCGATAATCTACTCCAAAACGAGGTAATTGGCGATATTGCCAAACGCTTAGAAATTTCTCCGGCGCAAGTGCTGTTGGCTTGGGCGATTAATCGGAATGCGGTTGTTATTCCCAAATCGGTTCATTTTGAGCGCATTCAGGAAAATTTCAATGCACTCAGCGTGCAACTAGACGGAGCGGATATGCAAAAAATTGCCGCTTTGGATAAAAACCACCGCTTTATTGACGGTAAGGCTTTTGCCTATGGTGACTATACTCCTGAAAATATTTTTATGTAAGCTTATCGGTGGGATTAAATATGCTTTAAGATAAAATCTAAAAGCGCGGTTTCGTCTTCCCACTGGATAGTAATTTCTAAAACTTTGAACCGATTTTTGAGCTCGGAGGGGATTTTTACATAATCTTTGGAGGTGGTGTAAATGTCAGCTCCGAGCTTTTCGGCTTCACTAATCAGGGCAAACAGCTCTTCTTCGCTGTAATAATGGTGATCGGGGAAGTCGTGGGTCTTGAGCAAATTAAATCCGCAGTCCTTCAAGGAACGATAAAATTTTGACGGGCGGCCAATGCCGGCAAAGGCGGTGATATGCGGATTTTTGATTTTGAGCGGAGCCGGAGCAATTTGGGCGCTAAAACAAGGAATCTCAAAACGCGAGCGCAAGTTGCAACGGTCGGTGCCAATGATAATGGCGGCATCAGCTCGTTTGAGCCCTGTTTGAAAATCTTCACGCAAGGGGCCAGAAGGAATGCAACGCCCATTGCCTAATCCGAAATTGCCGTCAAAAACCAAAAAAGACAAGTCTTTATGCAAGCCGGGGTTTTGGAAGCCATCGTCCATGATGATAAGCTCAGCACCGTTTTGAGCAGCAGTCAGAGCACCGGCATAGCGGTCGGGATTGACCACGACGGGAGCTTGGCGAGCCAATATCAAGGGTTCATCGCCGCATTGTTGCGGAGTGTGCTTTTGAGCATTAACCACAATATTTTTGAGACTACCACCATAACCGCGCGAAACAAAAAACGGCTTTTTACCTTGCTTTTGCAGTAAGGCGGCAATGGAAACAGCAACCGGAGTTTTGCCGGTGCCGCCGGCAGTGATATTGCCAATACAAATAACCGGAATATCAACCTTTTGGGTGGATTTTAATTTTATTCTCAAATTGGTGGCGCAGTTATAAACTCGACCCAACGGCCAAAGCAGATTTGAGGTGAAATTTTTGTGTTTCCAAAAGGTTGGCGTCTTCATTTAAATAAATCCTTTAACTTTATCCACAATACCATCCAAGACTTTGGCCTCACCGGTGGCCCAGTTATATGCCAGGCTGCGTTTGGCCTCAAGCAAGTCTTTGTGGCTTAAAAGTTGCTCCACATTTTCTTGCAGTTGGGCGGTGTTTTCTACCTGAATAACTGCATCGGCTTTTTTGGCGCGGTTCATCGCATCGGTAAAGTTATGCATATGCGGACCAACAATTACGGCATCGCGGAAACGTGACGGTTCCATAAAGTTTTGACCGCCGTGAGGAATGAGCGAACCGCCGATAAATACTATCGGGCAAAGTGTGTACCAAAGTCCGAGCTCGCCAATGGTATCGGCAATATAAACATCGGTGTCTTTGGTGGTTTTTTCTCCGGCAGAGCGCAGAGCAGTTTTAAGGCCTAAATTATTGAGGCTTGTTTGAATTTCGGCTCCTCTTTGAGGGTGGCGGGGAGCAATGAAAGTCAGCAAATCGGGAAATTTCTTTTTTAAGGCCGGTAAAATCTTGGCAATCCGCAGTTCTTCGTCATTATGAGTGGAGCTCACTGCCCAAGTGGTGCGGTTGCCGATTTGTTGTTTGATTTCGGCAAGCTTGTTCTCGTCAACCGGTGGATTGATGCCGGCATATTTGATATTGCCCAAGCACAAAGAATCTTTTGCTCCTAACACGCGCAGGCGGTAGGCATCTTCTTCAGATTGTCCCAAGCACAGGCTAAAGCAACCCAAAAGCTCTTTGCTGATATAATCAAACTGTTGCCAGCGTTTGAAACTCTTATTTGAAATGCGGCCATTAACCAAAATGAGCGGAATATTGCGCTTTTTAATCCCACTAAGCAAGGCTGGCCAGAATTCTGATTCAAACCACAAAACCAAATCGGGGTGCCAATGTTTCAAAAAACGGCGGACGAAAGAAGGGTGGTCAATCGGAATATACTGATGAAATGCACGTTCGGGCAGGCGCTTGCTCATTAAATCTGCCGAGGTGACCGTGCCGGTGGTGACCATAATCTCTAAGTCGGGATATTGCTCTAACAAGCGGTTAATCAGCGGAAGCATGGAAAGCGACTCTCCAACCGAGGCGCCGTGCATCCAGATTAGTTTTCCTTCTTTCCGTGGTTTTTGCGGGCGCCCCATGCGCTCGTGAAAACGCGAGATATCTTCTTTGCCGTTTTCTTTGCGCTTGTTGATGTATCTTTTGATAACTAAGGGGTATAAGACCCGAATCAGCGAATTGTATATTCCGATAAACATAAAAAATATGCTCCTAAATTTACTTTTTATGACGTTTGGTTTTGGCCTCGGTTTGGGGTTCAATATGAGGTAATCCCATTTCTTTATCAGCTTGCCAAGTTAGGGTATTAGCCAAGTCTTCTAATTTTTGGCGGTATTCTTCCAAGGTTTTATCATCGGCATCAGAGGGAACATAAAACGGCTCGGAGATATAATAAACACCTTCTGAAAACGGAACCGGAACTATCATCTTGTCCCAGGCTTTGTGAATGATTTTGGCGTTCTTTTGACTATAAGTCATAATGAAAATCGGTTTGCCGGTTTTGGAAGCAAAATATATCGGGCTCATGCTCATTTTCATCCGCGGACCTCTTGGGCCATCGGGAATGATGGTAACCGAAGTATTGTTTTGCAAAGTATGCATAATATTAACGGCAGCGCCTTTGGCATTGCTGTTACTGGAACCACTGATAATTCCAATCTTAAATTTCTCTAAGAAGCCTGCTATCATTCTACCATCATTATGCAAGGAAACCAGAGCACTCATTTTACCTTGAGCATGTTCCATAAGCATTGGCATCATGGGGACACGATTGTGCCAACCAATTAAGATAATGCTACCGCTTTTTTTCCAACTGGTGAGCATTTTATCAAGGTTGTTAATTTTCCATTTGCTGGTTTTCCACACTAAGCGGGCATAGCCATATATTACCAAACTCAAAAAAGACATAAAAGCCTGAGATTTGGTGATTTTTTTGAAGGTGTGTTTGAGAAATTTTGATTTTGCCATATTATTCCGATTTTTTGGTGATGATTTCTGATACGGCGATACCGATGGTATCGTTTTCTGTAATGACGACTTCTCCGCGGCCGATAAGAACATCGTTGGCATAGATATCAACATAATCATCAATGCCACGATCAAGCTCTACGACTGCTCCGCGTCCGAGTTTTAAGAGTTGTTGAACCCGTAAGTCGGCAGTGCCCAAGGTGACCGAAAGGTTAACAGCAATTTCGTTGCCGGAGCTGGATATTTTTTTGTTGCTAATCATCTGCTCATTTTCTCCAGATATACTTTTTTGTGCTATAATATACAATATTTCCCGATAAGCAAACGGATTTTATCAAGTTATCAAATATTAAAAAACTCTATTCTTATCGATTGTGGATTAAAAAGTTTAATCGTTGCCAGCAAAGGAGATTTGTGTCAAAAAGTTTAGGTCTGCAGTTGCAGATTGAATGGGACTTACTTATATATCATAGTGTAATGTCAAAATGATGAGGATATGAATTATGGCTGAGAAAAAAGAAACTTATCCGGTGTTGCCGCTGCGTGATATTGTGGTGTATCCGAAAATGGTGGTGCCGCTGTTTGTGGGGCGCGAAAAGTCTATTCGGGCGTTGCAATCAGCTGTGGACAACGATAAAAATGTCATTTTGCTTACTCAAAAAGATCCCGGAATTGAGGAACCGACCGATGATGACGTGTATCAGGTGGGAACTATCGGCACGGTGCTCCAACTCTTGCGCTTGCCCGACGGGACGGTCAAGGTGCTAATCGAGGGGTTGGAACGCGTCAAAATTAATAAGTTTCTTAATAATGAGGAGTTCTTGGAAGCTGAGGCAACTTTGTTGCCGGAGGTTAACAATGCGGCCGATGTCGAATTGGAAGCATTGGTGCGGGCAGTGTTGTCCAAATTTGAGGAATATGTCAAACTGTCGAAAAAAATTCCTCCCGAAGTATTGGTGGCCGTTAATCAGATTGAAGATTACAGCAAGCTTGCAGACACAATTGCTTCTCATCTGACCTTGAAAATTGCTGATAAACAAGAGCTTTTGGAAGGCAAAACGCTTAAAGACAGGTTTGAAAAAATCTTGGGCTTTATGGATGCCGAGGTTACACTTCTTGAGGTGGAAAACAAAATTAAATCTCGGGTCAAAAAACAAATGGAGAAAAGCCAAAAGGAATATTACCTCAATGAACAGATGAAAGCTATTCAAAAAGAGCTTGGTGATGGTGATGAAGAAAACGAGATTTCGGAATATACCAAAAAAATTGAGCGGACTAAACTCTCCAAAGAAGCTCGTGAGAAAGCACTCTCGGAAGTGAAGAAGCTCAAGACCATGAGTGCGATGTCTAGTGAAGCGACCGTGGTGCGCAATTATCTCGACTGGCTTTTGGGTATCCCGTGGAAAAAGCGTTCCAAAGTCAATAAAGATTTGGCTAAAGCTCAAGCTATCTTGGAAAAAGACCATTATGGTTTGGAAAAAGTTAAAGAAAGAATTATTGAATATTTGGCCGTTCAGTCGCGTGCTGACAAAGTAAAAGGTCCAATTTTGTGCTTGGTAGGGCCTCCGGGTGTGGGTAAAACTTCGCTTGGAAAATCAATAGCGCGCGCTACCGGACGCAGCTTTGTAAGAGCATCGCTCGGGGGTATGCGTGATGAGGCCGAAATCAGAGGACATCGTCGCACTTATATTGGTTCAATGCCGGGTAAAATTATTAAAGGTATGAAAAAAGCTGCAACATCTAACCCGCTGTTCTTGCTTGATGAAATTGATAAGCTTGGGAACGACTGGCGCGGAGATCCGAGTTCGGCTCTCTTGGAGGTTTTAGACCCGGAACAAAACTCAGCTTTTAACGATCATTACTTGGAAGTGGACTATGACCTTTCTGATGTGATGTTTGTTACGACCGCTAATTCTTTGGATATGCCGCGGCCGTTGCTGGACCGTATGGAGATTATCCGTTTGTCGGGTTATACCGAAGATGAGAAAATCGAAATTGCCAAACGTCACTTAATCCCCAAAATTTTTGAAGAAAATGCGGTTAAACCCAAAGAATTGGTTATTAGCGATGATGCTATCCAAAGTATTATTCGCTATTATACTCGGGAGGCCGGAGTGCGAAATCTTGAGCGCGAGATTGCAACGATTGCCCGCAAGGCCGTGAAAGAGATTTTGCTCAACAAAGAAAAGAAAGTCAAAGTTACGGCTAAAAACATCGACAAGTATCTTGGCGTGATTAAGTATCGCTATGGAGAGGCCGAATCTGAGGATCATGTCGGGGTAACAACCGGTTTGGCTTGGACCGAAGTGGGTGGTGATATTTTGTTTATTGAGGCAGTGGATATGCCCGGTAAAGGCAAAATTACTCAAACCGGTAAGCTGGGCGATGTGATGAAAGAATCTATCGAAACCGCATATTCGGTGGTGCGTTCGCATTCCGAACAGTTGGGGATTGATCCAGATATCTTTGATAAGACCGATATTCACGTTCATGTGCCCGAAGGAGCAACCCCGAAAGACGGGCCGTCGGCCGGTATTGCGATGTACACCACCATTGTGTCGGTACTGACCAAAATTCCGGTGCGCAAAGATGTGGCGATGACCGGCGAAATCACTTTGCAGGGCAGGGTGTTGCCGATTGGCGGGCTGAAAGAAAAACTGCTTTCGGCTTTGCGCGGCGGTATCAAAACGGTGATTATTCCTAAAGACAATGAAAAAGACTTGGAAGAAATTCCTGATAATGTCAAAACCGGCATGAAAATTATTCCGGTTTCAGAAGTCAGAGAAGTGATAGACATTGCTTTGAAGGAAAAAGTTAAACCGTTAGAAAAAATTTGCCGTTGCAAGTTGGTAAAAAAGAAAAAGTAATTTATACTTAATTAACTAGGAAAACGGGCTGCGAATCTGACAGCCTGTTTTTTTTGTATTCCGAATCTGTCAGATAGCTTTAAGAATCGCAGAATCTCTAACTTTGGGGCGAATCAAAGCGCAAAAATCTGGGGATAAGTTACTTTTTTTTGCTTTGAAAGCGTTTTTTGAGAGAAAAAAGTGGATATTTTTCGTTATAACCGTTGATTTTGTTTGACTTTGCGTTTTTTTGGCGCTTAAATTTTCTTGTGAGGTTCAAAAGAGCTTCACAGTGGTTTATAACTTATATTTAGAGGGAGTCCTCACAGTGAATAAAAATGAACTCATTTCTAGCATCGCTAGCGAAACCGGCTTGACCAAAACTGATTCAGCTAAAGCTGTTGATGCTTTCGTAAATTCTATTTCCAGCGCTTTGAAATCTGGCGACGAAGTTCGTTTGGTTGGTTTTGGTACTTTTGCCATTACCCGTCGTGCTGCTACTACCGGCCGCAATCCGCGCAACGGTAAGCCGATTAATATTCCGGCTCGCAACCAAGCTAAATTCAAACCCGGTAAAGCTCTGCAAGACTCTGTAAACTAATATAAGTAAGGATCGGCCTCGGCCGGTCCTTTTGTTTATTAGATGTTTTTGAGACACCAAAGGCTCTGATGTATTTCATCTGAGCCTTTTTTGTATGCAAAGGGTTAGTGGGGGTAGAAAAAAATTAAATGAGCAGATTAAAATACAAATCTATGGGGAGCTAAAAAATTTTATATTGTTGGGAATGAAAAAATAAAACTCCGGTAGATGGATCTAACGGAGTTTTATTATACTTATCTATCCAAATTTAAGCGACGGAAGACAATTCCTCGAGTTCTTTTTCAATATTAATTCGCGGGAACAAGGGAGCGCCTTCGCCAACTGTGGCATTGGCCTTCAATCCGCCAAATTTGTATATGCTAGCCCAAGTGGTCTCAGCTTCACTGGCGCCGATACGTTTCCATACTTCCGGCATGGTTTGCGGCATGAAGGGAGCCAGCATAATACTACTGATACGAATGCTCTCCAGCAAATTGTACAGCACTGTAGCCAAGCGGGTCTTTTTGCTCTCGTCTTTAGCCAAAGCCCAAGGTGTGGTTTCGTCAATGTATTTGTTGGCGCGCGAAATCAGTTCAAAAATTTCGGCTAGAGCATCGCTAAAGTGGAGAGTATCCATTTTTTGCTCAACACTTTCGGGAAGCGATTGCGCCAGATTAATTAAATCTTGGTCAATGGTCTCATTTTCACGTTCGGTCGGCAGAGTGCCATTGAAATATTTCTTAACCATGGAGGTACTGCGAGAAACCAAATTACCAAGATTGTTGGCCAAATCGGTATTTATACGTTGTAAAAATTGTTCAGCTACAAAAGTGCTATCGCCGTTAAAGGGCATTTCTCTCATGATTTCAAAACGCAGAGCATCAACTCCATAGCGTTCGCCCAAAACAAACGGATCAACCACATTGCCCAAGGATTTACTCATCTTCTTATCGCCAAAAGTAATCCAGCCGTGACCGTAAATCTTTTTAGGCAAGGGAAGGTCTAATGCCATGAGAATTGCCGGCCAAATCAGAGCATGGAAACGCACAATCTCTTTGGCCATGACATGAACATTTGCCGGCCAATATTTTTCAAAGTCGTGATAGGTATCGTTTTTATATCCTAATGCGGAAATATAGTTAGACAGAGCGTCAATCCATACATAAACCACGTGTTTGTCATCAAAAGTGACTGGAACACCCCATTTGAAACTGGTGCGTGATACGCACAAATCTTCTAAGCCGGCTTTGATGAAGTTGTTGACCATTTCGTTAACTCGGGTGCGGGGTTCCAAAAAGCTGCTGTTTTCCAATAAATTTTGCAACTTGTCAGAAAAGGCTGAGAGTTTGAAGAAATAAGCTTCTTCTTTGGCCTCAACTACTTCGCGGCCGCAGTCGGGGCATTTGCCGTCGATGAGTTGAGAATCGGTCCAGAAACTCTCGCAGGGTTTGCAATATTTGCCGCTGTATTCGCCTTTGTAAATGTAGCCTTTGTCATACAGAGTTTTGAAAACATCTTGTACGGTTTTTACATGGTAGTCATCGGTGGTGCGGACAAAGCGGTCGTATGAAATGTTGATATAGCTCCAGAGTTTTTTGAACTCGGCGACGATATTATCGGTATATTCTTGAGGAGTGAGCCCGGCGGCTTTGGCTTTGTCTTCAATTTTTTGGCCATGCTCGTCGGTTCCGGTCAGAAACATAACATCAAAACCGCGGGCGCGTTTGTAGCGAGCCATAGCATCGCAGGCAACGGTGGTGTAACAATGTCCGATGTGTGGAGAACCGGAAGGATAGTAAATCGGGGTAGTGATATAAAATTTTTCTGACATGATTTTTCTCTTTTAATTAATTAGCTAACAATTTGCCTTTATTTTTATTATTTTTATTTGGCTTTGGCAAGAGAAAAAGAAGAAAGATTTTTTTATTGCTTTTAATTTTTTTTTAGGTTAAATCATGATTGTTTCTTGTTGGGCGGGTGTCGGCAAATAAGGTATGACCAAATAAACCGAACTGTTTTAATAGAGGCAGTTTCGAACACCCGTCCATCTCTTTATCATAAATTTTGCGGATTAAAGCGGAAAAATTGCCGATAAAGTTTAGTGGGACAATAATTTTTAGTGAGCTATGTTATTAATAAAACAAGAATAATCAAAAAAACTAAAAATAATTAAAAAAAAGTCTTGATTATTTATTTTTGAGAGTGTATAAAGTCCGATGTAAACACGATGGGCGCTTAGCTCAGCTGGAAGAGCATCTCGTTTACACCGAGAGGGTCGGGAGTTCGAACCTCTCAGCGCCCACCAAAAAGTCCACCTTAAAGGGTGGATTTTTTTGTGCTTAGATTTTCTGACATGAGAGGTTTGAACTCCCGAAGAAGGGAGTTTGACTACCAGCGAAAGGCGGACGTAAGTACGCCGGTGAGCCTTGGCTCATGAGCGCCAGTGCAACTCAAGCAGCGCGCAGAGTACACTCTCAGCGCCCACCAAAAAGTCCACCTTAAAGGGTGGATTTTTTTTGTGCTTGGATTTTCCGACATGAGAGGTTTGAACTCCCGAGAGGTCGTAGGATTTATTGTGAAAGTTTGGAGTAAATGGAAAAATTCGTAGATCCCATGACGATTGCTAACGCAATCGAGGGATGACTCTTTAATATCAAAAAAAAACTCCTCAATTTGAGGAGTTTTTTTTTGATATCTTGGCTCTAATCTAATTATTTAGATTTTTTTGCGCATGATTTAGCTGCAGATTTGGTAGCTACTTTTGCGCTAGCTTTTGCAGAGGTCTTCTTCGGAGCAGCAATTTTGCTTGCAGAAGTTTTGCTGTTGTTGCTCTTCTTTGCAGAAGAAGTGCTTTTCAACATCGAAGATGCAGTTTTTAACAGAGAAGAAGATTTGTTAGCAGAAGACAATTGTTTGATTGCCAAGTTCCAATCTTGCAGGCTGGTGCCAGACGGGCAGCCGTTGTTTTGCCAAATGTAGTAAGCAGCTTCTCTGATTGCATTTTCGTTCAAGTTTTTCATTTTAATTCTCCAAAGTAATAGTTTAAGTTCTGAAATCATTTTCTAAACTAAATCAAAAGTGTTAAAAAATCTTTACCAAAATAAAAAATTTTTGTGAATTTTCAAAGATATAGATGGATAAAAATTGCGATAATCGCAGAAATGGACAAACTAATTGCCCTTGACATTATTTTTTTCCTGAAATACTTCTATATTATTAATTATAAGGAATCTTCTATGACTAAAGAACTTTTGGCTCCGGCCGGCGATATTGAAGCCGGTTATGCGGCTCTTTACTATGGTGCCGATGCTGTTTATCTTGGATTGCAGCAGTTTTCGGCACGTGCCACCGCAACAAATTTTGATGAGGCGAATCTGGCTGAGTTTGTAGCTTATGCTCATTCGCTTAATCGGAAGGTATATGTGGCACTTAATACGCTTATTGAGGAATCGGAGCTGCAAGATTTAATTAAGAATCTTGAGATTTGTGTCCGCACCAATGTTGATGCACTGATTGTACAAGATTTGGGAGTGGCTAGAATCGTTAAAGCTAATTATCCTGAACTTGAACTCCATGCCAGTACGCAAATGGCGGTGCATAATAAGGAAGGGGCTTTAGCTTTGCAAAAAGCCGGATTTAGTCGTGTGGTTTTAGCTCGTGAGCTCACGCTTTCTGAGATTAGGGAAATTGCCGCTATTCCGGGATTGGAAACCGAGGCCTTTATTCATGGGGCTTTGTGTTACTCATATAGCGGATTATGCCTATTTTCTTCACTTGAATATGGCAGAAGTGCCAATCGGGGCAAGTGTTTATATCCGTGTCGAGCAGAGTTTGGTGGTGAAGATGGCAACAAACACTATTTCTCAATGAAAGATATGGCGCTAGAAGAAAACATCTTAAAGATGCCGGTTACTTCGCTCAAAATTGAAGGGCGTAAAAAGACGGCTCTTTATGTGGCAGCAGTAACTGACTATTATCGCAATATTTTAGACGGGAAGGGAGCTATTCAAGCAAAAGCCGATAATATTAAGCAGATTTTTGCGCGGCCGTGGTGCGATTTTCATTTCAAGGGGCGCAACAAAGACATTATTGACCGCGAATTTGTGGGGCATCGTGGGCTTTTGACCGGCAGAATCGAGCAAATTGTTAAAAACAAGATTGTTTTCAAGACCAAATTCCCAATTGCTCGCCATGATGGTATTCAGATTGATGTAGACGGGCAAGAAAAGCCATTCGGATTTGCTGTACAAGAAATGCGCATTAACGCTAAAAGCGGTTTTGAGGCTAAAGCCGGTGATGTGGTTGAAGTTATTATGCCGCCCAAATCTCCCTTTTTAAGGAAAGGGCAAAATATTTATTTAGCCTCGTCTAGTCGGGTTAAAGGAGCATATGACTACTCTAAACCAAAACCCGGAGCATTCAAACCGCGGCGCAAGGTTGTTGTGCTTGCCGGCGTGAGCGAATCTGAAGTATGGGCGCAAGCTGAAGGTCAGAGAGTTTCTTTAAGTGGGAGTTTCACAACCGCAGATAATCCGCTCAAGACTAATGAGGCTTTTGAAAAAGCTTTTGCCAAAGGGGGAGATGTCGGAATTGAACTTGTCAGCCTTACTTTAGAAAATCCGCAAAATTTGTTTGTGCCGGTTTCAATGCTCAATGAACTGCGCCGCCAATTATATGCAAGTTTGCCAGCAGTGCTATCAACTTCGCGTGAGTTGCCACCACTTACACCGTGTCGTTCTAAAAACACTCCGCAATGGATAATTAGAACTGACCAAAAAGAAGTCTTGCAGGGTATTAATTGTGATGAAGTGGCAGAAATCACTTTTATGCTATCTCCGGAATCTATCCCTGATGATTGGAAGTGCATTCCCAAAAACAAATTACGTTTTGCTTTGCCGGCCGTGGCTCGCAACCCCAAACTATGGACTGAGATTACTGACAAGCTAATTGCGCAAGGTTATCGCAAATGGGAAATCGGAAACTATTGGGGATTGGAATTTTTGCCGCATCAGGGAATTGATTTAAGTTTTGATGTCTCATTATATATGTTAAACTCTCAAGCAATTATGCAGGCCAAAGAAATGGGAGCATCAAGAGTATGCTTATCGATAGAAGACAATTTGGAAAACTGGCAAAAATTATCCGAAGTGTCGCCGTTGCCGATTGTCTTTAGCGTATATCAAGATGCACCACTATTTACGAGTGCGGCTTGTATTCGTTCAAACCCATGCAAGATTTGTCCACGTGGTACCAAGTGGCTTAAGCTCACTCGTGATGGGCAAGAGTATGATGTATTGTCTAAAGACTGTCAGACGATGTTGTTTGCCCGTGAGCCGCTATGCTTTGGAGCTCAGATTTCTGAAGTGGCGGCGGATTTTTATCGGGCGGATTTCCTTTATAAATCCTACCAACCTCAGCAAGTGCGCGAGATTATGTCTTTGCTTAAAAACGGAAAAGATGTTCCGAATTGTCGTAAAGGCAATCTAAAACGGCGGTTATAATCTTTATTTTCATCTTGCTATCTTTTTATTTGCAGAGGAGAGATTATATCTTCTTAGCAGATAAAAGGAGTGTGAGATGTTTGATTTTACAAGCAAGAGCAAATATATAATAGCAGCATTGTGGGATTTTTTGACCAGTAAGACCGGAGCATTTATTATCGGTGTGTCGGCGATTGCGGTTGGTTGGTATCAATTCTATATCAGTCGGCCGATTTTGAAATATGATACCGAAACATTAAATTTTATTTCCTCACAAAACGAAAATGATTATAAAGTTCAGGTCAAGGGCAAAGAATATAAAGACTTATATCAAACGCGGGTCTACTTATATAATGTTGGGGCAAGTGCGCTTTCGGGTTCTGATGTGTCTAAGCCCGGTCATGATCCAATTCGCTTGGTTGTACCTAAAGAGGCCGGAATGGTGCATTATACTCTTGATAACACCGCCACAACTGATGCGATTACCGCTAAAATTAATCCGGTTAATGATGAGCTAGTGTTAGATTTTGACTATCTGAACCCCGATTATCAGATTGCAGTTTCGGTTTTGCACGAGAACCCGACCGATGATATTAAGATTACCGGTTCGGCGCTAAATGTGAACGAAATTACTCGTGAATGGAACGACAAAGATCTCAAATTTTGGGGCTTGTGGGGATTGGGACTGTTATACTTTATTTTGGTAGCTGTTTATATTTATAATCATCGAGACAGAAAGTTCTTCCATTGGTTGGAAAATATGAAAAAGTAAAAAACAGGAAGCATTTAGGCTTCCTTTTTTGTTTTCTTAATCAGCTCCTCAACAAAGGGTGGAAAAGTTTCTCCGGCTTTGCCGTAAATATGCTTATCAAACAAAAAATTATTGGCGGTGGTTTCTAAGGTAAACTCAATTGTATCGGCTCCATAATATTTGGCAGTTTGTACAAAGCCTGCGGCTGGATAAACCACGCCTGAAGTACCAATTGAGATAAATAAGTCGCAGTGGCGCAAAAGTTCATCCACCTTATCCATGCACAATAAATTCTCACCAAAGAAAACAATATTGGGTTTCATCATACCCATAATATTGCAGTGCGGGCAGGTGGTTTCGGTATCAACATCGCCCCAGGTTTCCATAATCTGTCCGCAGTTTAAGCAAACCGCCTGATTGACTTGTCCATGGATGTGATAAACATTTTGATTGCCGGCTTTTTCGTGTAAGGTATCGACATTTTGGGTGGCGATGCTTATTTGTCCCGGATATTCTTGTTGCAACTTGGTGATTGCCAAATGCGCTGCATTAGGTTTGGCTTTGGCAATCTCAACTTTGAGCTCATTATAAAAATCGTGCACTAAGGCTGGGTTGCGCTCAAAACCTTCGATGGAGGCAACATCTTCAACGCGGTGATTGTTCCATAAGCCATTGGAACTGCGAAAAGTCGAAAGTCCGGATTCTGCAGAAATTCCGGCGCCGGTTAAAATTAAAATATTTTTATATGCGGTTACCATTTGTAATCTCTTTACGTTTGGTTAATAAATTTGTCGCTATACTAAGATAATGTATAGAAGTTTAATTATGATTAACAAGGGTAAGAAATAGTGACGGTTAGATTAGTGCAAGCGGGGTTGCGTTATAAGCCCGAAGTATTGGAGATGCTTTCACAAATTCCGGAAGAAGATTCGGCCTTTTTGCGAGGGTATGGCAGAATTTCAAAAGTAACTATTGTGGGGTTTTTACAACGTTTGTATAATTCGGCTTTGGGGCTGTATTTAGAGGAAGGTATGGTACCAACGACAACGTATTGGGTATATGATGGTTCAAAGCTGGTAGGTATTGGTCGTTTGCGACACGAACTCAATGAAGATTTAGAAAAAGCAGGCGGAAATTGTGGCTATTATGTGCGCCCCGAATGTCGCGGAAAAGGGTATGCTAGTGAAATTTTGACGGCTCTTAAAGATGAAGCTAAACGTAAAGGTATGAAAAAGATTTTGTTAACGGCAAGGTATGACAATTTTGCCTCAATTGAGGTGATTATGAAAAATGGTGGAGTTGAAGACGAGCCTAATGGTGATGTCTTACGTTTTTGGATTGATTTAAACGAAGCAGAGGAGACTAAAAACGATGCTTTGGGATAGTTGGTTTGAACCGAAAGCTTTTAATAGCGGGTATTTACCGGAAGTGGACGGACATAAAGTGTTTTTTCAGGAATTTGGAAATCCCAACGGTCGTCCGGTGCTCGTATTTCATGGCGGTCCGGGGGGAAGTTTTAAGCCTAAACATGCCCAAGATTTTGATTTGAAAAAATATCGAGTAATTGGTTTTGATCAACGTGGCGGCGGAAAGTCTTTGCCAATGGGGCAGTGGAATAAAAATACCTCAACTGATATCATTAATGATGCAGAGAGATTACTCAAACATCTGAAAATTTTTGATAAGCTGATTGTTAAAGGTCCGTCTTGGGGGGCGGCTATGGCTCTTAAGTTTGCTGAAGCTTTTCCAAAGCAGGTTCGTGCGCTAATCTTAAACAGCGTATTTTTAGCTGATAAAGATGCTGAAAAATGGGAAGAAGAAGATGCGGCATATTTCTATCCTGATGTACTGGATAAAATTAAAGAAGGAGTTTCGGAGTGGGAAAATATTCCGTCTTATTATGCTCAAATGATTTGTTCGGGCGAGCGTGAAAAACAGCAATATGCAATTACGCGTTATGGTATGTATGAACGGTTGCGCTCAGCGCTTAATCCGCAATTTGAGCTCCAAGAGGTGACGGAAGAAAGTTTGGCCCAGAACCGTATCTTTATTATGTACGCAGCCAAAAAGTTCTATCTAAAGGAAAACGAAATTTTTAAGAATATCAAAAAAATTTCTAAAATACCTACTTTAATCGTGCATAATCGGTTGGATTTTGTGTGCCCGCTTAAAGGTGCTTATCGCCTGCACAAAGCGATGCCAAACTCTAAATTGGTGATTGTGCCGGATATGGGGCATGGTAGCAAAATGTTGTTTAAGACTTTGCGGCAAGAGACTAAAAATTTTTTGAAGCAAAATGATTTTTAAGAGGAAAAAATGAGCTTGTTAGATAAGGCATTAGTGGGCGATGTTTTAGATGAGGCTTTAGCTTCAGGGGGCGATTTTGCCGAAGTGTTTGTTGAAAACAAGAAAAACGAAGATATCTCAATGTCAGAGAGACAAGTTAAAAACATCACTTCTACCAAGCAATTTGGAGTTGGAGTGCGCATTTTTAGCGGCGAGTTCCAGACTTATGCTTATACCAATGTTTTGACCCGTGATAATTTGCTCAAAACTGCACGTAAAGCGGCGCAGGCAATTAAACAAAAAAGTACTCACAACATCATTAATCTTAATAATCCGTTAGAAGTTCATAACCAAAATGCGGTCTTGGTGCATCCGCTTTCAGTAGCGAAAAAACAAAAAATCGAGCTTTTATCTGAGTTGTCTAATCTGGTTTATGCTCACAGCAATTTAATTTGCAAAGCAGCAGGAACTATTCAAGCAGAAGACAGGCAGATTTTGGTGGCAAATTCGGATGGACTATGGGCGGAAGATAGCCAAATTCGTTCACGGTTCCGTTTGATGGCAACGGCTCTGCGTGAAGATATTAAAGAGGAGGCTAGTCTTGGTTTTGCTAAAATGTGTGGGTATGAACTTTTAGATGAGTTTCCCGACGGAAAGGCTGCTTTTGCAAACGAGTTGGCGGAAAAAGCCATTGCCAGAACTTATGCGAAAAATGCTCCCAGCGGAAAGATGCCGATGATTATCGCCAATGGGTTTGGGGGTACAATTTTTCATGAAGCTTGCGGACATAGCTTGGAGGCGATTGCGATTTCGCGCGGGATGTCGGAATTTTGCGGCAAAATCGGCCAGCAAGTGGCAAGTGAACTGGTGAGCGCTTATGATGATGGGCTTAAACCCGGTCTTTGGGGTTCGGTTAATATTGATGATGAAGGTACACCGGTACAAACTCGGTTGCTGATTGAAAACGGAGTGCTTAAAAATTATTTGGTTGACAAGTTCTATGGTCGAAAAATCGGTATGCCGTCTAACGCGGCGGCAAGGCGTGAAGACTATACCTATATGCCGGTGCCTAGAATGAGCAATACCTTTATTGCAGCTGGTAAATCTGAACCCGAAGAAATTATTGCCAACACTAAATATGGGCTTTATGCCAAAGAAATCAGCGGAGGGTCGGTTAACACGACGACCGGAGAATTTAACTTTGCGGTTAGTGAGGCCTACATCATCAGAGACGGCAAAATTGCCGAGCAAGTTAAAGGGGCTCGCCTTATTGGGAAAGGTATAGATGTTTTGAAGAGAATTGATATGGTGGGTAATGATTTGAAGCTCAAAGAAGGTACTTGCGGTGCAAGTTCGGGTAGTGTTCCGGTAACAGTGGGACAGCCTACTATCAGAGTGAGTGAAATTACGGTAGGAGGACAGGGATAATGGAAGCAAAAGCTTTTGTTGAGGCCTTATATGCGGCAGCAGAAAATGAAAATGTCGGTGAGTTTCAAATCTATTGTGGTTATAATGCTGAGTCCGGTTTGTCGTTGTTTGAGAGTAAAATTGAAAAAGCTGAAAACAGTGAAACGCAGACTTTGTCTTTTAAGGTTAAGAAAAACGGCAAAATCGGTCAATATGTTCTCCGCGCTCCATTTGAGGAAAAAGATATCCCAGAGATTATATCAAACGCGGTAGAAAATGCTGAGCTGATTTCTGATGAAGATGAAAACTTCTTTCATGATGGTAGTGGCGAATATCGTCAAGATTTAAAACCATACAGACCTTTGACTGACAAGTTGGAAAAACTCGACAAAGAAGAATTTTTACAAAAACTTGAAAAAGAAGCCTATAAGCAAAGTAAGCTTGTGAGCAAAGTACTTAATTGTCGGTACAGAGAAAACAAATATCAAGCAATATTACGAAATTCTTTGGGGCTTAATCTGGATATAGACTGGGCTCAGGCCAATGCCACGCTCTATCTGGCGGTCAAGGACGGTGATGAAGTTAAAGATGCTTTTGAATATGTGGTTTTTGATAAAGACGAAGATTTTAATCCGCAAAGTTTAGCTAAAAAAGTTGTAGATGATGCATTATCTAAACTCCACGCCGTTGATTTTACGTCTGGAAAAATGCCGGTGGTGATTAAAAACAGAGCTTTTCGGGCTTTGCTTGGAAAGTTGGTCAAGGCTACATTTGCACAAGATATTATTGATAAAAAATCAAAATTTGAAGGCAAAATCGGTAAAAAGGTAGCTAGTCAGCTGGTGAGTGTGGTGGAAGACCCGTTTATGGAAGGTGGTATGCAAACCAGAGCTTTTGATTATGAAGGTTATCCGACCTCTCAAAAAGAAATTATCAAAGATGGAGTGTTGCAGACCTACTTACATAATCTCAAAACGGCACATCGCTTTAAGACTCATTCTACCGGAAACGGGAAAAATCTTATTACAAATTTATATCTTAAATCTGGGGAAACATCATTTGAACAATTGCTTTGTGAACTTAATGATGGTATACTCATTTCTGAAATTAAGGGTCTGAATGTGGGTATGGATTTGGTCTCGGGCGATTTCTCAGTGGTGGGAGCCGGTTTCTTGGTTGAAAATGGTAAAATCGGTCAGCCAGTTACTCAATTTACCATTGCTGGAAATTTTTACGAATTGTTGATGAATATTCGTAAAGTGGGTAGTGATTTGGACTTTTATCAAACAAATGTCGGTTCGCCTTCAGTACTAGTTGATGGGCTGACTTTGTCAAACAAATAAGATAGGAGCAGATAATGAAAAAATATTTATTGATGAGTGTTGCTGCGGTAGCGGTTGTTGCAGCTGGTGGTATCGGGTATTATAACTATTATCATGATAATACCGGGATTACTAATGTCTTTCAGGCTGCTGAAGAATCTGCTCCGAGTAAGGTAAAAAAATATTTGAGAATTCATAAGCCGGATTTGAAAAAGGCTGATGCGAATGGCTATACTTTAATTACTTATGCCGCAGCTAATAAAGATGCTGATATGGTAAAGGCTGTGTTAGATGCTGGTGCACAAGTTAATGTAGAAGCTAAAGATGGTATTACTCCTTTGTTGATGGCTATCTTAAGTCAGAATGCGGAGGCGGTGAAGTTATTGTTAGATGCCGGCGCTAATGCTAATTTTGAGAATATGAACGGTTGGTCACCACTGGCTTTTGCTGTTACTCACTCAAAAAATGCTGATATTGTAAAATTGTTACTGAAACGTCGAGCAGATACTAAATTTAAGCTAGAGGGAAAACTTGGTTTGGTTAATCTGGCTTTGCAGACAAATGCTCCTTATGATGTGGTAGAAGCATTGGTTAAAGCTGGGGCAAATGTGCAAGAAATGGATAAAGAAGGAAATACATTGATTGCAAAAGCCGTTATGCTTAATGTAAATCCTGATGTTATTAAGTTATTAGCCGAAAATGGTAGTGATGTTAATCAACCTAATTTGCAAGAGATGACCCCGTTAATGATTGCTCTATTCCAATCTCGTGGGGCGCAAATGGTACAGGCTTTGATTGATGCCGGGGCTGATTTGACTAATAATCCTAAAGGAATCTTAAAAAATGCCGTGACTAAAAATAAAGATCCTATGGTTTTAGAAGTATTGGCTAGTGCTAATATGAAAATGCGTTTTGATGATGATGATTTTTCTTTGATTGCAGAAACGGTGCAAATTCCTAATCAAGAAAAAATGCTCGCGAAAGTTTTGGAATATGACAATATTGTCAATCGCAAAAATCATCAAGGACAGACCCCTTTGTTTGCTGCAATGATTGAAGGTCAGAGTATAGGGGTTTTGGATTTGCTCAAAAAAAATGGGGCTAATTTTAATGTAGCTGATAATAATGGTCAGACATTGCTTATGTATGCCGTTAAAAATAATGTTAATGAAAATCTCTTGAATTATTTATTAACTCAAAAAATTGATATTTTTGCTCAAGATAAGCAAGGTCGAACTGCGTTGGATTATGCTGCAGCAAGTAGTTTTGCAAAAAATATTACCTTTTTGTTGTTAGATGCATACGTGAGAGATGGCAAACATCAAGATGCTGTTAATCGTGCTATGATACAAGCGGTGATGAACCCTGATGTGGAAGTGCTTAAAAAGTTTGCAGAAAAAGGTGGAAAAATTGATTTTGCTAAGCAAGAGACGCCTATCTTGATAATTGCCGCAGGAAAAGAAAATATGGTGGAAAATGTTCGCCAGATGATTAAACTCGGGGCTGATGCGAAAATGCAGACCCCAGAGAAAGTTACTCCGTTGCATATGGCGGCAGCTACTAATCCGAATGTGGATATGGTAAAAGCATTGATTGAGGCTGGAGCTGATATTAATGCTCAAGATAATAATGGTTTAACACCACTTATGTTAACAGTACTCTATAATCCTAATGGTGAGGCTGTGGCTGAGGTTTTGCTCGAGGCTAAGGCTAATCCCAAGCTAAAAGATATCAACGGAAAAACTTATTTTGATATGCTTAAAATGCGAAAAGAGCAACAGTCTCAGATGCAAACGGAGGTGCCGGAAAATGTTGGTGAAGTTACTCCAATTCCTGAGGCATTAAAAGATAAAAAATAATCTGTTATTAAAAAAATTCCGGAGAAATCCGGAATTTTTTTTTTGTAAAGTTAATATTGTGATTTTATAGTGCCAGTTCTAAAATGGGATGAGGTTTGCCACAATCATCTGTTGGATGGCGGGAAATTTGTTTGAACCCGAATTTTTGATAAACTTTCAATGCATCGGGGTTTTCTTCATTAACATCAATACGATTGCATTTATGTTCATTAATTGCAAATGAGAGTAGGGAAGAACCAAGCTTTTGGCGGAGATAATCGGGGTGGACAAACAACATCTCGATTTTGTTATCCCGAATGGCTATAAAGGCAAGTAATTCTTGTTGGGTGTTGCGGATACCATATAAGTCGACTTGAGGTAAGGTATACTTGAGAATTAAAGGTCGATAATAATCAATCTCTTCGGGTTTTAGAAAGTGATGGGTGGCTTTGACTGAAAGTTCCCAAACATCTAAGATTGCGGAATAATCAGTCGCAGTTAAGCTACAGATGGATAAAGGCATTTTATGCGGCTTTCGAATTTTCAAGATACCTTTTGGCAGTGTTTAAGATTTTGAGATAATATTCTGCACTGTGCGGTGTGAAGTCACAAATTCCAAAAGCGCCGCTTTGAAGGCTAAACGTTCCATCGTCACCCAAAACTAATCCAGAACCATAGACCTTATTGACCTTGCGATTGAACAAATTAATCAAGTCGTCAATGCATATTTCATATACGCCAGACACCTCTTCGGGGTTTAAGATAAGTTCAGAAAGTTTTTTATGGGTTTCGAGCAAATATGTGGCGGTAAATTCATGGTTAATATAACCGGGACGTTCGGTAATCTTTTTGCCGGTAAAGAGTTTGGTTAGTTTATCAAAATCAACATCTAATCCCAATTCTTCTTTAATCTCGCGGATACCATCTTTGGGTCGTTCTCCGGTTAGCAAGTGTCCGGCCGAGGAAATATCTAATTTGTTGGGATGGGTTTCAACGTGTTCACCACGGCGTTGTAGCCAGATTTTGTCGGGGCGGCTTACGATCCAGCAATGGAATGTCATATGCCATAAGCCTTCACGATGTGCTTGAGAACGAGGTGCTGTACCTAAAAGGTTCATCTGTTCATCATAAATATCAATCAATTCATCGCGGTTCATGGGCATTCTCCTTATGTGGTGGAAGCTAAAAACATTGCTCCTTTGACGTCTTGGCCATTTTCGGTGCGCAAGGTCAATAGTTGATATTTTACTTGATTATATCCGTTGGAGCTTAATAGTTTATTAACATATTCTAAAGAATGTTTGTAGCGACCTTGTGAAGATAGTTGCCAGTTGCTGGTGTTGTCGCCTAGTTCAACGGAAAAACAAATTTTGCTTGGAAAACATTTTTGAATAATTGGATCGAGCTCAGAAAAATAACAAAAAACATCGGCGGCGGTGATTAAGTCAAATGTAGGGTGCGAACTATTAAGATAAGATAAAATATCTTGGTTGATGAGCTCTTTGTACACAGCTTTGTTTTGGGCTTTTTGCAGCATGGAGGCAGATATGTCGATGCCAATAATTTGGTTATGTGAGGTTTTAAGTGCTTGGCCTAACAATCCGGTGCCACAACCTAAGTCTAATATATGACCGCTGGTTTCTCCGATATAATCACTAAAAGCTTGCGGGAGATTGTAATTGATTTGTCTGAGGGTAAAATCGTAATTATCGGCAAAATTATCAAACAACTTTTCAGCGTAGGTTTTATTTTCATCTGAAGTACTGGGAAGGCCTTTGAATGCGGCATTTGTGCGGATAGCAAAAATGTTTTGCGGGGCTTGTCTGAGCCAGTTTTCGGCAATTTTAACGGCGGTATCTTGGTCTTTTTGATAATATAGCATCAGGGTTTCCGAAAGGTTGACGGAAACTTCTTCAAGCGTGGGGTTGAGGGCATAAGCATTAAAAAACAATCCCAGAGCTTCTTCATATTCTTGCAGGTCTTTTAATATGAGGCCCAAATTATTGCTGGCTTCTGCGCTTTTAGGATTGAGAATTACGGCTTGGCGAAATTCTTCTAAGGCCTCACTCAAGCGATGTTGTTTATATAGCAAAGTTGCATAATTCAGGTGAGCGGCAAAATTGTTACGGTCTAGCTCCAAAACTCGTAGATAGTGTCTTTCAGCAGAGGTATAATCTTGTTTTTGGGCTTGAATATCAGCCAAATTAAGTCGCGCTAAAATATTGGTGCCATCTAGTTCTAAAGCACGAGTAAGGTGATTCTGGGCCGGAGTGATTTGGTTTAACCCTAAAAAAATTTGGCCTAAGAGAGTTTGGATTTCGGTGGTGTTTTGGCAATCTGTGGCAATGTCTTGAGCCTGGAGTAGGGCGGATTGATAGTCTTGTTGGGCTAAAAAGAGCCGGCTTAACTCAAATTTTAATTGCACGTTATGCGGAAATTTGTTTTGCAGTTCTTGTAAATTGTAAATGGCACTCTTGGGGTCGAGCATGATTTTGCCAACCATGGCTTCGCAATAGTTTTCATCTAGTTTTAGCGCTTGACTGTAAGCGTTTTCGGCTTGGCTGATTTGTCCTAAGTCGTGTCGAATATTGGCAATTTGCAGCCAGGCTTCTTTCATGTTGGGCTCATGAGTGATGGCATTGGAAAAAGCCTCAATAGCTTCATAGGGTTTGCCCCAACAGTTTAGCGAAATGCCTAAGTTAAAATAAAAAGGAGCGCGTTTGTCATCTGCTTTGATGGCGCGGTAGAAAAGTCCGGCGGCTTCTTCGTGCACACCTTTAATTTGGGCAATTAGCCCTAATAGATTTAATACATCGGGGTTTTCGGGTATGGCTTCCAAAATTTGGCGGTAGAGTTGCTCTGCTTTGTCAAACTCTCCTTGTTCATGCAACTCTATGGCGCGGCGAAATAGTAAATCATATGACATATATTGTGCTCCTTTGCGACTATATTAACTCGTTGAGGTTTGTTTTCCAGCTTTTTTTTTGAAAATTGTACTTGAAATTTGAAAAAAAGTGATGTAAGTTGAACCCACTTCTGGGAAGGTGGATGAAATTTCCCGTTCGGCAGAATCTTAAGGGCCGAAACTACCGGAACAAAAATGTATGTGTAACAAAATTAGGATTTATCGATGAAAAGTATTGAAAACGCTAAGAAAAAAGCTGAACGCCGTTATGGTAAAGCTTTGTGGGGTAATCCCAATAGTTCTTTTGCTAAAAGAGAATATGCTCCCGGTCAACATGGTCAACGTAGAAAAAAACAAACTGACTATGGTGAGCAGCTCTATGCTAAACAGAGTTTGAAAACTAGCTATGGTAATATTGGTGAAAAACAATTCCGTAAATATTATGAAGAAGCTATCAGAAGAAAAGGCGATACTGCTGAAAATTTAATCGGCTTGCTCGAATCTCGTTTGGACAACTTGGTTTACAGATCAAAGTTTGTACCGACTGTATTTGCTGCTCGCCAATTTGTTAACCATGGTCACGTTTTGGTTAATGGTAAAAAAGTTAATATCCCGTCTTATATGGTTAAAGCCGGTGATGTGATTGAAGTTCGTGAAAAATCTAAACAGTTACCGATGGTTATTGCTGCTGTAGAATCTACCAGCCGCGATTTGCCTGGTTATCTTGAAGTTGATAGCAAAAAGTTAACTGCAAAATATACCTTTGTTCCGAAGTTTGATGATGTTCCTTATGCATCTCAAATGGAACCGAACCTGGTTATCGAGTTCTACTCAAGATAGTAACCATTTTCGTATTTTTCTTAAAAACCTCGAAACTTATGCAAGCTTCGAGGTTTTTGCTTTAAATATCACAAATCTTATGCTTATATATTTTCCAGGACATAAATCTGTAAGGATAATGCAATGGAAGACATTATAATTGAAGAACGGCCATCTACTCTTGTTTCCGCCAAAGAACCTGATAAAGTGGTGGAGAAAAAAATCAAAATAAAAGTCAAAAAACAAGGGCCGGGGGTGCTGAGCTATTTGGCAGATTGGTTTAATAAGTCTTTGATTGTATTCTTGCTTGCGGCAATAGATTTTGTTTTGTTTCTAAAAGTGGGCAACTTAAATGCATTTCGCGGTGCTCCGTGGGAGTTTGTGCCGGAAGTTTCTTATATATTGCTGGCTTTGTTGGGTATGTCTTGGTTGCTGATGTTTGTGGCTTCATTGGCTCGTTTTATTCAGAACTTGGTGGCTGCTGCATTGGTTGCTTTCTTGTTTGTGGTGTTGGTGAACCAATTTGCACTATTTGATTCTGCTTCTTTTCTGCATGAATTTGCTCTTAAGTGGTTGGATGGAGCTTCTGCTGGGTGGTTTGCTTCATATTCGCTTTTGATTGCCGCTCTGGTAATCTTATTGGTTGCATGGTTATTCTTTACTTTTGCCAGCAATCGCAAACAATTTTATATGGTAGTGGTATTAGCTGCAATTGCTTCGGTTTCGGTTGTCAAACTTTATAATCAACGTAACAATATGGCTGATTTTTATGAAGTTTATGCCGATAAGGTGATTACCAATAATAAAAAAGGCAATAATTTTGTGTTTGTGGCCGTGCCTAATTTGCCTACTTATCGCTATTTAGAGAAAATAAGCCCCAAATATCCTAGAGCTAAAAATGCTCTTAATGCCATGCTAGGGTTATATACTAACCATGGTTTTGCTTTGTTTCCTAATGCATATACTTTGGGAAATGATGAATTTGAAAATCTGGCGCAGAGCCTGAATATGACAACAGATGCTGATTTGTTGGTCAATCCGGCGGAGTATGCCGATAATTGGGACTTTAATAGTCTGGCTGAAAAGCATTCAAGTCTAAAATCAAATGAACTGTTAGCTACTTTTGAGAAAAATGGATATGTGAGAAAAGTTTTTGAAGACGCTAATGCCGAGCTATGCTTTATTGATGGAAAACCAATAGCAAATGCATGCTCTCGTCGAGAAATGGTTCCCTTTGCTTTAAATGAAGATAAGTTTTCTTTGCGGCAACGTACCATGGTTCTTTTAGGGCAGTGGTTGGGAAGTATGGATATGTTTACGCTTAATCGGCCGTTGTATAATGTGCTTAAGTCATTTAATGTGGCTGATGTTCCTTTGGTAGGGATAGATTATGCTAAGCTCAAATCTTTGGGTAGTGTTAAAACGCTTGATACTGTTGTTGAGGACATTGCTAAGGGTAAAGGAAATCGGGCATATGTGGTTTGGATGAATTTGCCGGGGCAAGCTTTTGTTTATGACGAATTTTGTCAGCTTAAACCAGTTGAAAAGTGGATTGTAAAAGGCGGAGTAGAAAAAGATGAATCCAAACAGATGAATGCTTATTTTGAGCAGACGGCATGCTTGTTTGGTAAAATAGCTGATTTTATGCGCCAACTTCGCGAAGCGGGAGCAGATAAAAATACGGTTGTGATTTTGCAAGGTATGAGTGGTTTGGAAATTGCAGGTTTGAAACCAGCAGATAAATTTGAAGCACAAAATATGGTGTCTATGGCCATTCGTGATCCTAAGCATAATAAGTTTTCTATCAATAATCAGTTTTGTAGTGCTCCAAAGATTGTGAGACAATACTTGTTTAAGAAGGATGAATGCAAAGAACAAGAAGGCTTAAATCTTGATGAAGGCGTCAAAAACGAACTGTTAGAAACAATTAAAAAACAAAATACTATTGAAAAAAGTTCAATTGATGCTTTAGCTGATGCCAATGAGTGGTTTAGAAATTGGCTAAGAGCTAATTATCCGGATATGGTAATACCAATTGAAATGCCGGTATTGGTGGAAAAGGAAGTTGAGGCAAGTAAACTGCAGGATCCTAAGTATGCTAAAGAAAGTTTAGTAAAACAAGAACTTAAGACAATATCTGAAGTTGCAAAACAGGAAGCAGAGAAAGTCAAAAAAATTAAACTTCGTACAGATGAAATTGCAGCAAAAGCAAATGCAGGTAGTGAGGCCAGCGCTCAGCCGAAAAATTTGGTGGATAATTCGGTTGCTGAAAATGTATCTGAAGTGGAGAAAACAAAAAATCAGGAAAGTATGGCGGTTGTTTCTGAGGTGATTGAGGCTACAAATATTCAATCTGAACAATCAGGTGCCGATACACTCAAGACAGATTCTTTACCGCAAGTTCAAAATGTTGAAATCGGAAGTGCCAAGGTTGTGTCGGAACCCCAAAATGATAAACCTGCTGAAGAAAAACAGGAGCAGATTGAAACGGAGGATGTGGTCACAGAAAATTTGGCTAAAGATGATGAAACAAAGCCTGAGCTTACTGTGTCTCAACAGACAGATGCGGAAGAACAAGTACAGCCTGGAGTTACTCAGCCTCAACAGAAAGATTTGGTAGAACAAGCAAAGTCTGTGGTTAATACACCTCAAGAAGAAATCGATGATGATCAAGCACAGGCTGATGAGGCTAAACTTAAAGAAAACAATCCCCAACAAACAGATGATAATGAACCTGATAGCTCTCAAAAAGTGGTAATTGTTCCTCAAGGTGATGATAAATCTGATAAAATTATTATAAAAATCGGTACTGATGAGGAAAATAATCAGCCCCAAAATCAAGACCAAGTTCAGAAATCTGATTTGGATAATTTGACAGCTGAAATTATTGCTAATGCTGATGAAGATGATATTGATGTATCAAATAGCGTTGCTGATCAATTGGAAATTAAGGCTCCGGTTCCACCTCTGCCGCCCGTGGAGGAAACTCCCAAAATTTCACAGTCTAAACCAGAAATGTTGATTCCTCAATTGATAGAAAATCAAACAGATTTTGATGAAAATAAGTTGTTTGAAAAGAATGATTCTGAAATCCCAGAGCTTGGTGATGAAAAGAAAAACTAAGGGAAGTGTAAATTGTTTCACAAATGGTTGAAAAGACATATTTCTCCTTTGAACCGGCGGCGAATGGCGGTTTTTGCCGCTAATCGGCGTGCGGTTATTTCTTTGGTGATTTTTCTTGGGGTGTTCATTTTGAGCTTGTTTGCCGAAATTTGGGCTAATGATAAGCCATTGGTTTTGGCTTACAAAGGTGATTTATATTTCCCGTTGTTTAAGACTTATAGCGATGCAGATTTTGGAGGGGATTTTCCAACACCGGCAGATTATAAAGACAAGCTTATTTTAGAAAATATTGAAAAAGACGGTTGGGCAATTTGGCCACCAATTCGTTTTTCTTTTAATACGGTTGATTATGATTTGAGTAGCCCAACTCCGGCGCCTCCTTCCGCACGTCACTGGTTGGGGACCGATGATGAAGGACGCGATATTTTGGTTCGGATTGTCTATGGGTTGCGCTTATCAATTGTGTTTGCATTTTTATTGACGGCCATTTCTTCTGTCATTGGTATTTTTGCCGGTGCAATCCAAGGATATTTTGGCGGCAAGCTCGATATCTTTATGCAGAGATTTATGGAAATTTGGGAATCTTTGCCGCAGCTGTTTGTACTTATCATCATTGCTAGTATTTTTACTCCGACATTTTGGACTTTGTTATTAATCCTGATTTTGTTTTCGTGGGTGAATTTGACCGGAGTGGTGCGGGCAGAATTTTTGAGGGCTAGAAATTTGGAATTTGTTATGGCCGCTAAGGCGCTTGGGGTTAGCAATGCGCGTATTATGTTCCGGCATATATTACCTAATGCTGTGATTGCGACCATTACGTTTGTGCCATTTATTCTTTCAGAAGCAATTGTGGCTCTAACGGCATTGGATTTCTTGGGGTTTGGATTGCCTTATGAGTATCCATCGCTTGGTGATTTGGTTCGCCAGGGTAAGGATAATTTACAGGCGCCATGGATTGGATTAAGTATTTTTGTTGTATTAGCCACGTTACTTACCTTATTGATTTTTATAGGGGAAGGGGTGCGTGATGCTTTTGATGCGAGGAAAAATAAATAATGGCGCTGCTTGAAGTTAAAAATCTCTCGGTTTTTTTTAGGAATAGCAATGGTTTGGCCTCGCAAGCGGTTAAAGATGTGTCCTTTGAAGTTGAAAAAGGCGAAATTTTAGGTATTGTGGGAGAATCTGGTTCAGGAAAGTCTGTTAGTGCGTTGTCTTTGCTTGGTTTGTTGCCTTATCCAAAAGCGTTCCATAGCTCAAATTCTTCGATAAAACTTGAAGGAAGGGAGCTGATTGGGGATAAGAAAATTCAACAAATTCGCGGCAATAAAATCGCATTTATTTTCCAAGAGCCTATGTCATCACTCAATCCGTTGCACAGAGTGGGGAAACAAATCAGTGAAGCTTTGACTTTGCATCGCGGATTTAGCTCCAAAGATGCAAAAAAAGAGGTGTTGCGTCTTTTGAAGATGACCGGCATTAAAAATGCGCGGCAAAGAATGAACTCTTTTCCGTTTGAACTATCTGGCGGACAACGTCAAAGAGTGATGATTGCGATGGCAATGGCGAATAATCCTGAGATTTTGGTGGCAGATGAACCGACAACGGCTCTGGATGTGACGGTGCAAAAGCAGATTGTGGATTTGCTGTTAAAACTGCGCGAAACTACCGGTATGTCGATTATTTTTATTAGTCATGACTTACGTTTGGTGCGAAAAATTGCCAATCGTGTGCTGGTGATGAAAAGTGGGCAGATAGTGGAGCAGGGTGATGTTGAAAAAGTGTTTAATGACCCGCAACATGAGTATACCAGAAGCTTAATTTCTTCATTCTATTCATTGAAAAACAATGATAAAATTGGCAAAGAAATTGTGATGACAGCTAATGATGTTACGGTCGAGTTTGATCTCAAAAAGAACTTTTGGGGTAAAACTCTGACTAAACTTACTGCGGTTAATCGTGTTTCTTTGGAGTTATATCGTAATGAAACCTTGGGGATTGTGGGGGAATCTGGCTCAGGAAAAACCACTTTGGGCTTAGCAATTGCTAATCTGATCAAACATGATGGCTTTGTCAGTTTCGAAAATGTTGAGGAAAAACAAAACATTATTCAATCTAGCAAAAGTTTTCGTAAGTTGGTTCAAATCGTGTTTCAGGATCCGTATAATTCACTTAATCCGCGGATGTCAGTCGAAGAAATTGTCGGCGAGGGTTTGGAAGTACATTTTCCGGAACTTTCCAAAGCCGAAAAGCGTCGCTGGATTGTTAAGGTGTTGCGAGAAGTAGGGCTTGCTGATGATGCGCTCAACAAATATCCGCATGAGTTTTCCGGTGGACAACGGCAGAGAATTGCAATTGCGAGAGCTCTGGTTCTCAAACCCAAAATTCTGATTTTAGATGAACCAACGTCGGCTTTAGATGCGACCATACAAAAACAAGTTTTGCAGCTGTTAAATCAGATTCAAGAACAACGAGAAATTTCTTATATTTTTATATCTCATGATATGGCGGCCATTCGTGCGGTTGCAGATCGTATTGGTGTGATGAAAGATGGTCAGCTGGTTGAAATTGGTTCAAGTGATGAGATTTTACGACGACCTCAGCATAATTATACACGAGAATTGATATCGGCGGCGTTGTGAGCGTTCAAAATTGTTTGAGCGTCTTTGTGCGCAATTGCTGCTGATAGGAAGCTTTATTGCGTATCTCACAATCTTACTATACATAATATATATTATGCGACAAATTGATATGGGGTAAATAGGTGTCCCCTCGTGAACATATCTGTTTGCTGTGACAATTGCTTGAATATCCCCAATAATTTCATCGTCTTGCGCGCTTGAACGTGATATGGTCGGGATAAAAGAGGTTACGCCGTATGTGGCTAGCTTTTGTGAGGCTTCTAAAACATCCTGACTAGACTGATTTTGAAAGCTATATCCGCCAATGCCGTGAATGTGAGTATCTATAAATCCGGGAATCAAATATTTTCCGGATAAATCTATTTGCTCATCAATATGGCGAAACTTAGTCGTATCTGTTTCAATGGCAATAATTTTGCCGTCTTCTACCAGTACACCACCTAATTGGAGCTGATTTTGGTAAAAAATATTGGCGTTATAATAAACCTGTATTTGGTTGGTTTTCATTAGCTTACTTTTTACTGATAATCAGTCGGATGTAGTTTAAAATATAAACAATATACACAAATGCTGTGGCACGAATGAGTATGCTCATCACCCCTAACCCACTCTTGTGCAACAGCAAAACGACAATGGCGGCAATAAAACCGCACGCAATGTTTATTAACCAGTAGTGACCGCTGTTGAGGAAGATAAAAGCGCAAGCAGCGGCTGAAATGGCAATTAAGGGATTAAAAGCAGCATGAAAAACACCATGGGCAAAATGTTTGATGCTTCCAACCGGAACTATATATCCGATTAGAACAATTGCTAATGTAATCAGTAGTATGCTGAAATAAGCGGTGCTTTTTTTCATGTTTTTACTCCTTTGTTTATAAGGCCACTATCAAAATTGCGGTGATGATACCTCCACCAATGACCCAGGGCCAGAATGAACTGGTGGTATTGCTTCCAGGTTTGGCATAAAAGGCATTTTGCTCGTATTTGAAAAATTCAGGAATCCGTGATGAACTCATGAAATCTTCATAATGTTCCCGCTCAATGGTGCCGGTACAATATGTCTGCGGTGCTGCGCCGGCGGCTCGAAATGAATTATAGGCACGATAGTCCCAACGTTTGATTGCCATGCATAGTCCGGTATCTCCGTCTTCATTAACGGCATTAATGTCCATGCCTCGGTATACGGCATCTTTCAAAATGCCAATTTTTCCTTGCGAGGCTGCGGCATACATATCATTAAATGAGGCTGGTCTTAAGCCTCTGGCTTGACACAACATCGGCATGACTAACCCGCAGATGATAACCATGAGCTTTATTGTTTTTTGCATTATTTTTTTCCTAAAAATTACAGTGCTTGTGATGATTATTATACATTATATTGGGTTTCGTCAACTTTATCCCTGCCCTGTGGATTGTTTGCAAAAAAAACTCCCGAATTGCTTCGGGAGTTCAGTTAGAGGGACGGTGTATTTATTTTAGAAGGTATATCTAATACCTGCAGTTACTTCTTTCAAGTCTTTCAAAGCTTTAGCACCAAGGTAGGTGTAACGGCCCATGATACGAGCACCCCAGTGTTCATCAAAGTTATATTGAGCACCGAGACCAACACGGTAACCCATTCTATCTTTGTCATATTTACCGCGTTCAATACCATTGAATTTGGTTTCCATGTTGTAGTTGGCAAGACCGATAGAACCTAACAAATTGAAGGTGTCGTTGCATTCCGGAATCGGCATATATCCATACAAATCAATACCATAAGCGTGGAATTTTGATTTTGTATTTTGGGTGTCGCTAATGTTTTTCTTTTCTTCCATTGATTGTTGGAAGAAAGCTTCCAAACCCATGTAATCGCCTACTTTCATACCGGCATTGATAACACCAGAATTGTAGTCTTTTTTGACGTTATATTCTTTTTTTATGTTAGCGTTGGAAAATACATAATCCAATCCAACATAAGGTTTGTAGTCTTCTGCGTTAGCGCCAAATGAAAACAGGCAAGCAACTCCTGCTAACAATAATGTTTTTTTCATTTTTTAAACTCCATTTAAATAGGTTTAATCTTATTTAATATGCCCTTTGGGGCTTTCCTTAGTACGAACAATGAGAAACTTGAAAATCATGTAATCTTTGTAAATTGCTTTATTTACTCAACAAGATTTTACCCAATTGCTCATTGGTTGAACTTGATTTAATACTGGAAAAATGGATTTAAAGGGTGCTTATTATTTTTTTTATGATAATGTAATGAAAATTGGAGGTGTGGCAGATGTCTTTTGTTTGTCCTGATAAAAACTGTAATAAATGTCAACGATTACTCGAATTTAGAAAAGGAAATGAAAAAAAATTTCCAACCTATTATAATGGGCCGGTTCCTTCTTTTGGCGATATTAATGCCAAAATTCTTATTTTGGGTTTGGCTCCAGGGCTTAATGGCGCTAATCAAACGGCTCGGCCGTTTACTAATGATTATGCCGGTGATGTCCTCTATCCTATTTTGAAGAAATATGGTTTTGCTAAAGGAAATTATCAAAAACGCAAAGATGATGGTTTTGAGTTAATTGATGTGAGGGTAACCAATTCGGTGCGTTGTGTGCCTCCGCAAAATAAAGTTACCGGTGAAGAAGTGAAAAATTGCGGCGCATATTTGATTGATGAACTTAATCATATGCATAATCTGAAAGTAGTTCTTACTTTGGGTAGTGTTGCGCATAATGCGCTTTTGGGCGTACTGGGGTATAAAAAGTCTGCTTTCAAATTTGCACATGGAGCTTTGCACCACTTAGACAAGCATAATCTTTTGATGCTAAATTCTTATCATACGTCAAGGTATAACATTAATACTGGTGTTTTAACCTTTGAAATGTTTGAAAAAATTGTTGAGCGTCTTCGGGAGCTGTGCTGATCTTACACACAAAAAAGCAGGAGAAAAACTCCTGCTTTTTTTGTTGGGGTAACCTATTTCATTAGTGCCCGATACCTGTAAATCCCATGAACGCCATAGATAATAATCCGGCTGTTATAAGCGCTATTGGAGCGCCTTTGACGGCATTGGGAATTGCTGAATTATCTAAACGCTCTCTTAAGCCTGCAAATAAGATAATGGCTAAGGTGAACCCCATGGCATTTGCTAATGCAAAGCATACGGAATTTATGAGGTTATAATCTTTTTGAGCAGCCAAAATTGCAATACCTAAAACTGCGCAGTTGGTGGTGATGAGCGGTAAAAATATTCCTAATGCTTGGTACAATTCAGGCGAAACCTTTTTTAACATAATTTCAACCATTTGCACT
Organism: uncultured Alphaproteobacteria bacterium; assembly: GCA_944391475.1. Classification (GTDB taxonomy): domain Bacteria; phylum Pseudomonadota; class Alphaproteobacteria; order RF32; family CAG-239; genus MGBC133411. Next base: position 34,022 of record CALXTR010000006.1, on the reverse strand, counting down.
AGCGAAGCGATAATTAAGATGAAGACAACCGTGATCATAAATTCTAGGTGATACGGTATGAGCAATAAGTGATATGCCAAATATGTGGTGATGGTAGAGAGTGTCATTACGAACATAACGGCAACTCCCATACCTGCGGCAGTGCTCATTTTTTTGGACACTCCCAAAAATGGGCATATGCCTAAAAATTGCGATAGAACAATGTTGTTAACAAAGATGGCGGCAATAAATATCATTAAGTAACTCATTTGGCAACTCCGCTAATTTTGTTAAAAATTATAATAAGTCCGGCTAAAGCCAGAAATGCTCCGGGCGGCATGATGAACAATAACATCGTATCTGCTCCCTCGCCGACAAAGTTCCAACCAAAGAGTGAGCCACTGCCTAAAATTTCGCGGACAATACCCAAACTGGTTAGTCCCAGGGTGAAACCTATGCCCATACCTATTGCATCAAAAAGAGATTGTATGATATTGTTTTTAGACGCGAAAGCTTCGGCTCTTCCTAGAATGATGCAGTTGACGACAATCAATGGAATGAAGATGCCTAATTTTGCGTGTAAGCCAGGTAAATATGCTGCCATCAAAAGCTCGACAACGGTTACAAAAGAAGCAATAATCACGATGTAGCATGGGATGCGGACCATATCGGGAATGAGGTTCTTAACCGTTGATATGGCTAAGTTTGATAGCATTAATACAAATAATGTTGCTAGTCCCATACCCAAGCCATTGGCTGCGGATGTGGTTACACCTAATGTCGGACACATTCCCAACAGCATAACAAATGTCGGATTTTCCTTAAGTATTCCTCGGGTAAGATTGTTTAGGCTCTGCTTTTCCATGTTATTATTCCTCCTCGTCGTCCGTCATGGTACTAAAACGAGTATAATTTTTGTAGCCGCGTTTGATTGCATCAATAATGGCACGTGAGCTGATAGTGGCTGATGTGACCGCATCTATCTCACCTCCATCTTGTTTGACCTTAAAATTGCTATGTTTGGGGTTCATTCCCTTAAATTGATTGGCAAATTTGCTTTCGGTAACCTTAGTTCCAAGTCCGGGGGTTTCTTTTTGTTCAATTACCTTATAGCCGGTAATCGTACCATCTAACAAAAAGCCTACTATTAACTCAATGCGACCGCTAAAACCGTCGTTGCTATATGTTTTTACGGCAATGGATGTAATTTTGTTGCCTTGGCGTGCAGGATAAAGCTCTATGCCGCTTTTTGTTAGTTCAATGCGGTCCTTAAAAGGATCGTTATCGAACTCTCCGGGCACAACATCTAACACGGCGGCGGATTTGCGGGCATTTTTAGCCTCTTCAATTGGGGTTTTGGTTATTTTGTAACTAAAGCCCAAGATGGCTCCTGAAAAAGCAGCCACGGTGACCATGGCAATTATCATATTGCCTAGTGTTGAAGCTAAAACTTTTGGGGCGTTATTTTTCATCTATTTTCTCCCGGTTCCAAATACACGCGGGGCAGCAAAGCGGTCAATCAGTGGTACAAATGCATTCATAATCAGAATGGCAAATGATACGCCTTCCGGATAGGCTCCATAGAGTCTGATGATGACTGTTAGCAAACCGCAGCCGATGGCAAAAATAATTTTACCATTAGTGCTCATTGGTGAAGTGACATAATCCGTGGCCATGAAAATTGCACCAAGCATCAGTCCTCCGGAGAGTAAGTGCATTATCGGATCATAAATCGGAGATTTGGTGGTGAGCCAAAGTATTGAGGTAAAAATGAATACGGTGGCGATATAATAAAACGGAATGTGCCAACTGATAACTTTTCTCCATAGCAAGTAACCAAAGCCTAAGAGTAAGGCTAAAGCAGAAACTTCGCCAATGCAGCCACCGGTGTAGCCGATAAACATTTGCCCATAGCTGGGGAGTTCGGAAATCGAGGTGCTGTATTGTGTTAATGCTTCAGTTGAATTTTTAACATCTATGTGTTTGATAATTCCTAAAGTTGTTGCTCCGGTTTGGGCGTCTGTATATAAAAAGTCTAAAAACTTAGGTTTGGGCCAGGTGGTCATTTGTAAAGGGAAGGATACAAATAAAAACACCCTACCTATCAGCGCGGGGTTGAAGATGTTTTTGCCTAAGCCCCCAAATGCCATTTTACTAATACCGATTGCAACAAAAGCCCCTACCAGTATCATCCAAATCGGAAACCAAGCCGGAAGGTTATATGCCAATAAAAGTCCTGTAACTACAGCAGAATAGTCGCGTAGAGTGCTTTTTTTGTGGAGCAGCCAACGGCAGATAGCATATTCGCACAGCATGCAAGCTGCAACCGAACTGATAATTACGGTCAGTGCGCCTAAGCCGAAAAATAGTATGGAGACAATAGCGGCCGGTACTAGGGCAATGATAACATCACGCATGATGGTTGAAGTGTTTATCGGTGAGCTCATATGGGGAGCAGAGGATATTTTTAGCATAGTCTTTTCCGTGTTTATTTTTTGGTTTGGTGTTGTCGCAATTCCATCTTGGCTAGTTTGCAGCAGTCTAGCAGAGGTAATCTGGCTGGACAAGTGTAAGCGCAAGATCCGCACTCAATACAATCTAAAACATGAAGTTCTTGCAGAGCATCAAGATTGTGGCTTCTAACTGCGCGTGCAATGGCGTTGGGTTGCAGTCCCATGGGGCATGCATCTAAGCATTTTCCACAGCGGATACAAGGTGTTTCCGGTTGTTTGTCTGAAAGTGCGCAAGAAAGAAGTAAAATTCCTGAGGTTAATTTGGTGATGGGAGCATCGGGATTAACTGCTGAGGTTCCCATCATGGGGCCGCCAAAGACAATTTGTCCTAAGTTGTCGGAAATCTGGCCGCATTTTTCAATCAGAAAAGAGGCCGGCGTCCCTACTCTGGTCATGAAATTGGCCGATTTTTCAATGCTATCGCCGCTTATTGTAACAACTCGCTCAAAGAGAGGCTTGTTTTTCATGACGGCTTCATAAATGGCAAATACCGTACCTACATTTTGGACAATGCAGCCAACATCAATCGGTAATTTGCCAGAGGGAACTTCGCGTCCTGTAATGGCTGCAATTAGTTGTTTTTCTCCGCCTTGAGGGTATTTGCTCTCACAAACTCTAACATTAACACCAACGTATCTCTTGGTTAATTTGGTAATTATTTCAATTGCTTTGGGTTTGTTTTCGTCGATGGCGATAATGGCTTTTTGAATGCCTAGCAGTTTGTTTAATATTTTGGCGCCAATGATGATTTGTTCGCCTTTTTCTTGCATCAGTCGATCATCGGCAGCAAGGAACGGCTCACATTCAATACCGTTTAATATTAGGCAGTCGACTTTTTTGCCCTCCGGTATGGTGGTTTTGATTGGAGTTGGATACCCTGCCCCGCCCATGCCGACAATGCCCGCTGAGCGAATTTTGGCAATGATCTCTTCGCAATCATCGGGAATTTCTCTTACAATTTCATCACTGCGGTCAATGCAGTCTTCCCAGACATCTCCTTCCACTTTGATGGCTATCATGGGTTCGTAGTAGCCAAATTCGCCGATTATGTCTTCAACTTTAATAACTTCTCCAGAGACAGAGGAATGAATGGGGGCAGATACTACTCCATCTGCGGCGGCCAATAAGCTGCCGACCTTTACTTTATCTCCTTTATTAACCATAATTTTGGCTGGAGCTCCGATGTGTTGTTTTATCGGAATATAAACAATTTCGGGAAGTCCTGGTGAACTAATGGCGATATCTCCGGCGATTTTGTGTTTATCGGGGTGGATGCCGCCAATTGGAAAAGTTTTAGTCATGTTTGACCTCCTCTTTTGGGGTGCCGGTATAAACTATGGCTTTGGTGGGGCAAGAACGGGCAAGCTCAGCACCATATTGTTCGGCAGGTACACTGGTAGGAATGTAAGATAAATTGTTTTCTATTTTAATCTCGGGGCAGATTTTGGCGCATTTTTGGCAGGCAATGCAAGCTGTTTGGCAGTTTTTGCGGGCAATGGCCCCTTTTTGCTTGTTATTACATGCAACATAAACTCGTCCTTTGTCTGCTCCTTGTGGGCGTATTTCGTATAGGCCTCGGGGGCAAATGGCAACACAAGTTCCGCAAGAGGTACATTTGCTTTCATCAACAACCGGAAGACCTGTTTGTTTGTCCATACTCAAAGCGCCAAAAGGGCAAGCTCGGACACAATCTCCTAATCTTAGGCAACCATCGGGGCAGCCGCTTCTTCCGCTTGATATCTTATTGGCAATGCGGCAAAAGGCTATTCCGGTATATTCGACCTTATCTGGAGCATTTTGGCAGCTACCTTGGCAGCGCAAAACGGCGATGTTTTTTTCTTTGTTGGTGCTTTCATAACCAAGGGTGGCAGCAACTTTGCTCATGACCGCATTGCCTCCGACCGGGCAATATAGTTGTTTGAATTCTTCTTCGTTGGCTTTAACGCAGGCTCTTGCAAAGTCTTGACATCCAGCTTTTCCGCAGGCACCGCAATTTGCTTGAGGCAAGCAAGCTGCAACCTCATTAATAAGCGGATTTTCGGTTACTTTGAATTTTTGGGATACAAAGTATAATACCGCAGCTGCGATTAAGGCAATGCTGACCAAAGTGATAATATTTATCAGTATAAGATTATCCATCATAAATTCCGTATTTGCTGATTTTTTCCTAATTTTGTGCTATTTTTCTATAATTTTAAAGTTAAATTTTTGCTGAAAATATTTTTGGTTCAAAAACAATCCTATATAATAAGGAACTAAAATAATAATACTGGAAATTCCGCCTGTTATCTCATCGCCGCTGATTAGTGTACTCAAAACTAGTGTGGATAACATCAGGACAAGCGGTAATAAATAAGCCCAAAAGATGGCGTTAAAACCATCTTTGGGTGTGATTTCTAGTTCTATTTGTTGTCCTAGCCTAAAAGTGTTTGCTTTAGCATGAGGCAATTTATAAGTATGAGCCCGTCCGCTTTTTATAGAACAATTGTTGTGAGCCGGACAGTTACCACAAGCGCTTTCGCGGCACAATCTTACCCATAATTCGTTAGTGCCGATTTTGATGATTTCGGCTGAATGTCGGATTGTTGCCACTTATTGTTTCTCCTTTGTTTCGGAATTATCGGTTGCTTCTGGCAAAATCTGGTATTTATCCAATAATTTTTGTGCAGCGTTGGAGCTAATCATTTGGGTTTCGTTATATTCGTTACGAGTGAATAAAATTACCGGAATTTTATGCTTGTTAGCAAATTTTAATCCTTTCTCTTCTCCCATAGCCATGAAAGCGGTGGCTAATGCATCGGCTCGCATGCAGTTTTTATCAAAAACGGTGGCTGAGGCAAGATTGTGTTCTACCGGATAGCCGGTTTGCGGAGATATGGTATGAGAATATCGTTTGTTGTTTTTGTAATAGTAGTTGCGGTAGTCTCCTGAAGTGGCGACAGCCAAGTTATGCAAGCGGATTACGGCTGCATTTTCTTCAGTTGTACTGTCTAGCTGAGGTAGAGCAACCCCAATATTCCAACCAGAACTTCCCTCACCTCTGTTGCCGGATGCATATATTTCTCCGCCAATGTCAACAATGTAATCTTTGTATCCGCCATTTTTTAAAATGGTGGAAATGCGGTCTACAGCGTAGCCTTTGGCGATTGCAGATAGATTAATGAGAATGTTGGCATCGTCTTTTTGTAATATTTTATAATCATTAGCAAAAGTCAGTTTATCAAAGCCGGTGCTTTTTAGGGTGTTTTTAATTTGTTCATCGGTTGGGACACCCGAGCGCCTTCCGGCACCGAATCCCCACAAATCAACTAACTGACCAACAGTGGGGTCAAAATTGCCATTGGTAAGGCGGTATATCTCATCGGCGCTGCGCATTAGGGTTGCCATATTCTCTGAGAGGTTAATGGCTTGGTGAGCGCCGGCTTCGTTGATGTTGTTAATTTCAGATCCGGGTTCAAATACTGACATTTCGGTATTGATTTTATCTAGCTCTTCTTTGATGCGGCTGGTAAGTAAGCGGTTTTTGCGCTCGGTTTTGATTTTGATATTGTAATAGGTACCAAAAGTGCGTCCGCTTATTTCTTGATAAGGGTTGTCGCGAAAAAATAGCAAGTATGTGCCTAAAGATATAACCACTAATATTGAAATGTATTTAAAAAATCTCATATTATTAACACTCCAGATGAGCTAATTTTACCATAAATTAAATAAATTCATTTATAGTTTCCATAAATCTGTTCTTATACTATGAAAGGTCATGTTAATATGCAAGTTAAATTCAAACCAATCCTCAATAAGGTTAATAAAAAAGTTAATCTGGAAAAAGTGAAGCAATATTCGGACAAGACTATGGGCTTTGTTGCGGTGATATCTGCAAAAATGCGCGAATATATGGATTTTGCTGCTTCTAAGTTGGTTAAAATCGGGATGCCGGCAAATGTGGTATCTATTTTGGGCTTTTTTATTGGTCTGCTCGCAATTAACTTTATCTCTATGCAGATGTATGTGTGGGGGTTGGTTCTAATTTTAGTTAACCGTTTGTTCGATGGTTTAGATGGCGCAATTGCAAGAAAAACCAAAATTACCGATTATGGTGTGTTTCTTGATGCGGTGCTCGATTATGTCTTCTATGCCGGTGTGATTTTTGCTTTTGCTTTGGCTAATCCGTCTCAAAATGCGGTGGCGGCTGCTTTCTTGCTGTTTGCTTTTATGTCTTCGGCTGCCGCTTTGTTGGCTTATGGTGTGGTGGCTCACAAAAGTAATCAAAACTATGAGTTGTTGAACAATTCTCCTTTTTATTTGGGCGGAGTTGCTCAAGGTTTTGAGACTTTACTCGCCTTGGTATTGATGTGTATATTGCCTTGGTGGTTTATGCAAATTGCAATTATCTTTGGTGTGTTGGGCTTTGTTAAGGCATTGACAATTGTGGTGGCCGCTTACTATAACTTTGTTATTGCCTCAAAAAAATCCGGAATATCAGATATCAATGAATAAATATTGTAGATTTTTATTAATCCTAATCATGGCTCTTGTCTTTGCAGGCAAGAGCCATGCTTGGCATAATAGTTTTGAAAATGATAAACTTAAACTTGAGTTGGTACCGCAGAGTATGCAACTTAATCTACAGCAAGAATTTGATATCTTAGTCAAATTTACTATGAAAAATGGTTGGCATATTTTGGCTGATAACCCAGGTGATATTGGGCGGCCGACAGTGCTTAAGTTTGATTTGCCGGAAGGATATCAGCTCAAAAATGTGCGGTGGTCTATTCCAAAACGGTTTGAAAATAATCAAATTGTGCAGTTTGGCTATGATAATGAGGCATATTATCGAGCTACAATTGTGCCGATTGAGCGTCCGGAACCTCAGATTAGAATACCTTTGGAGGTGTCTTGGTTGTCGTGTCGGGAGGAGTGTATACCCGGAAAATTTGAAACTACAATGGATTTTGAGGTCACAGAATGGAATATTTTTCCAACCGAGGAATTTAAGTATGTTGCGAATTTGGCGGACAAAACTTTTAGAGCTAATTTAGATACATCGGATGGCTCCAACTCACAAAGCTCTTCTTTGTGGTTTGTTTTGTTGTTGGCATTTATTGGGGGAATAATCCTTAATTTTATGCCTTGTATATTTCCTATATTAACACTGAAAGCAATTTCGTTAATTCAGGGGCGGTTCAATCATCGAGAAATGCGTATTGATGCACTTTTATATATGCTGGGTGTGATTTTATCGTTTTTGATGGTTGCTTCTATCATGGCAATCCTACGGGCTCAAGGAGAATATGTCGGTTGGGGTTTCCAATTACAAAATCCATATTTTGTGATGGCTATGCTTCTTATCTTTGCGGTTGTATTCCTTTTGTTTTTAGATGTAATTACTCTTAAAAATCCGTTGGCAGATAAATTGGGTAGACTGTCAATTAATGACAAGCGGATTGGGGCTTTTGTGACCGGATTTTTTGCGGTGCTGATTGCAAGCCCGTGTACAGCTCCTTTTATGGGGATTGCAATTGGATACACCTTAAGTCAGTCTGCATATGTGTATGTGCCGGTGTTCTTAGCTTTGGGATTGGGATATGCCCTCCCCTTTACTTTGGTGGGATTTTTTCCGAAAGTTCTTCATAAATTGTTGCCCAAACCAGGGCGCTGGATGGAGATTTTGAAAAAAATCTTTGCTGTTCCGGTATTCTTGACCTGTGTGTGGTTGGGGTGGGTACTTTATAATCAAGTGTCTTCTCACAATAGTGCTGAAAAGGCTGCGGCTATGTGGCAGGAATATGATGCAGAAATGGTGGAAAAATTGGTTGCCGAAGGTAAGCCGGTTTTGCTTAATTTTACGGCTAAATGGTGTATAACCTGTTTGGCCAATGAGCGTTTGGCATTTGCTTCGGCAGATTTTGCCAAATTTGTGACTAAGAATAATATTCACCTCTTTAAGGGGGATTGGACAAATGAGAATCCGCAAATTACCAAAGCACTGGAAAGCTATGGTCGAAACAGTATTCCTTTGTATGTGTATTATGACGGAAAATCATCGCAATATAAAATCTTGCCTCAATTGCTTACATCTTCAATTTTGATTGAGGAATTGCAATGATAAAAAAATCCTCGAACTCAGTTCGGGGATTTTTTTATTGCAATTGTTGTTATCTTACTTACCAAAGATACCCAAGGTTTTAACCCTATCTTTGACCCCTCCGACTACGTTGTCTAAGTTCTTTTCGGCAATGTTTTTGAAATCACCGATTTTGAAAGTTGCAACAGTTTTGGAGGCTGTGCTTAATATCTGATTTAAGATTTTGCTGATGATGGCCGGAATGTCATTGCCGTTTTGTCCGCCACCGATATTAGTCATTGTAATATCTGGCAGAGGAACAGAGATGTTACTGCTGGCTAGTTCTCCGGCAGAAGCTGCGGCATTAATCTCACCTTGGTTGATTTGTAATTTTTTAATGATTACTTTTTTACCAGAACCGCTTTCTTCTTTGCTGGAAGTCGATTTTTTTTCCTTGGAAGAAGATGAGGCAGATTTTGATGTGAATTTAGTAATGTTATTTTTAATCTCTTTGATGTTGTTTTGGGTAAGAGATAAAATTTCATAACTAATTACCGGTTTGTCAATGATGATACTATCAATGATGATGGTGTCTGAGGCCAAGCTTTTGATGTCAACTTTAATGGTGATGCCATCTAAGCTCAAAAAATTGGCGCTTTGATAGCCTTTGGGGTTGGCAACAACAATTTTCTTGATTTGTCCCTCCCCATTGCTGAGAGAAATTTTGAAACCTTCTAGACTTACGTCTGTGCCGGTGACTTGGCTACCGTATTTGTGCACTAAGTCTTTAACTATACTTTCGTATGAATTGGCAACATAAAAAATTCCGCCGCCAATGATGAGTAGTATTGCGAGAAAAATATATTTTTTCATGCCATATTCCTTTTGTTAGTTTGATGATAGTAGTTTATATTGTTTATTTATATATGATTTTAATTTATTTTCAACTTCCTTCTGAACTTTAGCATCAGGATTGTATTCTTGTAAAATGTTCAACATTTTATCAAAGCAATTGAGTTTGATACAAAATTCAAATGAAGACAGATAATTTAAATCATAAACCCAGCTAAGCAAATTTAGAATGCGGTCGCAGGCTGTTTGAACCTTTTTTAGGTCAATTGTTTTTTCGGCCATGAAATCTGAGAGTATTGCTGGTTGTATAGCTAAAGCTTTTCCTTCGATTGCTTCGGGGCAGAATAGTTTTTTTAGATGTTGTGTTTGGGTGGTGATGAGATGAAAATTGGCAATTTTATCCGCATCTCGTACCAGTTTTAAGACTTCGGTTATAGAATCTCTATTCTTTCCTAGCTGTTGATAGTCATCTGAGTTGTAATAGTCTTCTATCAGCTTATTATGATATTTAACCGGAATTACTATAAAAGGTGAGTTATAGGACGGAGTTTGCTCCAGATACTGTGCACCAAACAGACCATGATCTAGTTTTGAGCCAATGAAATGACCGTGGTTTTGGCGATATAACTCGCTAATTTCTCTAAATCTTCCTATGTCATGAAATAAATAGGCTAATTTTGCAAGCCGCAAGTCTTCTTGAGGGAGATGTTGATAATAAGCCTCGTGTTTCATGATATAGTTGCCAGCACCAATAACTTGAAACGAGTGTTTGATTTTTTCTTCTGCCATTAAGGTATGAAAAGCGGAGGATTTTACTTCGTTTAGGCAGTTTGTATATTCTTCCTGTAAAAGAGATTCTTCTGTTTTTGTGCTAATCATTTTATACTCCATTTCTTATTTACATAAGCAGAATTTGGCTATCTTTGTAGTCTTGTTTTTGATTTGTGCACAAAAAAAGCTTTCTCGTTTCACAACGAAAAAGCTTTGGTAATATAGATCAACTAGATGGATAAAGCATTAAACTGCACAAAGTTTCCTTTCACTGCTGCTTTTTCACAAAAGGAGCAGAGCAGTTCTTATTATAGTCAAATATGTGTGATGTCTGTGTGTGAAAGTTGCATAATACACAGAAATTCACAGATATGATTATGCTACAATAAAGCTTTATCTGCCACGCTTAAATAAAAATATACATAAAACAAAATATACATAAAACCTATAATTTGTTGTGAAATTAGAGCTATTTATGATTGTTGTCAATGTTTTTTTGCGAAAATATGTAAAATTTGCAGATTATTAAGATTCTTTTGTTATATAATTACCTATTATGTAAAAATATGAGGTAAATCATGCTTAATCATCAGGAAAATCTTCAGAAAGCTATTAATCTGAGTGATGAATCGGTTAACAATGGTAGTTCGCCGTTTGGATGTGTAATTGTGGATCCAAATGGAAATGTGATTGGTGAAGGTTATAATCATGTCGTGCTTGATAATGATCCAACCGCTCATGGCGAAATTGTTGCTATTCGGAATGCTTGTGCAAATATCAAGAGTTTTGATTTATCCGGTTGTGTGTTGTATACTTCTTGTGAGCCCTGTCCAATGTGTCTGAATGCAGCTAAATGGGCTAATATTAAAGAAATTTATTTTGCCGCTGATCGTTATGATGCTGAAAATATTGGGTTTCGCGACCGAATCTTTTATGAAGATGATGTGTTGAAGGTCATACAGCTTAAAAATGATGATGCAGTCAAAGTTATGAATAAGTGGCTGAATAAAAAAGATAAAATTCCTTATTAAATTTTTTTATATATTTTTGCAAAATTCTGTTGCAAAAAAAAATTATGCGGTTTATATTGCCCTTGTTGTTGAACACAACTTTGTTGTTGTGGGTGCGTAGCTCAGTTGGTAGAGCAACTGACTCTTAATCAGTGGGTCTGGGGTTCGAACCCCCACGCGCCTACCATTGTGAAAGCCGTCTTATTTTATTAAGGCGGTTTTTTTATGATTCGAACGTAACACTACCTGCGTAAGCAGGTAGATGTAGACATACCTGCCCAGCCGTTAGGCTTGCGAAGCCTTTGGGCAGGGCGAACGTAGTTCGGAACAGGTAATACCACTTGCGTTAGCTAGTGGAAGTTTATTCCTATTAGAGGGTTTCAGGCAGCGCCTGAGGCATCACTTGGTTGCGTATATACCCTATATCCGCGGTGCTGTCTTTGTGCCGGTTGTCATGCTTATTGTGCTTTTCTAAAATTTTAACAGCGGCAGTAAAAATGAAAAGCAGCAGCCCCGTCCGGGAATGGTGGTGATTTCTATTTTGGTATCAATAACGGTGGCAATTTTGCTGACAATCGTTAGACCCAAGCCGGCTCCGTGTTTTCGATTGTCTGTTATTTGCGGGCTTTGGTAGAATTCGTCAAAAATTTTGCTCTTGTCATCATCTGATATTCCTGGGCCATTATCTAAAACCATGATTCTGATATAATCTTGCTGCCGTTTACACCCTAAAACGATTTTGCTTTTGGCATACTTAAAGGCATTACTTAAAAGATTGCGAATAATACGCTCAATGAGTATGGGATCGCTGTATACTTCTCCATTATGCACCAAAGCATGAAATTTGATGTGTTTGCATGAGGCAAGCTCGGAATATTCATGGGAAATATTTTTTATCAATTGCCCGATATTAAACTCTTGGGGTTCATATTTAATGCCGCCGGATTCAAGTTTGGAAATGTCTAACAAATTGTTGAGAAGATTATTAAGATTGTGGGCTGAGGTTTCAATTTTGCTCAAAATTTCGTGCTGTCTAGAAGATAATCCCTCTTCAAATAGGGTGGCAATGAAAATGTTGAGTGCTTGCATCGGTTGACGTAAATCATGGCTGGCTTGTGCCAAAAAGTATGATTTATCACGATTTGCCTTTTCGGCGCTAAATTTAGCTTTTTCAAGTTCTTGCTGTATTTTGATGAATTGCGTGATGTCTTGAAATGTTCCGGCTATTTTATCTTGCATGATTGAAGCTTTGTATGCGCAATAAATTAGCGTATTATCTGCTCTACGTATCCTTAGCTGCCCCTCAACCGGCTGGCGATGTCGAATGAGTTTCTTTAGGTTCTCCCAATATTGGGGTAAATCATTTGGGTAGACATAGTCCTTAAATATATTGCGTTTATAGTGCACTGTTTGTGGGTTTAGTCCAAATATTTTATACATTTGAGCCGACCAGTAAATGCGCTTATGGCGCCAGTCAAATTCCCAATAGCCAAGTTGAGCGATGTTTTCAGCAAAGTTTAATCTGGAGCTAACTTGTTTGAGCTCTGATGATATTTCGGCAGGTTCCGTAATATCACGCAAACAGACAATACAATCTGTTAGCTTGGGATGAAAATGAGTTTGGTATAATCTATCGCCAATTCGAAAATGTCCTATTTCCGGTGTTTGGAGCTCTATACTTTGTTTACATAAGCGGTAAAAATCAGGAAATTTGGACTCTGGTAATAGTTGAGTAAGGCTGTCGGCATATTCATTTAGTCCTAAAATATGCGCGTTCTGATTGGCAAGGATTACGTTTCCTTGTTTGTTTATCTTGAGTAAGATATCTGTCGCGGCGTCTGCCAGTGGTTTAAAGTCACATCCTTGGTTGCTCATTGTTCCTTCTGGGCTAATGTATTAAATAAAATATATCCAGTTTCGGGGGCAAGCTTGAAAAGCCAGCCATCGTAGTAGAAACTGTTATTTTTTATATAATCATTAACTCCGCGAGTTGGAAGGCGGTTGGCTGAGATTTTTATTTGTGCCCAGAAAGTTTTTTGCTCCTGAGTGCTAAATAATCTTATCTGGGTGACTAAACCGTTGAACAAAGTAATTTCAAAGTCTCGGTGAAGCGGATATTCTTCAGGATTAAAGTTTTCTTCTGGAACTACCTCCTGAAAAGTGAGAAAAGAAAAAACGTCTGCAAATAAGGTTAGGCTCTCTTTTTCTCCTTTTTGATTGGTATATGGTTCGCGATTGGTTGTGCGCGTATATTCAATTTCTTGACCATTAAAATCAGAAGATATGGTTTTAATCTGCTCTGGTGCATAGTTTAACAAAGGTTGCTGAAACCACGAATATAGCTTTTGCGGTAAGGTGAAGTCATTGTTGACTAGCCAGACATGATTATCATCTTTTTTGCGGACATAAGTATAGAGATTATCTTCGGTGTTTTTGCCAATCAGGACTTCGTCTAACACCTTACCGTTAGCAAAAGTTTGAATTAAGGTGCCGCTTGAGGAAGCATCCCCCTTCCCTGGCATGAGAAGCTTAAATTCGGCCAAGGTTTTATCTTTGGTGTCAATTTCAATAAAATAACGGCTTTGGTTCATGTTCATGAACAAGGCATTTGCCAAGGCAAAGTTGGCATAGTAGTCGTGAGCTTCGGGAATTTTCCAAAAACCGTCTTTAAGCTCTATGGTGATTGTGGTGTCGGCATTGGTGATTATGGTGCGATCAAAGTCGGCGCCTTGGTTTGAAGTTTGTTCAAATATCAGTTTGCCCGAAAGGTTGCTTTGCTCTTCCATATTGGTTAGCCAGATACCGCAAAAAGCAAGTATCATGGAGGCAAACATTAATACTAAACTGATTATTATGCTTTTTTTAGTCATGGAGCAACCTTTCAGCACGACGGGCATAGTGGCGATGAATGAGGATATCTAATATCCATGCAACCAACAGTGCCAAGAGTGGGAAAATCAAGACATTAAGTGTGACAATACCATTGATGGCATTTTCGCTTTCTTGTTTTATTTTATACTCCATGCGGCGCATTTCTTCTTCTTTCTTTTGGAGATTGCGCTGCATTTCCTGAATTTCGCTATATAGTTTAACTGAGGCTGCAATTTCCTGATTTTTTATCATTTGCAATGTGGTATTTAAGGTCAGTTTTTGTTGCTCAAAATCTTGTTGCAGCTCGTCATAGCGTTCAGCATACTCAGAAGCAGTAATTTGCTCTAATCGGCGGCGAATGGTGTCATCGCGGTTGGTCATCTCTTTGCTGCCAATAGCCAACGCATTGGCATTGCCGCTTAAATAATCAACCGAGCGCAACAAAAAGTCGTAGTTATTATTATTGGGTACAACTTCGTCAATTTTTCCACCGGTACGGAAACCCATGCTAACCCAGTTTTGCTGATATATCCAATCAGAATCGGCAACAACAATGATTTGAGCCGGTGAAATGCTGCTTGATATGTATGGCAATAATTCTTCTGAAAGCTGGCTGTTTTCAAAAGGATCGCTGTCGAAAATGCTGTGATAATTACCTTGGCTCATAGCCGCAAGGATAACCGGAGTGCTGTTTTCTTGCATAAATTTAACAACTTCCAATTTGTCGCCATATTTGGCAATTTTAGCATCGATGCTGGTAGATTTTGCCGAGGTTTGGAGCAAAATTGAAGTCTTTGCGCCTTCAACGGGTTCTAAAAGCAAGCTTCCCGGTGTTTTGAAACTAATTGAACTTAGGTTTTGGATTATGGGGTGATTATCATTGATATATTGCTTGGTGAGGTTAAACCACGGAGAATATTTGCGCACTGATCCATCGGCAAATGTAAGTTCTTCGGAAAGTTCCATATCGCCTACCACTTTATCGTTTTGGTAGTCGATACCGTAGTTTTTGAGCAATAAGTTAATGTCAGAGCCAACTTGTTCGGTGATACCTTTTAGGTTGTCTTCATATTCTGAAAAAGGATCAACCAAAACTAACAGGTTGCCTCCGCGCATGACAAACTGGTCAATTGCATACATGCCGACAGTAGAAAGTTGGCGAGTACTGATTACGATAAGCGTGTTGACATCAAGCGGGATTTGGGGGCTGCCGGAGGAAACTTCAACTACATTATAATCTTGTCTTAGAAGTTTGACAAAGGTCCAGTCTTGGTCTGCCTTGCGTCCACGGTATGTGGTATCAATAATTGGTAAATCCGGTGACATAATGCCAATCTTTTGGCGCTTAAACCCGCTTAGAGCCTCAATACCTCGGGTTAAGTCATTTTCCAGATAGTTTTGTCGCAAGCTCTGAAAATATGGGATTACATAGCTTTTGCCTTGAGCATTGGTCATAACGGCTCCAAAATAGTAGCCATTTTCATTGTTGGCAGCAGAAAATTTTCTTAAGCCATAGCGCTTTGCATCTTCTTCAACACTACTATATGGTTCGGGGTTAAAGATATTGATTTTTATTTGGTTGTCTGATTCATTACGATAGCGGTCGAGCATTCTCATCACAATTTGTGCATATTGCGCATACAAAGGGTAGTCTTTGTATATGTTTGATGAGTAATAGACATTGATGTTTATGGGCTGAGAAAGATTTTTTAGTGCTTTCTTGGTCTGAGCACGGAAAGTGTATCGTTGGTCATGAGTGAGGTCGAGTTTGCGGTCTGCAAACAGTAGGCCTGCGGACATATTGAGCAGTACAAAACATGCCAATAAAATCAGTATAAACAAGACAATAGAGCCATGTTTTTGAAGGTTGCGGATTTTGGCAGATGAAATGTTCATGTTCCCTCTCCTTTCCTAGCTTTTCTTATATTCTACCGTGATGACATTGAGCCAAAGTGGCAAAATCATCATGCTGAGATAATAAATGATATTATCAAGACCAAGCTGTCCGCTGCTTAAATCTTGAAAATGTTTGGAAAAGTTGAGCGATTGTATGGTTCTTATCATAATGTTGCTGGAGAAACCAAACTCGCTTATCAAAAAGTCGAAATTGCCGGTGCTGATAATGAGTGATAAAATCAGCGTGGCAATGTAGGCAATGACCGGGCTTTTATTGAAAGCAGATACACAGCAACCGACTGCGCAAAAAACACCGGCAATGAACCAACAGCCAAGATATGAACACAAAATGTTTAGGTAATCTAGCGGGTAGAAACTTCCAACCGAGAACAAAAACGGCATGGTCAAAACCAGCAAAACTGTGCAAAATAGCCAAGCTGAGAAAAATTTGCCCAAAACTACTGAGGTATAGCTCAGGGGCTGAGTGAGCAAGACTTCCATAGTGCCGGAGCGACGTTCTTCGGCCCACAAGCGCATGGTGATTGCGGGGACTAAGAGCGCAAATATGTCTCCTTGAAAATAAAAGAAGGAGAAGAGTTCCATATTGTTAAGTTCGAAAAATCCTCCCATATAAAAGGCGGCAAACATGGAGATAAACGCGTAGGCTCCAAGCAAAAAATAGGCCAGACGGCTGCGGAAATATCCGCCAAACTCTTTGGCAAAAATGACATAGGTTTGATACAACATTATAGTCACTCCTATTGGTTGATAATTTGGCGGAAGGCATCTTCCAGATTTTGGCTTTTGGCAAAGTTTTTGAGGTCAAAGGCGGTCGAATCTTTGATTATCCTACCTTTATTCATCATAATCACGCGGGTGGCCAAGGCTTCAACTTCTTCCATGATGTGGGTGGATACCACGACTAAGTTATTTTCGCCATATTTCTTTAAGAATTCGCGGAAAGCATGTTTTTGGTTGGGGTCTAAGCCCTCGGTGGGTTCGTCTAATATCAAAATTTGGGGCTTGGTTAACAACGCTCCGGCAATGGCTGTGCGGTGCCTGAAACCTTTGGAAAGGGTTTCAATGCGTTGGTTTATAACGCTTTTTAATTCAAAATTATTCACTATCTCGTTATAGCGCTCTTGAAAAGAAGAATCGCTCATGTGGCGGAGTTTGGCGATGAATAAAAAGTACTCAAAAACGGTCATATCACCATATAAGGGGCTGTTTTCAGGTACATAACCAATGTTTTTTAGGGCTTCTTGGCGCTCGGTAGTAACATCATGTTCTAAAATACGGACACTACCTGAACTTGGTTCTAAATAACCGCTGATTAGGCGCATCAAAGTGGTTTTTCCGGCGCCGTTAGGGCCCAGCAAAGTGACGATTTCTCCGCGTTTTAGTGAAAAATTGACATTGTTAACGGCGCGGATACGACCGAAATTTTTGGAGAGTTTTTTTACTACAAGCATCTAGTTCCTCCTGCCAACTGTTTTTATCTATTTTAACAAATTTATTTTAAAGTGTAAGGATTATTTTTGAGTATTGCAAAAAGGTGCTGAAAAACTGGTTATTTTTGTTTATTTCTATGTAAAACTTGGTATGATAAATCAATTTTTGATAATTTATGGAGCTAATGATGGCAGAGGAAAATTATTCTCGCGATGAGACCAAGTTCTTAAAAGTCGGGCTTTATATCAGTCTGATATTGTTGCTTGTGTTGCTTTATTTTGTTAATAATCACAAAAAAGTCGAACTCGATAACGGTAAATACTATTCGGTGACTGCTCGTTTTAATCGGACTGACGGATTGCTGGTCGGTGACTGGGTGCGGATGGCCGGTATGAATATCGGGAAAGTGGTTGATGCAAAGTTAGATGAGCATTTTAAGGCGGTTTTGACCATGGAAATTAAAGATGGTATCAATATCCCCGATGATAGCAGTGCATCTATTGTAAGTGGCAGCATGATGGGAGCAAAATATATTGAAGTTGAACCGGGCGGGTCTGAGGATATGATTGCTCCGGGCGGCGAGTTTGCTTATACTCAAGATGCAATGGTGATTGAGGAACTGCTCGATCGAATTGTTAGTATCGGTAAGGCTAACCGTGAACAATTGGTTCAAGATGCCGCTAAGTGCAAAGCTCAAAATAATTAATTTAAGTGTCAATGATAGAAAGATAATATACCAGGCAAGGAGATTTTTTGATGAATAAGAGACCAGTAGAAACAATTATGGGTTTAGTCGTTGTGTTTGTTGCGGCTTTCTTCCTCTATTTTGCTTATAATGTATCTGATTTGCAGGTGGTGAAAGGTTATAATGTTACGGCTCGTTTCCTGAAAGTTGGCGGCTTAAATGTTGGATCTGATGTCAGAATTAATGGTATTAAGGTTGGTACCGTGGTCGGACAACAACTTGATGGGGACAATTATGAAGCCGAAATTAAAATGAGTTTGGCATCTAACATCAAGTTGCCAAAAGACAGCACAGCAGTAATTGCCAGTTCTGGTTTGGTTGGTGATAAGTTCATCAAAATTGAACCAGGAAAAGCAACCGAATTTTTGCAAGATGGTGATGTTATAACCAATACTAAAGACTTTAAGACTTTGGAAGATATGGTTGGGGAAATCATTTTCATGGTGACAGATAATGGAAAATAAGCTCAAACTCTTATTGTCAATTTCAGGAGTTGCTTTTGCGCTGAACGCAACCGCTGCGCAAGCTAGTGAGATTGATACCAATATTGCTCGCATGCAAGCAATGGACAAGATTACCGGTATGGTTCGAGTGATTGATGTGCCGGTCAACAGCGAAGTGAAATATGGTAGTTTCTCTATTGTGGTGCGGGCTTGTAAAACTCGTCCGCCGGAAGAAACACCGGAAAATTTTGCTTTTGTTGATGTGGTGGACAATTATAAGAGCGAAAATCCGGTTAATATCTTTCGGGGTTGGATGATTTCTTCTTCTCCGTCGCTTAATCCGGTGGAACATCCAATTTATGATATTTGGTTGTTAAACTGTGAAAATGGCAAAGTTGATCCTCGTTTGAAGATTATGACCGCTGAAGAGCTGAAAGTTCGTGAGCAAATTCCTCAAGCTAAGAATTTGGATAAAAACGAGCCTGCTGATGCAGAAAATGTTCCTGAAAATTTGCTAAATGGCAAAACAGATGGAGCTGAAAACGCAAATTTAGCACAAGCTCAGCCAACAAATGAGGTCTTGGATAAAAACGCTGCTGAAGTGAAAGATTTTTCGCTAAATAAGGAAGTTTCAGCGCAAAATAGTGAAGAAATTAGCGCTGAAGTACAAAATGTGCAGGGAGACGGAGTGCCTCAGTCTTTAGTTAATATTGCTAATGATAATTCCGATACTCTTGATGATGCTGCTCAAACTGCAGATGAGGTTGAGAGTAAGCAATTACCTCAAAATTTACCTCCATCAATGCCACATAGTGAAGAACAATCAATGTCGGCAGAAACAGTTAATAATCTACAGGATACTGATGAAGTGCCTTCTGCTTTGGTAAGTACAGATAATCATGAGGCGTCTGAAAATATGCCGCCAGCTAGTGAGCCTCAATTTGATAATCCGAATATTGTTGAGGCCGCTGATGATATGATGCCGGTTGAGGAATTTGAAGAAAATGGTATGTTAGATGACCAATTGATTGATTTTTCCGAATAGTTATTAACTATCATTTATTTATAAAAAAAGCGCATTTTGCGCTTTTTTTTGTGAGTTTGATATTGGTTGTATTGAGATTTGCTTTATTTTCTCCAAAAACTACGAGAGAAAATAACAATTACGGTTAATACATCCAGACGCCCCAGTAGCATGGCAAAAGAGAGAATATATTTACAATATCCGCTTAAGCCAAAGTAGTTGCCGTCTGGTCCGGTGATGGGGCTGATGGAAGGACCGGAATTGGTAATACACGCAATAACTGAACCGACTGCAGTTGTGAAGTCAAGTCCGGTGACTGCAATTAGGGTACTTAGGATTAATAAGCTGAAGATGTAGGCTGAAAGAAATACAAACACAGAGTTTATAAGAGCATTATCACTTGATAAACGACCAATCTTAAAAGGAACAACTCGATTGGGTTCAATGGCGGTGATGAGGGATTTTTTCAAAAAGGCAATTACAACCTGCCAGCGAAAAATCTTAACTGAGCCTGAAGTTGAACCGGTGCAGCCTCCGGTTAGTGCAAATATAATGAATATGGTAGATGCAAAGGCTCCCCACTCTAGATAGTCGGTAGTAACAAAGCCGGTAGATGTTGTGATAGACACCACGTTGAACGAAGCATAGCGGAGAGCTTCAACAAAATCATATTTGCCGGTATAAACCAGCCATAAGGCTGTGAGACCAATATACATTACGAGCAATTTTAGGAAAAAGCGTACTTGCTCTACACGAAGTGAGTTAGTACTTTTATTGATTAAGATACTATGATAAAGGGTTAGCGGAATAGCGCCTAAAATCATGAAGATGGTTATAACATAGTCAATGGCAGCACTATTAAAGTAGCCTACAGATGCATCTTTAGTTGACATGCCTCCGGTCGAAATGGTGGCTAAAGCATGGCAAAGGGCATCAAACCAACCCATGCCGGCAAAGTATAGACATAGTAAGCAGGAGGTATTTAATAGAACATAAATAAAGATTATTCTTTTTGCTATGTAGCTGATTTTAGGCATTAGTTTATCGCTAAAATCGGAGTTCTCGTGTTGGAAAATCTGCATGCCGCCAATGCCTAAAAACGGAAGCATCGCAATGGCAAAAATAACAATACCAATACCCCCTAACCCATTTAAGATGGCACGCCAAAGCAAAATGGCTCGTGGGGTTTCATCGAGATTGGTGATGATTGTAGCACCGGTCGTACTGATACCTGATGATGCTTCAAAAATTGCATCTGCCCAATTATCTACCGTTCCATACATCAAGAAAGGAATTGCGGCAACAATGGTGACTGAAAACCAACTTACTACGGTTAAGAGATAACCTTGTTGCAGGCTGACCCTATCGATGCGGGTTTTGTTTGCCAAAAACATGGACATACCAAAAAACAAGGCGATGATTGAGGAAGATAAAAATGGCGACCATGATGTGTGGTGGTCATATATATCTAATGCTGCCGGAAATAGCATTGCCAGTCCGAGGACACTGATGAAATATCCACTTATCATTAATACCGGTTGCCACATCTTGTTTTCCTTATTCTAAATTTGGTTACTAGAGCGCAACATCTTGAGAGATGCCGTTATTGACCATGGTGTGATTAATGCTGATTTGGCGGACATAGCACATACCGGTGGCAATGCCTTGTTTGGTGTAGGCTTCAATAATGCATTTTACGGGATCTTCTCCGATGAAATCTTTCAGGAAATCTTTACCAATGTTTCCGTTACGACTATTGGGATCAACATATATGCCAAACAAGAAAATATCGTTTCCGTTAATAATGATTTCATTGGCGCTTACGACATGGGCTTCACCGATAATTTCTTGAGGAGTTTCTAGATATATTAAATCTAATTTGCGTTGTTTGGCTTTGGCTATTGATGTATCTGCCGGCTCAGATTGGCTGGGAGATTGTTCTACATCGGTGGGGGTTGTTGCCTCAGTTGCTTTGGGTTTGGTTTCAAATTTAGGGGCATTAGGCTGATCTGGCTGAGACATGATATCTATGCTATACGGAGATTGTGCTTGTTTGGCTTTGTCAAACGTTTTACGGCGGATTTCTTGCTCTTTGTTATATTCCTCTAATTTCGGATTGGTTTGAGAAGTATCTGAAGCTGATTTGGGCATAACTTTATCTTTGAGTTCAGATAAGCTTGGAATTTCAAAAGGAGCGTTTTGAGCCAATTCTTTGCTTTTGTTAACAATTTGTTTGCTAACCGGAGTGAAAAATCCTTTAATTTTGTTGTAATACCAAATATGTACTTCGTTTGGACGAGCTCCGATGAACGTGGGAATTAGATACATCAAAATAAAGAGCGGAATGGCAATATAGGGCTTGCGCAGCGGCCATAGCAACACCATAACCATTTTGTGGATGAAGCCAAGTAGGCCTTTGCTTGGGGTGATTTCATCTTGATTATAACGGGGTTTGTTTTGTTTTCTCATTGATATCTTCCGTATTTTTTGATGTATTTGAGATATTATTTAACCTTAAAAAATTCTATTGCTATTTATGAAATTTCTCAAGCGAAATTTTTTTTGGCAAATTTTTGTTGACATTATGGCAAATCAGTGTTAACAAAATGTTATCTTTTTTACAATTATTGAAATTATGATGTGGGAACTAAATTATGTGCTGAGGCATGTTTTTTTAGTTTCACTCGAGGATATAGTAATTTTCTTTTGCCATTTTTGGTTACACTAATCCTTGTGACCAATACTGTGATTCATGTGATCATAATTTTGTAAGTTTAATTTAAAAAGCCGGAGTTGGGAAACCCCGGCTTTTGCCTTATTTTAAACAGTTTTAAGGCTGTTTGTTAGGATAGAACGGACGAGGTTGTCCGTTTTGTAAAAATTCGGGTAAGTTTTTCAAGTTAGATGCTCCGGCAGCGGCTTTATGGCCTCCTCCTCCAAATGTTGCGGCTATTTTGGATACATCTGCATCGGGATGGTTGGAATAAAAGGTTAAATTCCAGCCACCTTTGCGGTTTTTGTAGAAATTGACCAAAACTTGGTAATCAGATAAATTTTCAAGCGAATCGAAAAATTCTGAATATCCTTGCGGCATATTGGAGCAAACACACTTATAGCCGCAAATTTCGCTCTCAAAGGCCATTGAGCGGACTAACCGGTAGTTGCGAATCTTTATCCAAGATAAAATGGCTTTCCCCTTCTCTACCATGGCCGGAATGTCAATTTCGTTGTTGAGCAGTTGCTTCCAGGTGTCGTCTTGGGGGCGGTTAACGCCTAATGACTGAAAGGCATATTCAAAGGGTCTAACTCGTTCGTCGCGAAGGTCAAATAAATCGTTTAAGCCCAAAAGTTGAACGCCTAGCGGGGCTTCTTTCTCTGGGTGGAAATATTCCCAGGTCAGCATAATAGCAGCAGTGCCGGAACGTCTTAATCCCTTGATGGGCTTGTATTTTCCGGTTGCCATATATTCATCATATTCCTTAATGACGGAAATGTGGTGGTCAATCCATGTAAAGTCTTTGGTTTCACTTAATTCAAACATCATTTTGACCGGAAGAGCAATGTCGCAAACGATAATTTTATCGTGTTTTTGAATTTCTTCTAGGGGAAGTTCCATATCATGGTTTAGGCCAAAGCACTCAATTTCGGGGTAAATGCTTTTTACGATTGCTGCGGAACCTTTGCCATCATGGTCGGCAATGTGGTAGATACATAACATTTATTTTCTTCTCCTTACTTTCTAAAACTCTACTATCAAATTATCATAAGCTGGACGGACAAAATCCGGTGTGAGTTGATTGATGTTATCATAGTCACATTCATTTGTCATGTGGTTAATCAATACTTTTTGCGGATTAATTTGTTTGATTACGGCCATTATCTCTTCCAAACTTGCATGCTGAACCTCACCTTTGATGGTAGTGAGAGGAATGGTCATGAGCTTTGGTTGCTTGCTTATCATCTTGTAGGCGCTGCTGGCTAAAGACTTAAAATCGGCTATATGGACATATTCTCCATCATCAAAAACATAGCCTAGGCACTCGGGACAATGGTTCTTGAGCTTTATTGGTGTAATCTTAACCCCTTTGATATAAAATGGATGATTGGGTTTGATGACATTTGGCACCAAACTTGGACGCTGCATAACATTGTTGGTCTTTTTAACGGAGGCTATCAGATACTCAAACCTTCTTTTGATGGCCTTGTAGGTTAATCTACCAGCATAAAAATTCAGGCTTTGTCTGCTGATGCGGTTAATCTCTCGCAAGTCATCAATTCCATGTAAGTGGTCGGCGTGTGAGTGAGTGTATAGAACACCATCAATGTTGCGAATGTTTTGATTAATCAACTGAGTACGCAAATCCGGACTGGTGTCAATTAAGAGTTTAACCCCATTATATTCCAAATAAGTAGTAGTTCTTAAGCGATTATTTTTTAAGTTTTCAGGATTGCATTCTCCCCAGCCGCGTCCTAAAGACGGAACGCCCATGGCTGCTCCGCATCCCAAGATTATTAGTCTGTTCATTGATAATCATACCTCCCCTTATCGCTAGCCTTGCGGAACAGATTGTGGAAATTGTCAGATGTAATCTGCGCTAGCTTCTCAAAAGGAATTTCTTTTAGTTGAGCTAATCTTTCTGCTGTGTAGCGCACATAAGATGGTTCATTGCGGCGTCCGCGCATCGGAATTGGAGCTAAAAACGGAGAATCTGTTTCAACTAACAGTCTATCTAGCGGAATATCCTTAAATATGTCTCTTAGCTCGCCGGATTTATTAAAGGTAATGATACCAGATGCAGAGATATAAAAACCTATTGATAAGGCAAACTCAGCTAATTTGCGTGAGGTAGAAAAGCAATGTATTTCACCGGTAAAAGGTTTTTGACTATAGTGCTCTTTTAGAATGGCAATTGTATCATCGTCGGCATCACGGGTATGGATAATCAGCGGTAATCCGGTTTCTTGTGCGGCAATGATTTGTTCAACAAAAACTCGTTGTTGCACATCTTTGGGGGAATAATCATAGTAGTAGTCAAGTCCGCACTCACCTATCCCGACTACCTTTTTGTGGCTCGATTTTTCAATGAAATCTTGAGCTTTAATCTCGGGATATTCGGCGGCATTATGAGGGTGGACGCCAACGGCTGTGTATATGAACGGGTAGCTTTCTGACAATTCTAACTGCCGGTCTAACTCATTGATGTTATTGCCGGCATTGAGCATGGCAGTTACACCGGCTTCTTGAGCACGGGCGATGATATCTTCAAAATCTTCCTCAAAGTCGTTGAAGTCCAAGTGACAATGGCTGTCAATTAACATTATTTATCCTTTTATTCAAATTGGTGATGATGCTTAGTAAAGCTTGTTTTTTATCTAAGTTGAGGCTATCGGTTTCGCTAAAAATTTTGATACTTTCTTCCCAGCTTTGAGCAAGTGATTCAACATTGTTGACCTCGTGCATCAATTGTCGGTAGAGTTTCAAAATTAGGCTTTCGACCAGATAATAGGTATCCTCATCTTGAGCGGCAGTGTCACAAAAACTCAAAAGTTCGCTGAGTTTGATATTGCTGCCGGAGGTAACTAGGTTTTTGAGCTTTTCATATTGCTCAATGGCATTGTTGTCTGCATAGTTAATAGCTTGCCCGATGCTGCCAGAGCTAATGCCTACCAGACTTTTAATTGCCGGCTCAGATAGTTCGGGGCGATAACGGCGCAATAAACTTCCTAAATTGGTCTCAGTTAAGGGTTTTAGGAGTAATTTGGCGCAACGCGACTTGATGGTCGGAAGAAGGCGGTTGGGATTGTGAGAGATTAGTATCATCACGGTTTTATAGGGCGGTTCTTCCAAAATCTTTAAGATGGCATTGGCGCTGGCTGTATTCATGTCATCAATACTATCAACTATCACTACACGCCAGCCGTCTTGTGAGGAGCGTTTGGATAAAAACTCGTTTATGGTTCTGACATCGTCTACCCTTATGAAGGCAGATCGTTTCAGGTTTTGCCGCTCTTCTTGTGAAAGCGCCTCCCCGTCTTTAATGGCTTTCAAAATTTTGCGGCGGTCGGTATCGGTATAATCTCTTTCAATGATTTTTAAGTCTGGATGTGAGTTTTGTGAAACCAGCTTAAAAATTTGATTATCTTTGCCGATGCTTAAACTAGTATATTCTTGGGCTTTATTGGTATCGGCAGAAAGTAAAAAGCGTGCAAAGCGGTAGGCTAAAGTGGCTTTGCCGATGCCCTCAATACCAGAAAAAAGCCAAGAGTTGTGTAAGGAATTGTTTTTCCAGGCTTCTAACAAAAACTGCTCGGCTTCTTCATGTCCTAAAAGATAGTCGTTATCACGCGGAGATATGTTAACTGCGCCTTCGGGCATTAGCTTATCTTAAACCTTTCATTGATTGCTTTTACCACGTCTTGGTGCAGAGCCTCAATGCTTTTGTCGGCGTCTAAAACTACGAAACGCTTCGGCTCTGCTGAGGCCATTTCAAGATAGCCCTCTCTCATGTGATGATGAAAGTCTAGTTCACGGCTTTCAAAACGGGTTTCTTTTACGGTCATGCCAGCTGCTTTTTGCAGAGAGCGTTGTAAACCGATTTTGGGGTCAATATCCAGCAAAATGGTTAAATCGGGCTTAAAATTGCCGACAGTCAAATTATATAATTGTTCCAAAACGCTTTTTGCTACTCTTTTCTCATAGCCATAGTACTGATATGCCATAGTAGAATCGGCAAAGCGATCACTTAGCACCCACTCGCCATTTTCTAATGCCGGCCAAATTTTGTTTACTAAGTGGACTCGACGGTCGGCATAGTATAATAAAGCCTCGGCGATGGGGTCAAATTTGTTTTTGTCTCCGCATACCAACAGTTTACGCAACTCCAACCCAACCTGAGTTCCTCCGGGTTCTTTAGTTTGAATGTTACGAATGTGTTTGGAACTAAGATAATCGGCCAATAATTTCAGCTGAGTGGATTTGCCTGTGCCCTCTCCGCCTTCAAAGGTGATAAAATAGCCGCGTTGTCCACTCATCTTAGATTTCTCCAAACAATAGATAACGCAAGTTTGACATTATCCGACCAAAGAAACCGAGTTTGTTGACATCGCGGTCTGAAGTCAGCGGAATTTCAAAGTTGCCTTGTCCTGGAATATCAACCTTAATTACACCGAGTTTGTCTCCTTTTTTAATTGGAGCGGTCAGAGGTTTATCATAAACTGCGGTCATCTTGATTTTGTTAACGCTACTTTTCTTTAAGGTACGGCGAATATCATGATCAACAATCAATTTTACCGAGTTTTCATCGCCTTGCCATACCGGAATTTCGGCAATGACTTGATCTTTTTTGAACATGGTGTAGTTTGAAAATTCTCTAAAGCCCCAGCTCATTAGTTTCTCTGCCTCTTCGGAGCGTTCTTTGTTGCTTTTTAGACCGGCCATGACGCTTATCAATCGGCGATTATCTTTTTTGGCAGATGCAACAAGGCAAAAACCGGCTTCTTCGGTATGACCAGTTTTCAGACCATCAGCATTTGGCATACTATACAAAAGCGGATTGCGATTACCTTGCTTGATGTTGTTGTGGGTGAAGTTTTGTTCTGAGAAAATGTGATAAAACTCCGGAAACTGAGAAATAATCAGTCGGGCCAGTTTGGCTAAATCTTCTACCGACATGAGGTGGTCGGGGTGTGGCCAACCGGTAGAATTTGCAAAGGAACTGTGTGTTAAGCCGATTTGGCGTGCTTTCTTTTGCATATCAGAGGCAAAATCTTCTTCGCTGCCGGATAGATTTTCGGCTGCAACAATGCAGGCATCGTTACCTGATTGGACAATGATGCCTTGGATTAAATCGCGAACCGGAACTTTTTCGCCAATTTTTAAGAACATGGTCGAACTTCCGCTCGCTGCTCCGCCTTTTCTCCAGGCATTTTCGCTAACTGTAAAAGTATCATCAAGCGACAATGATCCATCTTTTAGTTTTTCAAAAATCATGTAAATTGTCATCAGCTTACTCATGGAAGCCGGCGGAATCATTTTTTGGTGATCTTTAGCATAGAGGTATTGTCCGGTTTCATAATCCATAACCAAAACATTTTTAGCTGTGGTTTCAATAGCATTGGCAGAGCGGATTCCTGCAAACAAAACTCCTGAAACTAACAATGTGCTTAAATATAATTTTTTGCTTAGTAACATTTTTACCTCTTTAATCTTTTAGTCCTTGATTACGGCGGCTCCGGCAACGCCGAAGTTTTCTATTTGCGCCAAAGCTTTCTTGGCATCGGCTTCGCAAGTGTATGGGCCCATACGTACCCGATAATAACGGTTGCCATTGACATCTGCAGGCATGGTGCTGATATTGCCAAAACGGTTTAGTTTGGTGGTTAAATTGTCGGCAACTTCGCGGCTGCTAAATGCTCCGGCTTGCACAAAATATTTTCCAGAAGTGTTGGTGTTGCTACGGCGGAGCGGAATGGTTTTATGGCTAGTTTGAATTGGTTCTTGAAGTGCCAACTTGGTTTCGGTTTTGTTTAGGATAGCTTCTTTCAGTTCTTTACTTTCATCGGCCATTATTTCAACCCGAACTTTGGCTATGCCTTTGTTTTGGAAGCCTAAAAGTTGAGCGCCGCGCTTAGATATATCAATAATGCGGTTTTTAGCAAAGGGGCCACGGTCATTTACTCTTAAAACTAAAGAACGTCCGTTTTCCAGATTAGTTACGCGGACGATTGATGGTAAGGGTAAAGTGCGATGTGCTGCCGTAAGGGTGTTCATATTATAGATTTCGCCGTTGGCTGTATATTTGGCGTGGAAATCTTCGCCATACCAAGAAGCAGTACCAACTTCGCTGTAATCATAGTCTTCAGCGGGATAATACCACTGTCCATTTATTTTGTATGGTTTGCCCACCTTATAGTTGCTGCCTTTGGCACTGAAAATGGAGCGTTGTGATTGTTCCCCCAGATTTAGTCGGTCTGAAGCACAGCCCGAAAGCAAAAGCAAACCGACTGCTACCAAGGGGCTGAGCAAGTGTTGTTTGGTTAAGTTCATTTATGATATTCCATTCTCATCTTTAATATTACAGCTAATTTATACTCTTTTTACGCATTCGTAAAGAGATTATCTTTTCTTGTGTAATTTTCGGTCGGGAACCGGTACGGCAAAGCCAATTTCTGGATTGTAATTATTGATTTTGTTCAATAAATTATAATCAGGATAACCATCAGCCGGGAGCTTGGCCAAAGCTTGTACTTTTTTGATTTCTTCGCGAGTTTGCTGACCAAGTTTACCGTCTTCGGCAATATTACTACCGATCAGTCTGTTGATAAAAGCTTGTACTTTGGTGATGTCATCTGTTTTGAGTCTGGTGGCCGGAGCTTGCTGAATAGCCTGCCATTTTTTGCCGGTCTTGATATAGTCTGCCAAGAGCCCAATGGCTAGGGCATAATTTTCGGAGCGATTCCATTTCATTATCAGCCAAAAGTTATCGAGTACTAAATAAGCACGTCCTTTGCGGCCGTCGGGGAGCAAAACCGTGCCTTGCCATTGAGGATTAAGCGGAAGTTTTTGATTTTTTAGTGTCCTTACCCCAATTTTTTGCCATTCTTGAATCGTTTTTGCATGACTTCTTCCGCTTTGAGCAAAATCAAAGTTCCAAGGTAAACTCACTTCCATTCCCCAGGGTTGCTCTGCGTTCCAGCCAATCGAGTGTAGATAATTGGCGGCTGAGGCTGCGGCGTCTTCAAATGAGTGCCAGATATCAATTTGTCCATCGTGATTGTAGTCAACTGCATAGGAGTTAAAGGTTGAGGGAATAAATTGGTAATGTCCCATGGCGCCGGCCCATGATCCTACCATGCGTTCCGGCTCAATTTGGCTTTGATCAAGTATTTTGAAGGCGTGGTATAGTTGTTCGCGAAAGAATTTGGCTCGGCGTTTATCATAACTTAGCTGTGTGAGTGAGCCTATAACCGGAAAATTGCCATAGTTTGAACCATAATTGGTTTCTGCACCCCAAAAAGCAACCAAGTATTCGGGTTGGACGCCGTAGCGATTCTCAATTTTTTTGAACAGAGGGTATAATTTTTGGTAATTTTCTCGCCCCTTCTTTATCCGTGTCGGATGTACCATACGATTTAAGTATTCTGGTGAGGTCAAGACAAATTCGGCTTGTCTGCGATCCATGCGGACCACTTCGGGTTGGGGATGATAATAATCGGTCTTTTCATAGGCTTTATCAACAGTGGTTTGCGAAATGCCTCGAGAAACCATTTCTGCCTTTAGATCCTTGAGCCAAAGGGTATAAGTATGATGCTCCGGATCTTGAAGCACACTTGATGAGGCGCAGCAAGAAACCATGAGCGCAAATGAAAATGTGGCAAGTGTCAGTTTTTTCTTCATTCTCAACCCCTATAATTTGTGTTTTATATTATATCGGAAAGGTAAATAAATTTATAAAATTAAATAAATTTGATAAAATATAAAAATAGTTCTTGACCTTTTATTTGGTTTTGGGTAAAAAGGCGATGTAAACCACAAAAACTGATAGTGGAGAGGTGGCAGAGTGGTTTAATGCAGCGGTCTTGAAAACCGTCGAGGGGGCGACCCCTCCCAGAGTTCGAATCTCTGCCTCTCCGCCATTACAAAGTCCTGACTTTTATGTCGGGATTTTTTTTTGCGGAGAACGGCTCAAACTTCGCTTAATAAGCTCGTTTTCTCCGGGCAGAGCTGCCCTCTTGGGCATCTAAACTCACTGCGGTTGCTCTGCTTCCCTAGTTCGTTAAGATGTTCCCAAGAACTTGCAGACAAAAACAACCGGAGCAACGGTTGTTTTTTGCTTAGCGTTCCTCTCCGCCATTACAAAAAAGACGGCCTTTATGGCCGTTTTTTTTGTAATTAGAGATATGAGTTGGTTAACTTATCGATTTTGATACAAAAAAGGACGTCAATGATGACGTCCTTTTTTAATTGCTTTACAGCTAACTGTTACTTGTCGTTTTAGAGTTGTTTGGATTTGTGGGCTAATCTGATATTTTGCTGAGATTGGCCGCAATTCCTTTTTACTCCTTGTTGGCTCGTGTAGTTATTGTTTTTATTCATATTAGAATAAGAACTTTTAGGCGAGCTACTTATAGGCATTTTCCCTGTATGTTTGATGTTGTCATCAAAAGGTACTGCATGCAACACTCTAATCGGGAAGCTTAGTATCATCCCAATGACATAAGAAACGTAACGATAAGCATTCATGATAATTGGTATTTAATAAGTTAATAGTTTTTTTGTTGAAAGTATGATAAACTCTATGAAAATTAAAATCAACTATATTGTTAAGATTAAAGGCTTCCTTTGCGGAAGCCTTTAATTTAACTTTAGAATTTGCGGGCTGAGATGCGGTTGCGCCAGTTGGCTTCGATTTTTTCCAGCGAAATGCCTTTGGTTTCGGGAACGTAAAAGAAGACAAATAACAAGCACAAGACCGAAATTACTCCGAAAATCCAGAATGTATAGCCCTCACCTATTTTGGCTGTGAGAATTGGGAAGGAAGAAACTACAATCAGATTGAAAGTAAAGTTAGCAACCGTGCAAATTCCCATGGCAAAGCCGCGAATCTTTAAGGGCAATACTTCTGAAACCATAATCCAGCCAATCGGTCCTAAACTGAAGGCAAAGCAAGCAATGTATACAACTACACTGCCAACAGCAACCCAACGCAAGCTTTCTCCTAAGACATCGCCATAGCGGAAGGCAGTGCCCAAACAAATCAGGGCGACCAACATTCCCCATAAGCCGGCATAAAGCAAAGGTTTGCGCCCCCAACGGTCTGCAAAGAAAATGGCAACCAAGGTCATTACAAAATTGACTGCGCCAACACCAATAGTAGCATAGATTGCACTGGTATTGGAGGCAAAGCCGGCATTTTGGAAAATGGTGGCAGTATAATAAATAATGGTGTTAATTCCGGTGCAAATCTGCGCGAACATCATTCCTACACCAACAAAAATCGGCATAAACATCCAACTTTGAAAACTTATTTTGTGGTCTCCACTCTTTTCGGCAGCCAAATTTTCCTTGATTTCTTTGATGTGTTTGGTGACACTTTGGTCGGGTTCAATTTTCTTGAACACTGCTTTGGCTTCGTTTTCACGTTGTTTGCTTAACAACCAGCGAGGAGTGTCTTCCAAGAAAATAATACCAACTAACAAAACTAATGCGGGCAAGACCCCTGCTCCCATCATCCAACGCCAATTGTATAACGCTTCAGCAAAAGCTCCGTTCACCAAATAAGAAAATAAAATACCGGCAGTAATGGCCAATTGGAACAGCGATACCAACATTCCGCGGATACGCTGTGGAGCTATTTCTGATAAATAAACCGGCACTACAAAGTTAACCATACCTACAGCTACACCAATGAGCATTCGAGAAATGACCAACCATGTGATATCGGGCGAAAAGGCACACATGAGTGATGCGATAATAAAAATTAGGGCTGTGGCGATAATGACTTTTTTACGACCATATAAATCAGCAAGAAATCCATTGCCGGCAGCTCCGATAATAGCACCAATGATGGCGGCACTTACTAATAAGCTTTGTTGGTCTTCGGCTAAATTCCAGTCGGATTTGATGAATAATAGTGCCCCGGAGATTACTCCCATATCGAATCCGGAGAGTAAGCCGCCAAGTGAGGCTACAATGGTGATTACATAAAGCCAGAAGTGCTTTTTGAGCGTTGGCATTGATGAGGTGCGTATTTCCATGTTCGAACCTTTCTAAAGTTGTTGGTTGCCTTATATTATACTTATTCATTTGCACTTCTTCAACTCGTAACTTGCGGTTTGTGATGTTTAATCAACAAAAAAAATGGCAAAGAGTAGTTTCCTACTCTCTGCCATGAGAATAATAATTTTTAGTTCCAATTAATCGCCTCTAAATCCTCTACAGAGGTGGCTTGTGTGATTTGGGCTTTTAGTTCAGTGGCTTTTTGATGGCATGTGTTTGACCATTCTGCAAGAGCTACTACCAGTCCTAAAAGTTCTGATGGGCTCAATTCAATGGTTGAGTTATCTTGACAAGTCCAAGTGATGGTTGGATTTTCTTCACTCATTGTGGCTAGTTGCATGGCCTGCGCTGCACAGGTCATACGAATACATGAGATTTCATCGCTGTCAAATACCTTGCCCATATATTCAAAACCGCCCTGCTCTGCATTGTCACGAGCTTGGTTAATTTCCGCTCTCTTGATTAGTTTTAGTTCCTCAAGAGGTTGCTTGGGACATTGAGTGGCAAAATAGTATTTACCATCATATCCTTGTATGATTTCTTCATCAGCCTTAATGGCGTTTTCATCAAACTGATATCCAGCAAAACTTGAGATTGTACCATCGTCATTAGCGATATAATAGGTGTTTTCCCCAATCATTTGAACAAAATGAACACCTTGATAATGGAGTAAAATTTTTTCATTTGTTGCCCAATCTTTTAATCTGTCAAGCAAGGTTTCAAAATACTCCGGTTTTTTATCCTCATTGCCATTTAGAAGCTCATCATCTGAGATGGTAATATCGGTCGAAAGCTCAACCTCTAATGCAGCGGCGGCTCCTGCTCTATCATCAATCGGCTCAATGACTTCTTCTTCAAAAATTTCTTCATTCATTTTACTAACTCCTTATACATAGGGGAAAAATCTGGCGGTTATTTTGTTCCATCTAGGAGAGCTGATGTTGTAGCTTTGTCCTGATTTCATCGGAAAATATATTTGTCCAATGTGTGGACTATCTAAATTTACGGTGCCATTACCAAAATAAAATGTTTGGCCCTCAATTACTAAGGTTACTTGTTCATTTCCTTGGTTATTAAGAGTGGAGGCATTTATCATTAATACACCATTTTTAGGAGCGGTTTTATCTCCGTTTCCGGTGATGGTGATTCCTGCCGAATAATCTAATATAGCACCATAGTTTCTGACCCATTGTGTGGTAGGTACTTTACTAGATTTATCTGTTAATTCAGGTGATTCTGCTAGTGTCATATAGCTTTTACCGCTATTTTCTACCCAAAAAGCTGCAGATAAATAGCTACTGTCATCTTTTTTCTTAACCCCAAAACCTATATTCCTTTTCCCGTCAGTATACTCATACATCTGCATGAAACCGATTTCTTTGTTGTTTTTATCCAACCAAATAAATCTACAAGGATACCGATTTATAGAAGGACTATCTTCTAAAACAGTTCCATTGTCTTTTAAATAAATCGTTCTCGCATCTGGTAAAAATGTTTTGTTCCCTTCAATTGTTTCATTACCTGTTTTATGGACAACTTCTTGGTCATCAGCAAGTTTAACCGGTAACTTAGGATTAAATGAGGTTATGCGACCTGACTCTCTTGCAACTCCTCCACAGAAACACCA
>CALXTR010000005.1 GCA_944391475.1 uncultured Alphaproteobacteria bacterium | reverse complement strand
ACCTAAGTCAGACCATCAATTCTGACAAATACATTATAAATTCGGTAGATAAGAAAAAGCAAGTAAAAATTTTTCAGAATTTCTTAGCGTGAAATTTATAATTTATTGAAACCTTGAGATATGTAAAGCTCAATGACAAAAGGCTATGAGCCCGTGAATTGCCCTATATCCCCTGCCAATAAAAAGAACCGTCCGAAAGGGTGTTTTTTTTGATGAATGTTAGCTTATTTGAAAATTTTGTTAAGACTATTTTATGGAAATGGGGTTATTCTTTAAGAAAAATGCAGCCTAAAAATTTGTAGGGAAGGAAAAGCAGCGAGATGGCAAATATCCAAAAGTTATTATCAGGATTTGAGGAGTTTTATAAGAAATATTTTGTGGAGCAAAAACATATTTACCAAGAGCTGTATGCTAAGGGGCAATCTCCTAAAACTTTGGTGATTGCTTGTAGTGATTCTCGGGTCGATCCATCGATTTTGTTGGGAACGGCTCCGGGGGAGATTTTTGTGATTAGAAATGTGGCAAATTTGGTGCCGGTGTTTGATTGCGATATGAGCCATTGTCATGGTACTTCGGCTGCGTTGGAATATGCTGTTAGGCATTTGAAGGTGGAAAATATTATTGTTTTGGGGCATAGTCAATGCGGAGGTATTAAAACACTGGTGGAAGAGCATAATCATAACCACAATTTTATTGATACTTGGTTGGAAATTGCCGACACTCCTGAAATGCGCCGTTTGTGCCAAAAACATGATAATGAAGAAGCTTGTTCATTGTGTGAAAAAGAAGCTATTCGGATTTCAATGAATAATCTAATGACATTCCCATTTGTGGCAGAAGCTTGTCGCGAACAACGTTTGAAAATTTATGGGTGGTATTTTGACTTGCAACATGGAAAGCTTGAAGAAATAAAATAAACTTCATTTGGGCAATTTTGTCAAATATGATATTGCGCGTATGATGAAATTATTGTATACTCTTAAAAAAATTGGTTAGTACCTTAACGGAGTTGAGCTAATGAGTAATTTTACTGATGAGAACGGAAATCCTATTGAAGTTGTTAATGAAGATAATTTGGCAAAATTTCAAGTGTGGTTGTTAGAAAATCAGCAACCGCAAAATCTGCCTGGGCAGCGTGTTAAGGTGGTTTCAGAATTGAGTTTGGAGACGATATTAAGCGATGAAAACGGCAAAGCTCTAAAACTTAATGAACATCAGCAGAGATATGTTGCGCGTGTAGTGTTGGCGACGCATTATGATAATAAATCGCTTGATTTGATGATTAATTCGGCCGAGAAGTATCCGTATCTTTTGGGGCAAGCTAATCAAATTGCCGGTGCGGGTTGGGCAGGAAGTTATGGCAATTTTTATGACCAGCTGCATGATAAGATAGCGGCTCGCAATATTGTTGATAATATTCCGGCTATTCGTGCCATTGTGATAAGCGGAGGAATGCTGCACAAATATGGTACCGGAAAAATTACAACCTTGTCGTCAGCCAACCAAAAACATTTAAATGAGATTTTTCAGTTATCCAAATTTGCTCCATATCGAACTTATTCTAAAGTGGAAGATGCGGCATCAGTTTGTATGGAAGAGCTAGCGACTTCTAAGCTAGTTAATTATCAGCAGGCATCTGCGGAATTTCGCAAATTTATTAATCAGCAAATTGCCATAAGTTATGAGGATGTGAGGGGTTTGCTTAATGAATTGAATCCTGAATTCTATGATAAAGAATTGTTGAGTGGAATTTTATCTCGTAATCTGGTGGGAGCAAAGTCAGGCGTAGTATTTGATACTACTAAAGCTAAAAGCCAAGCCGAAAAAAATAAAAATATTTTACCTCCGTATTATACCAAAACCATTACTGCTTTGGCAAAGCTGGCAGAAAATAAGATGCTTTATGATGCCGATAATTATGGCCGTTTGGCTCCTTTAACCGAACGCTACAAAGCAGTTTGTATGGAATTGTGCGCGGTTAAGGATTGGCGTATGGTGCCACAAATGGTTAAAGAGAGCGTGGTTAAAGACGGGTATTTGCTCATGGCACAAAAAGAAGTAATTGCCGGCAATGGGGAACAACTCTCTAAAGAAGATTTGGAGTTGGTGCTAAAATCAGATCGCAAAGACTATTATCTCAAAAAAATTAATCCTGAGATTTTAGCACAAAAACAGGTTAAGCTGAATGTCGATCAACAGCAAACGGTGGCGCTTAAAGATAAAGAAAAATTGCTGGCTAAAACTAATGGGGTTGTCAGCAGTTTGATTACCAGCAAGAAATTGTCGTCCTCAGAAAAAGAAGAATTATTGAAGTTGGCAGAGCGACAAATTAAGCAAAATCAAGGTGAAAAGCAATACTGCCAGGAATATGTGGAACAATATGAACAAGATACAAAAGCTTTGACGGAACTTAATCATAAAAGTACAAAGGCTAAGTTTGTATCAGATGGTATTGCTAAAATTCAGCAAGCATATGCAAATATTGTCGCTAATTGGGCTACTAATGGGAAAGAGGCGGCAGAACGGCATTTGCAGCCTCAAGAGGTTGAAAAAGTTGTGAGCCTGGCATTGAGTGGTGAACAAGTCGCAGTAGAATTACCTGAGCATGGTTCTTTGCCATTGCTGATTGGACGGAAGGCAGAAAAACAGCGACGGGAGAACTTGGCGCAGTCAATTAATAACTTTAATGAGATGGTAAAAACTATGGTGACACTGGGAGTGAGCGCTTTTAAGGGCGAAGAAGTGTGGACCAAACAATATCGTGATAAGATGTTGGCTCAAGAGACTGCACAACAGTCAGAAAACGAGTTTAGGCTGGCTAAATCGGAGTATAATGGAGCTCAGCAACGGTATCAGGATATGTATCGGGATATTGACCGTATTCGGGGCAGGCTGGCTGGTTATGAGCTGCAAGAAGAGAGCCTTAAGAAAGCCAAAGAGTGGTTGAGTGAAAGTAAGGCTATGCTTAAAAATACGGCGCGTGATAATTTGGGGCTGGATAGTGAGCAGGTCTTGGCGGTGGCAGATGCTTCATTGGAGCCGAAAGATAAAGCCAAGGTTAGGGCTGCAAATAAGAAAATCAGCGATAAGCTTGAGC
This sequence comes from uncultured Alphaproteobacteria bacterium, assembly GCA_944391475.1. Taxonomy (GTDB): domain Bacteria; phylum Pseudomonadota; class Alphaproteobacteria; order RF32; family CAG-239; genus MGBC133411. Next base: position 87,416 of record CALXTR010000005.1, on the reverse strand, counting down.
AAAAAGAGCAAGCATTTGTTGGTAAAAACACCGGAGAAAAGCTGTTGGCAAGAGGGGCTAAGCAATATCAAAATCGAACGGGAAGATAAGATATTTCCGATTGGGGATTGTATTTTCTGATATTTAAGATTGACAAGCTGAGATTATTGATATAAAAATCAGGCAGATTTGCTTGGTAAATGCCGAGCTGATAGTGTTCAATTTTTTTTGATGGATATGATTTATGGCAAAAATTAGTCCGATACAGTTTTTCCGGCAGGTAAAACAAGAAGTTAAAAAAGTTACTTGGCCAACCAGAAAAGAAGTAGTGCAAACATCAATCATGGTTATGGTGATTGTGGCAATTGCGGCAGCTTTCTTCTTTGTCGTTGATCAGTTCTTTGGTTGGGCAGTTAAGTCAATATTTGGTCTGGGAGATTAGTTTTATGGATGCTCGTTGGTATGTCGTCAATGTTCATTCCGGTTCGGAGAAAAAAGCTGCCGAATCGATTAAAGAACAGGCGGTTTTGAAAAAAATGGATGATAAGATTTTGGATATCTTGGTGCCGACCGAAGAAGTGGTCGAAGTTAGAAAAGGTACCAAAGTCAATACTGAACGCAAGTTCTTTCCCGGATATATCTTGGTCAAGATGGTGATGACCGATGATGCTTGGCATTTGATTAAAAATAATCCGAAAGTAACTAACTTCTTGGGAAGTCGTAATAAACCTTTTCCGATTACTGAGGCTGAAGCTCAACGGATTATTACTCAAATGCAAGAAGGCGTTGAACGCCCGCAGACCGTGGTTGATTTTGAAGTTGGTGAACAAATCAGAGTTTGTGACGGTCCGTTTGCATCTTTTGTGGGTTTGGTTGAAGAAGTTGATACTGAGAAAGCTCGTTTGAAGGTTTCGGTTTCAATCTTTGGTCGTTCAACTCCGGTGGAATTGGAATTTTCACAAGTTGAAAAAATTTAGCTTTATGCTTTAAGTTTTGAAAAGCTCCCTGGATTGGGAGCTTTTTTTGAGGTTAAAATTGTCGAAAGATTTAAATTTTCAAAAAAATACTTGCAAAATGAATCGATTGTGGTATATAGAGGCGACTCTAAAAATAGCTTGAGGCTGTTTTTGTGAGTGCGAATCGTGCGGAAATGTCCGCTTTGTAATAATAACTCGTGGGAGGCCAGCCATGGTCTTAATTTTACCACGAACCTAACAAGAGGTATGAAATGGCTAAGACTAAAAAGAAAATTTTAGGATTAATCAAGCTTCAGATCCCCGCTGGAAAAGCTAACCCTTCTCCTCCGGTTGGGCCTGCTTTGGGCCAAAAAGGCTTGAACATTATGGAATTCTGCAAAGCATTTAATGCTGCTACTCAGAAGTTGGAACCCGGTATTCCGGTTCCGGTAGTAATTACCGCTTTTGAAGATAAGTCTTTTACTTTTGAGACCAAACTTCCTCCGGTATCTTACTATCTTAAAAAAGCTGCTAATGTTAAAAGTGGTTCAAAAGAACCCGGAAAAGCTGTTGCTGGTCAGGTTACTATGGCTCAGGTTAAAGAAATTGCTGAAGCTAAATTGCCTGATTTGAACTGCTCAACAGTTGAATCGGCTATGAACATGGTTAAAGGTCAGGCCGTTTCTATGGGTATTAAGGTTGTGGAGTAGTACAATGGCTGGAAAAAGAATCGTAAATGCATACAAAAATGTTGATACTCAACAAGCTTATGCTCTTAAAGATGCAGTAAAAATCGTTAAAGATAATGCAACCGCAAAATTTGACGAAACTATTGATGTGGCTATCAACCTTGGTGTTGATCCTAAATATGCTGATCAAATGGTTCGTGGCGTTTGCTCTTTGCCGCATGGTAATGGTAAAAAGGTTCGTGTAGCTGTTTTTGCTCAAGGTGAAAAAGCTGACGAAGCTAAAGCTGCCGGTGCTGATATTGTCGGCGCTGAAAACCTGATTGATTCCATTTTGGCTGGTAAAGTTGATTTCGATCGTTGTATCGCAACTCCGGATATGATGGGATTGGCTGGTCGTGTGGCTCGCGTTTTGGGGCCTAAAGGTTTGATGCCGAACCCGAAACTCGGTACCGTTACTGCCGATGTTGCTACTGCTGTTCAAAAAGCTAAAGCCGGTGAAGTTCAATATCGTGTTGAGAAAAACGGTATCGTTCATGCCGGTATCGGTAAAGCTAGCTTCTCTGAAGAGCAAATCTATGAGAATGCTAAAACCTTTATTGATGCGATTATCAAAGCTAAACCTGCTGGTGCTAAAGGTACTTATATGAAGAAAGTTACTTTGAGCAGCACTATGGGTGTTGGTATTCGTGTTGATTCTTCTTCTTTGTAATTTATAAAGAAGAAATAAAAGTTTGGGGTGGTGGACTTATCACCACCCGCTCTTTGAAAAAACTGATGGGCGTAATGATATGATTGCAACCGAGTTTTTTCAAAACAACTGTCCAAGACCGCAGGTGGTCGGCTAGAGAGAGTGAAATGGGGCGGAGGTATAATCCAAAGCTAAGCATTAAACTCTTGTGTGGCAATCTTAAATATCCTGCGCAGACGGGAGTGGAAAATATTTGTTATATCTTTTTTCTCCTGGACAGAGTATGAGTGCCGTCAGGCTAAAGAAAGTGCAGGAGATGTTTTCTGTCCTCTTCTTGGTCTTGGCGGTGGGTGTAAAAGTGACACCATTGTTTGTGATGGTGTTTTGTTGGAGACAATAAGTGAACCGCGAAGAAAAATCACAATTACTCAGCGAGCTGAATGAATTGTTTTCGAACTCTGAAATCGTAGTCGTTTCTCACTACAAAGGTTTGACGGTTAAAGAAGTTTCAGAGCTGCGCGACAATATCAGAAAAGCAGGTGCTGGGTTTAGAGTTACTAAAAACCGGATTACTCGTCTTGCTCTCAAAGGTACAAACTTTGAAAATTTGGCCGATTTGTTCAAAGGTCCGACTGCAATTGCATTTGCATCAGACCCTGTTTCGGCCTGCAAAGCTTGTGTGGAATTTGCTAAAACTAATGAAAAATTGATTATTGTCGGTGGTGCTATGGGTACAGGTGCACTCTCAACTGATGAAATCAAAAAGCTCGCTTCTATTCCTTCTATGGACGAACTGCGTGCCAAAATTATTGGTTTGTTGCAAGCTCCCGGTGCCCAATTGGCAAGAGTTACCAAAGCTTACAGCAAAAAAGAAGCTGCTTAGTTTGGAAAATTGGGAGAGAAAAACTTTTTTGCTGTTTTTTTCTGCCAATTCAAAATTATAGAGTAAAAAAGTTTTTTAGTTTTATTTGTTTAACAAATTTATTGGAGATAAAGATATGGCCGATTTAGCCAAATTAGTTGATGAATTGTCAGCTTTGACTGTTATGGAAGCTGCTGACTTGTCTAAAATGTTAGAAGAAAAATGGGGCGTTTCTGCCGCTGCTGCTGTTGCTGTTGCTGCTGGTGGTGCTGCCGCTGGTGGAGCTGCTGAAGAAAAAACTGAATTTGATGTTATTCTTGCAGCTGCTGGTGATAACAAAATCAATGTTATTAAAGAAATCCGCGCAATTACTCAATTGGGTCTGAAAGAAGCTAAAGACTTGGTTGATGGTGCTCCGAAAACCATTAAAGAAGGTGCTCCTAAGGCTGAAGCTGAAGAAATTAAAGCTAAATTGGAAGCTGCCGGTGCTAAAGTTGAGTTGAAGTAATTCAACATACACTAGATAATAAACGGTCAAATTCTTTTTAGAATTTGGCCGTTTTTTTTTGTTTGACTCAAAATGTAAAATCAAGTATCTAAGTGATAGTTTTATATGATTTTTAATTTATAATTTTATTGCTTTATAATTATGGTTTATATTCCTGTTAATTATCAAGAAGAAGTGGAAGAAGAAAAAGTTATTCTTCCTTTGGAGGTGTTGTATATTGATGGTGTTCGCTCTGATGTATTGAGAAAAAATGTTGGTATTCGAGCGATATATGTCGAAAATTTGTTACTGATTGCTCAAGAGGCAAAAGAGACTTCTAATTGGTATAAATCTTTGACGGCATCTCTAAAAATGACGAAACACTTTGATATAAAAATTAGACGTCCGGATAAACATCATTGGGAAATCTTAAGCAAGTATGTTCCCCAAATTAATAGAATTATGAAAAAAGTTGGGGTGAATGGTCTTATTACGGCGCGAAAGTCTTTCTGGGAAAACCTGGAAGCAGATCGAGAGAGTGCCTATTGCTATAATTTTAAGCTGGGCGAACGTATTAAGGTTAATAAATCTGCAATGTATTTTTCATTGTTTGTTGTGGATTTAGATGATTAAGTACAACAAAAAACAGCCCCGAAATGTCGAGGCTGTTTTTTGTTATTTGTTTATCTAAAGACGCGTCCTTGTTTGGCAGCTCGCCTTTCGGCACGTTTTTGCGCTATAGTTTTGCGGACCTCGGTGCCTTCATCATAGAGAGGTTCAACTTCTATGTTTTCGGCCGCTTTTCTGGCTTCTTCTTCAGCTGCAGCTTGTTGTTCTTCTAAAGCTTTAGCTTCGGCGAGTGCTTGTTGTTTGGCGGCTTCTTCGGCAAGTCGCGCTTCTTCTTCGGCTAAAAGACGCTCTTGTTCAGCCCAGATTTGTGCATCTTGTTCTGGGTTATAATCTTCAGAATAGACTTGACGTTGCGTGGTGGGTGGGACATAACCTTCATAAACGCGAGCTGCTTTTGCCTCTTCAATAGCTTTTTGGCGTTCAGCTAATATTTCTTGTTGATCGTCTTCGTTTAAAAAACTGTATTGGCTTTGTGCCGTACCATATGGTAAGAAGAATAAGGTCAAAGTAATTAAAGCTAAAATCCGCATTTTCTATCTCCAAATTTTTATTAGGTATTTAAATTATATGTTTTAATTTACTGGTTGGCAATATATTTTTCTACTCTTGACATATAATGAAAATTTTGCTAAAGGTAAATTGTTCCGGCTGTCCGAAGGGCTTATGGGCGGGGAACAAAATAAACCGAGCCAGGTTGATAATGATGTTGTTGATGTTGTTTGATACTGGCTCCTTATTTAAAGGAGTTTTTTTATGTCTGAATTTAAATACCAACACGGTTTAAGTATTATGCGAGCACAGCCTTTCCATATCGGGCATGCACGTCTGATTGATAAAATGCTTAAAGAATGTGCACAAGTTACTATTATTCTCGGTTCTATCCAAGAGCAAGGAACAGAGCGTAATCCGCTGAATTATACAACTCGTAAAAAGATGATTCAAAATGTATATCGGCAACGGCCGGAATATGAGCGGTTGAAGGTTATTGGCTTGTTTGATATTAATAATCCGGCGGAATGGGCGGAATATGTGCTTGATTTTATGGCTGAAAGTTTACCTCAACTTGGAAAACCCGATGTCTATTATGCAGGTAGTTCGTATGATGCTCACTGGTTTAAGGGTGCTTTTCAGAATATTGAATACGTTGATCGTACGGCGCCTGATTTCCCGTTTGTGACCGGAACAATGGTGCGCGATATGATTAAGTTTGGGGATATGCGTTGGAAGAATTTTATTCATTCTGAAAATCATGCCTTGATTGAAGAACATTTCTATCGCAAAAAAGCAATTGTCTAATTAATGAACAGTGTTTCTGTCCTCCGAAGGGCTTATGGGGGAGAAACACTTTAATGTAACCTGATAAGCCTAAGGAGAAATAATATGAATGAACGGATTTTAATGAGGGTCGATTTTCAAAATGATTTTGTAGACCCTGAGGGTAAACTTACTCTAAGTGATACGGATTTAATTAATCGACAGCAGCATTTTTGTAATTCTCTACAAAAGGGAATGTTTAATCAGATTATTGATGTGGCAGACACACATTTTGAAGAAACTTATAAGGCAACCAAAGAAGCTGAGGCTTATCCGCCGCATGCAATATATTATTCGTGGGGGTGGCATAAGGCAGCGGAATTTAAAGATAATATTCCGCTAGTCAATCTCTATAAATCTACGACCAATATTTGGAATGAAGAAAAAAATTATGTCTTGTTGCAACAAGATTGGAAAGGTAAGAATGTTTACCTTTGCGGAGTGTTGAGTGATGTTTGTGTGCGGCAAGCTATGGACGGTTTGCTCAAGCGCGGTGCTAAAGTGACCGTATTGGAAGATTTGTGTAAAGGTGCGCAAAAGCAAATGTCTGAGATTGTTTCTGAGCCCAAGTATCATCAGGTACTCGAAGCTGGGCACTTGCGGCTGATGACTTCGGCTCAGTTTTTTCGAACCATGCTTAATGAAAAAAAACAGCAATTTAATTTGGTAAAACATGGTCGGGAGGCTTAAGATGACAAGAGATATTATAAAAAGCGGAACTGCGGCATGGTGTGACCAATATCATTTTACTATGGCCGGGGCTTGGTTTGATTGCGGCAAGCATTTGGAGCATAAGACTTCGGAAGCGTTTTTTAGGCGGATGCCTCATAATTGCGGATATGTACTGACTTCCGGTTTGGGGGAATTTTTGGAATGGATAGATAACTGGCATATCAGTCGGGAAAATCTTGATTATCTTAGAAGTTGCAAAAATCGTATCGGTGGGCAGTTGTTTAGTAATGAATTTTTGGATTTCTTAAAAGGACAAAAGCTTAGTGTCGATATCAAAGCCGTACCCGAAGGTGAGGTGGTGTTTGCCGGTGAGCCGTTATTGAGTGTTTCGGGACCTTGTTGGCAAGTGGAAATGGTAGAAGCTGCTTATCTGAATGTGATTAATGCTCAATGTCCGATTGCCACCAAAGCGGCACGAACCGTACAGGCCAGTGCGGCTGACGGTAAAAAACGTCCGGTATTGGAAATGGGGTTGCGGCGGGCAACTGAACTGGGTGGTTTAACCAGCTCACGGGCGGCCTTAATCGGGGGATGTGCGCAAACTTCAAATGTTTATGCAGCTCAGCACCTTAATTTACAAGGTGCCGGAACTATGGCGCATTCTTGGATTTTATCTTTTGAACGTGAGGTGGATGCTTTTAAGGCTTATTTACACAGCTATCCGTATGATGGTATTTTGTTGGTGGATACCTATGATACGCGTCAAGGTTTGAAAAATGCAATTCGTGCCAGTGACGAAACCGGAATTCCGTTGCTCGGAGTTCGAATTGATTCCGGTGATTTGGCATATTGGAGCAAGGAAGCCCGCAATATGCTTAATCAATCCGGTCATGAGCAGACTTTACTGATTGCATCTAATGACTTAGATGAATTTGTAATCGAAAATTTGGTGGCAGTTCAGAAGGCGGAATATGATGTGTTCGGAGCCGGAACCAAAATTGTGACGGCAGATGATTTTGAGGCTTTGGGCGGGGTATATAAAACCAAAGAATATCTTGGGCAAGATAAAATCAAAATTGCGGCCGGAAAAACGACCGTCCCCGGTAAAACAAATGTTTTGCGAGTGGTTGAAAAAGGACTGCTGGCCGGAGATATTATCGTTCGTCAGGATAATAATTGGCTGTATAACGGTAAAATAAATGGTGAATTGACCTCATATAAACTGAATAGTCCAGAGCATCAATCGAAGAAGTTTGCGGCTGGGACGGAGGCTTATCCATTGCTTAAGGATGTGGTCATAGGTGGACATGTTAAGCCGGAATATCTGAATTTAGGAATTGAGCAATTGCGTCAGAGGGCTAAAAGCAGTTTGAGCCAGTTGGGTGAAGAATACAAGCGTTTGCGTAATCCTCATTTATATGGAGTAGGTCAAGAAGCGCAAATTGAACAGCGGCAGACTGAGCTAATTCGTCAATTTCAACAGTGGGCTGGGAGGTAAATATGGAAAAAATTTGGAATAGTTTAACTGTAGGATTACGTGATTATTGTTGCAAACATGGTTTTAAGGAAGTTATCTTGGGGCTTTCCGGGGGATTGGATTCAGCATTAGTCAGCGTGCTGGCTTGTGATGCTCTGGGGGCAGAAAATGTTCATTGTCTGATGATGAAAACCAAGCATACTTCAGATTTGAGTCTTGAAATTGCTCAAGAATTGGCTCGCTTGAACGGATTTGATTATCAGGTTTTGGATATTGAACCGATTATTGAAACCCAACAGCAATTTCTAACTCAATCCTTGGGGGAGAACCCTAAAAAATTGGTGATGGAAAATCTGCAAGCAAGAGAGCGGGGAAAAATCTTAATGGCCTTTTCTAACCAATTTGGCTATCTGGTACTGGCTTGCGGGAATAAATCAGAGGCGGCAACCGGATATTGCACGCTTTATGGCGATACTTGCGGTGGTTTGATGCCGATTGGGGATTTGTACAAAAGTCAGATTTTTGAGATGGCACGCTGGCGCAATCAGCAAGGGTTAGTCTTACCGGAAGCGGTGATTAATCGTGCGCCTTCGGCTGAGCTTAGCGATGGTCAGAAAGATGAGGATTCCTTACCGCCATATGCTGTTTTAGATGCAATTTTGCAGTTGTATTTAGATGAGCAGAAAACTCAAAGAGATATTGTGGCGCAAGGTTATGATGAAACAACAGTTGCTTGGGTGATTAAGCAATATGCGAGAACGGAGTTTAAGCGTAAGCAGATGCCCGAGATTTTGAAAATTTGATTTTCTTATCTTCATCTTAAGCCGCTCTATATTAGAGCGGCTATTTTTATGCGCATTTTTGTGTGATAAGTGATATGAGCTACTAACTGGCGGATTTATCAACAAAAAATAGACTCGGAAATGAAAATTTTGTCAATGTGACTCAAATAGAGTCAGAGCGTGGTTTTTAAGCCGATAAAAAGTGTAAAATTATGCAATTTTTTGCTTGCAAATTAGACTCAATTATGTTACAAAGCACCTGCATTTGAGGGAGTAGGTGCGAATCACTCTCGAAATTGTGATATAAACCATAACACAAGTTATTGATTTTCAGTGATTTGTATTGTCGAACATTTTAGATGGTAAGATTTTACCTAATCTAAAATTTTACTGTCTAGTTATAAGGTAAAAAATAAAAATGATGGAAACACAAAATATCAGAATTCGCCTCAAGGCTTTTGACCATCGTTTGCTCGATCAATCTACCAAAGAAATCGTGCATACAGCCAAAAGAACCGGGGCTAATGTAAGAGGGCCGATCCCTCTGCCGACACAAATCGAGAAGTTTACGGTTAACTGCTCTCCGCACGTTAATAAAAAATCTCGTGAGCAGTTCGAAATTCGTACTCACAAAAGACTTCTGGATATTGTTGATCCGACACCGCAAACTGTTGATGCTTTGATGAAGCTGGATTTGGCTGCCGGTGTTAATGTAGAAATCAAATTATAATAATTTAATGTTGGCGTCTTGAGTATTGGAGATGTCAACCTATTGAAAAGGAAAAAATAATAATGCGTACGGGTCTAATCGCAAAAAAACTTGGAATGTCCCGCATTTTCGAAGCCGACGGAACCCATGTTCCGGTTACGGTTTTGAGCGTTGAAGACTTGAAAGTCGTTGACGTTCGGACTATGGACAGAGACGGATATACTGCTGTACAACTCGGTACAGGCGCTATTAAGGCTAAAAATGTATCCAAACCTCTGAAAGGACATTTTGCCAAGGCTAATGTTGAACCGAAAAAGAAATTGGCTGAATTCAGAGTTTCTGAAGATTGCTTGCTTTCTGTCGGTGATGAATTATCTGTAGAACATTTTGTTCCGGGGCAGTTTGTCGATGTTTGCAGCACCTCTAAAGGTAAGGGTTTTGCCGGTGTTATGAAACGTCACAACTTTGCTGGTTTGGAAGCTTCTCACGGTGTGTCTATTTCTCACCGTGCTCACGGTTCTACAGGACAAAGACAAGATCCTGGTAAAGTATTTAAGGGCAAAAAAATGGCCGGACATATGGGTGATGAACGCGTTACTGTTCAAAACCTCAAGGTTGTGGCTATTGATTCTGCTAAAGGCTTGCTGATGGTTAAAGGCGGCGTACCGGGTGGTGAAAATGCATGGGTTTATGTTACCGATGCAATTAAAATCCCCAGCAAGGTGGCTTTGCCGATGCCTGCAGGATTGAAAAAAGTTGATGAACCTGTTGCAGCTAAAGCTGAAGAAACTTCAGCTGAGAATGCATAAGCTAAATAAGGATTGAAAATATGAAACAGGACATCTTAAGTTTAGATAACAAAAATGTCGGCACTATCGAACTGCCGGAGTCAATCTTTGGCTTGGAAGTTCGTGCAGATATTTTGCACCGTGTTGTAGTATGGCAATTGGCCAGACTGCAATCTGGTAACCACAAAACCAAAGGCCGTTCGGAAGTTTCTCTGACTCCTTCTAAACCGTTCAAACAAAAAGGCGGTGGTCGTGCTCGTCAGGGTTCTTTCAAAGGTCCGCAGTTTAGAAAAGGTGGTATCGTGTTTGGTCCGGTTGTTCGTGATCATTCACATGAGTTGACCAAGAAGTTTAGAAAACTTGGTCTGAAAACAGCTCTCTCTGCAAAAGCTAAAGAGGGTAACTTGGTTGTTATTGACGAAGCAAAATTGTCAGCTCCGAAAACTAAAGATTTGCAAGCTAAATTGCAAGCTTGTGGGTTGACCAATTGCTTGGTTATTGACGGCAAGGAAGTTGATGTAAACTTTGCATTGGCATCCAGAAATATTATCGGCGTTGATGTTTTGCCGACTATTGGAGCTAATGTCTATGACATCTTGAGAAAAGACAAATTGGTGTTGACTAAAGATGCAGTTTCTTGCTTGGAGGATAGATTGAAATGATAAAATCTAAGAAAACAAACAACACCGTAACTGCAAAAATGTACGATACATTGACTCGTCCGGTTATTACTGAAAAATCAATGATTTCTTCTGAAGCCGGAAAGGTTACTTTTATGGTTCCGCTCAAGGCTTCTAAAGATGAAGTTAAGGCTGCCGTTGAAGCTATCTTCAATGTAAAAGTTACGAAAGTTAATACTATTCGTCAGCTCGGCAAACAAAAACGTTTCAGAGGCTATGTTGGTCAACGTTCTGACTACAAAAAAGCCGTTGTTACGCTTGCCGAAGGTCAAAATATTGATGTTACAACAGGATTATAAACCATGGCATTAAAGAATTATAAGCCTACTTCCCCTGGGTTGCGTCAGCTCGTTATCGTTGATCGCAGCGAACTGTACAAGGGGGCTCCGGAAAAATCACTGACTATCGGTTTGACCAAAACCGGCGGTCGTGATAACTTCGGACATGTTACAAGTCGGAGAATCGGCGGCGGTCACAAACGCAAGCTGCGTATTATCGACTTCAAACGTAATAAATTTGATTGTGAAGCTACTGTGGAGAGAATCGAATATGATCCGAACCGTTCGGCTTTCATCGCTTTGATTAGCTATGAAGACGGCGAAAAAGCTTATATTTTGGCTCCGCAAAGATTAAAGGCCGGTGATAAGGTTATTTCTTCTGCTAAAGCAGATATTAAACCCGGTAACGCTATGCCTTTGAAGAATATGCCGGTTGGTACTATTATTCACAACGTTGAACTTAGAGCCGGAAAGGGTGGACAATTGGTTCGTTCGGCTGGTTGCTATGCTCAGCTGGTGGGTAAAGATGCTGGCTATGCTCAGCTCAAACTTGGTTCCGGCGAATTGAGAATCGTACGTGAGGAATGCCTGGCTACCGTTGGCGCTGTTTCTAACCCTGACAATCAGAATAGATCTCTTGGTAAAGCTGGTCGTTCTCGTTGGCTTGGTATGCGTCCGGTTTCTCGTGGTGTGGCTATGAACCCTGTTGATCACCCGCTTGGTGGTGGTGAGGGTCGCACCTCCGGTGGTCGTCATCCGGTTACTCCTTGGGGTAAACCGACTAAGGGCGGCAAAACTCGTACTAACAAGAAGACGGATAAGTTCATTATGAGAACCCGTCATGAAAACAAAAAGAAATAGGGAGAAACGCTAATGACACGTTCCGTATGGAAAGGGCCGTTTGTTGATGGCTATCTTCTCAAAAAAGCTGAAAAGGCTAGAGCAACAACCCGCAACGAAGTGATTAAAATTTGGTCTCGTCGTTCCACCATGCTGCCGCAGTTTGTCGGTTTGACATTTGGTGTTTACAATGGACATAAGTTTATCCCTGTTTTGGTTACCGAAGATATGGTCGGCCACAAGTTCGGTGAATTTGCTCCGACCCGTACATTCTACGGCCATGCCGCAGATAAGAAAGCTAAGAGAGGTTAATTATGGCAAAATCTAAAGACGCAAGAAGAGTAGCAGCAAATGAGGCTTTGGCCGTTTGCAATTCTATTCGTACCAGTCCGAGAAAGCTTAACCTCGTTGCTCAATCTGTTCGCGGTTTGGATGCTGCTAAAGCAGTGGCTGAACTGAGCTTTTCGAAGAAGAGAATTGCGAAGGCAGCTTTGGCTGTGTTGCAATCTGCAATCGCAAATGCTGAAAACAATCATCAGTTGAACATTGATAAGCTTTTTGTTAAAGAAGCTTATGTGGGCAAAGGTTTAGTTATGAAGCGTATGCATGCAAGAGCTCGGGGCAGAGGGGCTAGAGTTTTGAAGCCTTTCTCTAACTTGACCATCATTGTAGCAGAGCGCGGGGAGTAAGCTAATGGGACAGAAAGTAAATCCTATCAGTCTTCGTTTGGGAGTTAATCGTACCTGGGATTCCCGCTGGTATGCCGACGATGATAAATATGCCGACTATCTGCATGAAGACCTGAAAATTAAAGAATTCTTGAAAGAGAAATTGGCTCAAGCTGGTGTTAGCCGTATCGTGATTGAACGTCCGGCTAAGAAGGCAAGAGTTACAATTCACTCTGCAAGACCAGGTGTTGTGATTGGTAAAAAAGGTCAGGATATTGAAAACCTGAGAAGCCAAATCCAAAAAATGACTGATGCTGAAGTTCAGTTGAACATTTTGGAAGTAAGAAAACCGGAATTGGATGCTCAGTTGGTTGCTGACAGCGTGGCTCAACAATTGGAAAGACGTGTTGCTTTCCGTAGAGCTATGAAACGCGTGATGCAATCTGCTCTGCGCTTGGGTGCTGAAGGTATTAAGGTCAGCTGCTCGGGTCGTTTGGGCGGTGCTGAAATTGCCAGAACCGAATATTATCGTGAAGGTCGTGTTCCGTTGCACACACTGCGTGCCGACATTGATTATGCGACCTCAACAGCTCACACAACTTATGGTGCTTGCGGCGTTAAAGTTTGGATCTACAAGGGCGAAATTATGGCTCATGATCCGATGGCGCAGGATAAAAAGTTGGCTGAACAGAAATAGGAAAGGAGTTTTGTGCAGGTTATCTAGTCAAAATCAAGAGCATTGTTCTTCAGATTGGCTTTGAGGAACTGCACAAAACAACTATCCAGATAAGAAAAAAGGTAAAAGTAAAATGTTAAGTCCAAAACGTATTAAGTTCCGCAAGCAGCACAAAGGCCGTATTCACGGTAATGCTAAGGGCGGATCACAATTGAGTTTCGGTTCTTACGGACTGAAAGCCCTCACTCCGGAACGTGTTACCGCACGTCAGATTGAGGCTGCTCGTCGTGCCGTTACCCGTGCTATGAAAAGAGCCGGTCAGCTTTGGATCAGAGTTTTCCCGGATGTTCCGGTTTCTGACAAACCTGCCGAAGTTCGTATGGGTAAAGGTAAAGGTGCTCCAGAATACTGGGCAGTTCGTATTAAACCCGGTCGTATTTTGTTTGAAATCGATGGTGTTGATGAAAATACAGCTCGTGAAGGCTTTGCTTTGGCGGCTGCTAAACTCCCGATTAAAACAAAATTTGTTAAAAAATTAGCTTCAGAGCAAGGAGAATAATAATGGCTAATAAGATTAAAGATCTTCGTGCTATGAGCATTGATGAACTCGAAAAAAAATTGTTGGAGCTCAAAAAAGAACAATTAAACTTAAGAATCCAACATTCTACTGGACAATTGCCGAATACTGCGGTAATAAGAACTGTCCGTCGGGATATTGCAAAAATCAACACGCTCATTTCTGAGCGCAAGAAGAATAGTTAGGAGAAAAGATATGCCTAAAAGAATTCTTCAAGGTGTTGTTGTTAGTGATAAACAGGATAAAACCGTTGTCGTTAAAGTTGAACGTCAGGTGATGCATCCGGTTTATAAGAAATTCATCAAGAAAAGCAAAAAATATGCTGCTCATGATGAGAATAACCAGTTCAAAGTTGGTGATAGCGTTAAGATTGAAGAAACTAAACCTATTTCCAAAAATAAATGTTGGACTGTATTAGTTGATAACGCCTAGAAAAGAAGGAATTAAAAAATGATACAGATGCAAACCACCCTTGATGTTGCCGATAACTCCGGCGCTCGTCAGGTGCAGTGCATTAAAGTTCTTGGCGGGTCCAAGAGAATGCACGCAACAATAGGGGATATTATCGTAGTGTCAGTTAAAGATGCTATCCCTAAGGGTCGTGTAAAAAAAGGTGATGTTCAAAAGGCTGTTATCGTTCGTACAGCTAGCGACATCAGACGTAAAGACGGAAGTGTTATCCGTTTTGATAAAAATGCGGCTGTGCTCATTAATAAAGACGGTGAGCCGATTGGTACTCGTATCTTTGGGCCTGTTACCAGAGAGCTGCGTGCCAAGAAATTTATGAAAATTATTTCATTAGCACCGGAGGTCTTATAAGATGCCTAAGATGAAAATTAAAAAGGGTGACCAGGTCGTTGTCTTGTCTGGCGATGACAAAGGTAAAAACGGTGAAGTGGTAAAAGCTATGCCTAAAGAGGGTAAAGTGGTGGTACAAGGTGTGAACTTGGTTAAAAGACACACCAAACCCAGCCAAACTACTCCTGGCGGTATTGTAACCAAAGAAGCACCGATCCATGTTTCTAATGTGGCTTTGGTTGATGCCAAAACCGGTAAACCGACTAAAGTTGGTTACAAAGAAGTCAATGGTAAAAAAGTGCGCGTTGCCCGCAAATCCGGTGAAGTAATCGATAAATAGGAGAAAAATTTATGACAAACTTTGAAAAACTTTACAATGAGGTCATAAAAAAATCTCTTGTGGAAAAATTCGGTTATCAGAACAAACATGAAATACCTAAACTGACGAAAATTGTCTTGAATATGGGCGTTGGTGACGCTGTAACAGACAAGAAAAAACTTACCAATGCAATGGAAGAGTTGGCTATGATTGCCGGTCAGAAACCGGTTATGACCAAAGCTCGTAAATCTATTGCTACTTTCAAACTGAGAGAGGGTATGCCGATTGGTTGTAAGGTAACATTGCGTTCAGACAGAATGTATGAGTTCCTCGAGAGATTGGTCAATATGGCTTTGCCTCGCGTTAGAGACTTCCATGGTATCAGCGGAAAGAACTTTGATGGTAGAGGTAACTTTGCTTTCGGCATTAAGGAACAAATCATTTTCCCTGAAATCAACTATGATAAAGTGGAAAATGTACGCGGTTTGGATGTGGTTATCTGCACAACCGCTAAGTCTGATGAAGAAGCTAAGGCTCTTCTCACTGGTTTCAACTTGCCTTGCAAGAAATAACGGAGATTAAATTATGGCAAAAACAAGTTCGGTTTATAGAAACCTGAAAAGAGCTAAAATGGCGGAGAAATTTGCTAACCGTCGTTCTAAGCTCAAAGAAATCGTAATGGACAAGACCATTTCTCCGGAAGAGAGATTCCAGGCGACTTTGAAATTGGCAGAATTGCCCCGTAACTCAGCTCGTATCCGTTTTCGGAACCGTTGTAAGTTGACCGGGCGTTCACGCGGTTATTACCGGAAGTTCGGCTTAGGCCGCAGCGAACTCAGAGATATGGCTGGGTTTGGCGAAATTCCGGGTTTGGTAAAATCTAGTTGGTAGGAGAGTGAGATTATGTCTATGTCTGATACTTTGGGCGATATGCTCACACGCATTAGAAACGCACAAAGAGCGAAGAAAAGCGAGGTAGTTTCACCTGCTTCCCGTTTGCGTGAAAATGTTTTGGAAGTTTTGAAACGCGAGGGATATATTGCTGGTTATGAAAAACGCAATGTTCGTCCCGGTGTTGATGAACTCAATATTAAATTGAAGTACCATGAAGGTACTGGTGTAATTACAGAAATTTACCGCGTGTCTACTCCGGGTCGTCGTGTATATTCAAGTGTACGCGATTTGCCGAGAGTTTATAATGGCTTGGGTATCTCTATCGTTTCTACTCCTCAAGGAGTGATGAGCGATCATGAAGCTCGCAAAGCCAATGTTGGCGGTGAAATTCTGTGTCAGGTATTTTAAGGGAGAAAATGGATGTCTAGAGTTGGTAAATATCCGGTTATTATCCCTGCCGGCGTTACTGTTAGTATCAATGATAACACAGTTATCGCAAAAGGAAAATTGGGCGAACTGAGCTGCTCTTTTGATGACAGCCATGTTGCCGTTAAGTTAGAGGAAAATGCCGTACGTGTTTCTCCTTTGTCGCAATCTAAACAGGCCAGAGCTTTGTGGGGTACAACCCGTGCTAACATCAACACCATGGTGAAGGGTGTCAGCGAAGGCTTTACCAGAAATCTGGAACTGTTGGGCGTTGGTTATAAAGCCCATGTCGAAGGAACCAAACTGGTTTTGTCTTTGGGATTTTCTCATGATGTGATCTTCCCGGCTCCGCAAGGTGTTAAAATTACTTGCCCGAGTGCTACAAATATCAGTATCTCAGGTGCGGATAAACAATTAGTCGGCCAAGTTGCTGCGGAAATTCGCGAATTTAGAAAACCTGAACCTTACAAAGGTAAAGGTGTTCGCAAAGAAGGTGAATATGTCCGTCGCAAAGAAGGCAAGAAGAAATAAGGATTAATTTAATGAATACGCCAAGAGAATTGTTAAATAAGAGAAAAGCGCGCATCAGAGTCGCTCTCAAAAAGGCTGCTAACGGAAAGTTGAGACTTTCGGTTTTCCGTAGCGGAAAGCATATCTATGCGCAAATTATCGACGATGCTAAGGGTGCAACCGTGGTTTCTGCTTCTACCTTGGATAAGGAAATCAGAGACAGCATTAAAAAATCTTCTACCATTGAAGCAGCTAGCTTTATTGGTAAAGTGGTTGCAGAGAGAGCCGTTAAAGCAGGGGTCAGCGAAGTTGTGTTTGATCGCGGCGGCTATATCTATCATGGTCGTGTTAAAGCTTTGGCTGATGCAGCTCGTGAAGCTGGTTTGAAATTCTAGGAGAATAAGTATGGCACAAGCTGTAGATCGTCGTAAGGCAGAAAAGAAAGATGAACTGGTTGATAAACTGGTTTATATTAACCGTGTAGCTAAGACCGTTAAAGGCGGACGCAATATGTCTTTTGCTGCGGTTGTCGTTGTGGGCGACCAAAAAGGACGCGTTGGCTATGGTTCTGGCAAAGCAACCGAAGTTCCGGATGCTATTGTTAAAGCTACCAATGAAGCTAAGAAAAATATGGTACGCATTCCGTTGCGCGAAGGCAGAACTCTGCATCATGATGTGCACGGACGTTTTGGGGCCGGAAAAGTTATTTTGAGGACTGCTCCTGCCGGTACCGGTGTTATTGCCGGCGGACCTATGCGTGCAATTTTTGAAGTTTTGGGTGTTCAAGACGTGGTTGCAAAATCTTTAGGTTCTAACAATCCTTATAATATGATTAAGGCTACCTTTGATGCTTTGCAATCTATCAATTCACCGCGCATGATTGCTTCGAAAAGAGGTAAAAAAGTCGGTGATATTGTTAGCCGTCGTGAAAATACTTCTACCACTAAAGTTGAGGAGGCTTAGTCATGGCTAAAAAGATTAAAGTTACTCAAACTGGAAGTACTATCGGACGTCCGGATATTCAGAAAGCTAATTTGCGCGGTTTGGGTCTGACCAAAATGGGCAAAACCGTTGAGCTGGAAGATACTCCGTCAATCAGAGGTATGATCCGTAAAGTGGCTCACCTCGTTAAGGTCGAAGACTAAAACTTGAATGTGGGAGCGCGGCGGACAGCTTGTTGGCTTGCGCTCCGACAAACAGTTTTGAACAGTTTAAGGTGAAGAAAATGAAATTAAACGAAATTAAAGATAACGAAGGCGCCAGAAAGTCGGCAAAACGCGTTGGTCGCGGTATCGGCAGCGGTTCGGGCAAAACTTCCGGCCATGGTCAAAAAGGTCAAAAAGCTCGTTCCGGTGTGGCGATTAATGGTTTTGAAGGCGGTCAAATGCCTATCTACCGCAGACTTCCGAAACGTGGTTTCAAAAATCCGTTTGCGAAAACTTTTGCTGTGGTTAACTTGGATACTATCCAAAAAGCTATTGATGCCGGTAAATTGAAAGCGGAAGCTATTAATGTTGAAGCTTTGATGAACAGCGGTATTGTTAGCAAACAATTGGACGGTGTTCGTTTGTTGGCTCGCGGTGCTTTAACTGCAAAAGTTGAAATCAGTGTTAACTCCGCTTCTAAAGCTGCAATTGAAGCAGTTGAAAAAGCTGGCGGTAAAGTTACCATTGTTGCTTAGGTTTTAATACTAAGTTAGTGAAAAGGCAGAATTTAGGTTCTGCCTTTTTTGTTGTGCGGTTGAATAACAAGGATTGTTGGGGGGATTGTAATTGGGTAAAGTTTAATGACTAAACCTCATTTAAAAAATACCTCTTTGGTCGTTGGTCCAAGGATGGATTCCATTTTATGAGCTTAATTAACGTCGCCCAACACAAGGGTGTCTTTAAGGGTAGATAAGTCTTGCAAGTAGGGAATAATGGCCTTGGGGTAAAAGTCAGAACTGGCCAAATCATCTAGGCCTATCCATTTGATTTGCTGGGCATCACTGTCTGGATTGGAGCCTAAGCCGAGAGTGGAAAAATCACGCACGTGGCATTCAAAAATTAATTCGGTAAGGTGAAAGCAGGGTAAATCAAGGGTGGTGTGGTGGTTTTTGGCGATGTAGTCGCGCGCAAATAATAATCTTTGCGGAATGACTTCAATATTTAATTCTTCCTTACATTCTCGTATTAAGGCTTGGGTCATGGTTTCGCCCCATTCTTGTCCGCCGCCGGGGAGTTTGCAAAAGCGCCCTCGTCCATAGTCGCAGCTCTCAACCAAGAGCTGATGGTCTTTAATAATCACGGCTTTAACCGAATGTCTGAACACTTTTTCTTCCATTGCTATCTCCTAATTTTATGTTTTATAGTTTATGGCAATCTCCAAATTTGGCAAGCAATTTATATTTAAAACAAAGAAAAGCTTTATTTGTGTGGTGTAAGTGGATAAATTAGTTGAATTAAAAAATATTTAGTGTATTAATATCTTAGCTTAAAAGGACTCTTAATAGGGTCTGTTTGGTATTTTTGATAAGTATAAGGATAAGTAAAATGGTATCACTCGCAGAGAAAATGGCAGCCAATCTGGATATGTCAGTCTTGGGTAAAGCCGAAGAACTGAAAAAAAGATTATGGTTTACCATTATGGCTTTAATCGTATTTCGTTTGGGGACTTTTATTCCGCTTCCAGGAATCGATCCGAAAATTTTGGCGGACATCTTTGATCGGAACTCCGGCGGTATTTTGGGTATGTTTAATATGTTTGCCGGTGGTGCTTTGGAGCGTATGACCATTTTTGCTTTAAACATTATGCCTTACATTTCTGCTTCAATCATTGTACAGCTCGGACAATCGGTGATTCCTTCTTTGCAGGCACTTAAGAAAGAAGGTCCGGCCGGACATCGTAAAATTACCCAATATACACGCGTTTTAACAGTATTGATTACCATTATTCAAGGTTATGGTATTGCTGTTGGTTTGGAAGGAATGAAGGGTAGTAGCGGTATGTCTGCGGTGGTTGATCCGGGCTTTGTATTCCGCTTCACTACCGTAGTTTCTTTGGTCGGTGGTACGATGTTTATCGTATGGCTCGGAGAGCAAATCACCGCGCGTGGGGTAGGTAACGGCTCTTCGCTCATCATTACGGTTGGTATTATTGCCGGTATCCCCAGTGCTTTAGCTCAAACTTTTGAATTGGGTCGCACTGATTCATTGCCGCTTAGCGTTATTGCGCTTTTGATGGTAATGGTTTTGGCCCTCATTTATGTTATTGTTTTGGTGGAAAGAGCTCAACGCAAAATCACTATTCAATATCCGAAAAGAACCGCTATGCTTGGCGGCTCTACTGCAGACAGCTCACACTTGCCACTCAAAATTAATCCAACCGGTGTTATTCCTCCGATTTTTGCCAGCTCTTTGTTGTTGCTGCCAATTACGATTGCAAGTTTTAGCGCTGAAAGTGGTCCATCTTGGGTGCAAACTTTAAGCCAGCTGTTGGGGCATGGTCAACCGCTGTATTTGGTTTTGTATGCCGGTTTGATTTTGTTCTTTGCGTTTTTCTATACCGCAATTGTGTTTAATCCGGAAGAAACAGCCGACAATTTGAAAAAACACGGTGGCTTTATCGCCGGTATTCGTCCGGGTAAAAATACGGCTGAATATCTGGATTATGTGGTTACTCGTTTGACAGTACTTGGTTCGGCTTATTTGGTGGCTTTGTGTATTTTGCCTGAAATTTTGATTTCTAAATTGGCAATTCCATTTGTCTTGGGTGGTACAACCTTGCTCATCGTGGTACAAGTGACCATGGATTTTGTCGGACAATTGCAGTCGCATTTGATTGCTTATCAATATGAATCCCTCATTCGCAAAGCTTCATTGGCTTCTAAAGGAAAGAGAAGATAATGAGCAAAGACGGAATGGGATTGCATGTGGTTTTCACCGGAGCTCCTGGGTGCGGTAAAGGCACTCAGGCTCGTCGGTTGAAAGAAAAACTTGGCATCTGCCATCTCTCTACGGGCGAAATGCTTAGAGCAGAAGCTGCCAAGGGAACAAAGCTGGGCTCTGAAATTAAGGCTTTGCTTGATGCCGGTTCGTTTGTTACCGATGAAATGATTATTGATATGGTATCAAAACGAATCGAGGAAGATGACTGCAAAAACGGTTTTATTTTAGATGGTTTCCCGCGGACATTGCCGCAGGCTGAAATTTTGGAAAAAATGTTGGCCGATAAGGGAATTAAGCTTGATGCAGTAATCGAAATTCAGGTGCCTGATGAAATTATCATGGAGCGTATCTTGGGGCGCTATGCCTGCATGACCTGCGGAGAAGGATATCATGATAAGTTTCATAAGCCCAAAGTTTATGGGGTGTGCGATAAGTGCGGAGGAACTGATTTCTACCGGCGAATCGATGATAATCGAACCACCGTACAGAACAGACTCGTCAATTATCGGGCGCTTACTTATCCGACCATTCCTTATTTTGAGAAAAAAGGAGTGCTCAGATGCGTAGATGGTACAGGTACAATTGAGGCTACTGGTAAAAAGGTAGATGCAATTTTGGGTCTGTAGTAGTAATTTTTTGAAAAAAATGCGTTTTTTTCAGTATTTTTGTGAAAAGGGTGGTTGACACTAAAAAAAATTAGCATATAATCCGGCTTAATTTTGAAGAGTGGTGATCAACTTTTTAAATGTGTTTCAATATATAAGAATGGAGAGTTAATTTGGCTCGTATAGCTGGTGTAAATATCCCAACTGCCAAGAAAATAGAAGTCGCCCTGACCTATATCTTTGGTATTGGAAGAAAAACTGCTCAAGACATTTGTGCAAAAACCGGTGTTTCTCCGGATTTGCGTGTTCATCAATTGTCTGATGATCAGGTGGCAAAAATCCGTGAGGAAATCGACAGCAACATCTTGGTTGAAGGTGAATTGCGTCGCGAAGTTGGCGTTAATATTAAAAGATTGATGGACCTCGGTTGCTATCGTGGTCTGCGGCACCGTAAAGGTTTGCCGGTTCGTGGGCAGAGTACTAAACAAAATGCCAGAACTCGTAAAGGTAAACGTAAAACTGTTGCTAATAAGAAGAAATAGTTTGAAGGGTAGTTGTTAAATGGCAAAAGCAGTATCACAACGTGTGAAAAGAAAAGAAAAGAAGAATATCACCGCGGGTGTTGCCCATGTGAATTCGACTTTCAATAATACTAGAGTTACTATAACCGATGCTCAGGGTAATACCGTAGCTTGGTCTACCTCCGGTGCGCAAGGCTTTAAGGGTTCTCGTAAGTCTACCCCTTATGCCGCTCAAGTTGCCGCTGAAGATGCTGGTAAAAAAGCTCAAGAACATGGTATGAAAACCTTGGAAGTTGAAGTTAAGGGTCCTGGTTCTGGACGCGAATCCGCAATTAGAGCCTTGCAGGTGATTGGTTTTACTATCACTTCTATTCGTGATGTTACCCCAATCCCGCATAATGGTTGCCGTATGAAGAAAAGACGTCGCGTATAGTTTGATGTTTGTTGATGGGAGAGGCTTCGCCTCTCCGGTCTTTGTTTTTTGTAATATATGCATATGCACTAATTGAAAGAGGACATACCAGTGATTCAAAAAAATTGGCAAGAACTTATTAAACCTACGAACTTAGAAGTTGTTCCTAGTGATGGCGGTAACAAAGCTAAAATCGTGGTTGAACCTCTGGAACGGGGCTTCGGGCTGACACTCGGTAATGCTTTGAGAAGAGTTTTGCTCTCTTCTTTGCAGGGTGGTGCCGTTACAGCAATCAAAATTAATGGCGTGCTGCATGAGTTTTCTGTGGTTCCGGGTGTTCGGGAAGATGTTACAGATATTGTCCTGAATATTAAATGCTTGGCCGTTGCCGTTCATGGCGAGGGACCGAAAACTATGACACTTAAAGCTGAAGGACCTTGCGCGGTTACTGCAGCTATGATTGATACCGGTCATGATGTGGAAATCAAAAATCCTGATTTGGTTATTTGTAATCTGGATGCCGGTGCTAAAATCAGTATGGAATTGACGGTTAATACCGGTAAGGGTTATGTACCTGCTGCTATGAACAAAACTCCTGATGCTCCTATCGGTGTGATTGCGGTTGATGCAATCTATTCTCCGGTTAAAAAAGTGTCTTATAAGGTAGAAAATACCCGTGTTGGTCAAGTTACCGACTATGACAAGTTGACCATGGTAGTGGAAACCAATGGTGTGGTTTCTCCTGAAGATGCTGTGGCTTTGTCGGCTCGTATTTTACAAGATCAGCTCAAACCGTTCATTAACTTTGATGAGCCGGAAAATGAGGCTGAAGTTGAGAAAGAAGAATTGCCGTTCAATCGCAACTTGTTGAAGAAGGTTGAAGAGCTTGAACTTTCTGTTCGTTCAGCTAACTGCCTTAAGAATGACAATATTGTTTACATCGGTGATTTGGTTCAAAAGACCGAGGCTGAAATGCTCAGAACTCCGAATTTTGGTCGTAAGTCTTTGAACGAAATTAAAGAAGTATTGGCTAAGATGGGAATCCACCTCGGAATGGATACTCCGGGTTGGCCGCCTGAAAATATTGAAGAACTCATCAAGAGAGTTGATGAACACTTCTAAACCCAATTAAAAAGCTCCCGAGAAATCGGGAGCTTTTTTTAGTCGTGAGGGGAATTGGTGCCGTTTGAGGGGTATGATACTAGTGGTGGATAAGAATTGACGGAGAGGCTAAGATTGATAGTGAGGGTGAGGCTTTGTCGTGATATGCATTGTTGATAGTTTGCAGGTGGAGAAAAGTCGATATAGTGGTGAAGTCCTAGTATGTAAGAGGGGTAGCTTGTTATGTGATGAAGGTTTATATAATTGAGCGTTTTGTGGCGCCTAGATGTGAGGCGATAGGGGGATATGATATCAGAGGTGCATGCTTTATTAGTTAGGGTTCCACGTGAGAGCAAAGAAGAAAAGCTGTTAAGCCAATCTAGTGCGGAATTGTAGTTAGGAGAGGAATATAAAACAGGTGGGAAAATTATTTATGCGCTTGATTAATTATTATCTTATGTGGTTTGGGACTTTTTTTATTTCAGTTTAGAAAAAAAAGCTTGCTTTTTGATTTATTTAGTTTATATTCAAGCCACATTTAAGCAGGGTGTTCTCTGCTTGTTTGTTTGGCATGTATGAAAAGTAGTGCCAAATTGGTGTTTATCCGCTTTGTCCTGCAAAGCACAGAGAAAATGAAAGGAAATATATCATGAGACATGGTATGGCACATCGCAAGTTTAGTATGACAACCAGCCAGAGAAGAGCTTTGTTCTCTAATTTGACTAATGCAGTTTTGACCCATGAGCAAATTACGGTTACTTTGCCACGCGCTAAAGAGCTCAGAACTTTTGTTGATAATATGATTACCTTGGGTAAAAAAGGTTCTTTGAATGATCGTAGATTGGCTTTGGCTTTCTTGCGTGATAATGAAGTTGTTTCCAAACTTTTCTCTACTTTGGCTGAGCGTTATAAAAGCCGTAATGGTGGTTACTGCCGCGTTTTGAAAACCGGTTTCCGTTATGGTGACTGCGCTCCGATGGCGATTATTGAATTGGTTGATCGTGATGTAAATGCCAAGGGAGCTAAAGATTTGGCTCGTGTTGCTGCTGAGAAGGCTGCTGCTGAGGCTGCTGCTAAAGAAGCTGCAAAATAAGCTTGAGCGAAATGTTAAGTGATAAAACCCCGAGCGTAAGTTCGGGGTTTTTGTTTGGACTATCTGGATATGAAATGCTGATTGGAAATTGAGCTAAATTATCGGTAAGTTCAATTATCGCATTTGTTTTCTGATTAGTTCTTCATGGTTTAGGCAGTATTGGTAGGCTTGCTCCATGAAGATGATGATGTTTGTGGCATTAAGATAGAGCTTTGATAGCTTTGTGAGTATAAAATTATCACCTATTTTCATATTGTAAAAATATTGATAGGCCGGTTTTTCTTTGTAGGGTTTAGGAAAAATATGGCTAATTGTGGTATTTTTTACAAATGTATCGATGACCATTTCGCTTAAAATCCATTTGAGGTTTGGGGCTTCGTATTCCGGCCAGTTGTCTTGAAAGTGCTTTTTCCAGATATAAAACCAAACAAAGTGAATCATCTCGTGAAGAGAAGTTTTTAGGAAGTTGGTTTCATCTCCTGCCCAAATGGCTGAATAACTTTGCATTCTAAGGTTTCGGGGGCAAACCGGATTGAGAGAAATTTCGGCGACTATGTTATTGAACAAATGAGCGCAATCAAGATTAAAAACTTGTGAGAAAATGTGATTGATGTTGGCTTGGTTTTGGTTCCAAATTTTTTGTGAGTTGGCACATTTATTTTGCAGCGTTGGATAAAGTTTATCATATAGGGTGGAAAATTCAGCGCTTAAATATTGTTTTTTATTTTCCCAAGATGAATGTAAGCATTTGTCCTTATCTAAAAATGGATAGGCTTTAAAGAGCGCATCTTGCCAGTAAGATGAGGTATTGGGAGTTTGAAATTTGAGGATACTAGATATACTATCAGTCTTACTCATTATTTTAACGGATAAATCCATGTGCTATTATCCTTAGTTGAATGCCTGCTTGTGAGTTGAGTTTATAGATGAGTGTCTAAGGTTTGCAAGTGTGGGGAATCCTCATCGGTTGATTATTCAAGAGGTGGGGCGGAGGAAGTAGTGTTTTCTGAAGCGCGAAGGTTAAGTCGGCGGGCTAGAAAGGATAAACTTTGTGCCTGTAATAAAACCGAAATAATTACTAAGAAGAAAATTATATTAAATAGAAATTGTGAATTTGGAAAACCATACATTAGAGGATAGGTCGCCAAAATAATTGGAACGGCACCTTTGAAACCGGCCCAACTAATGAAAATTTGTTCTGTGATTGAAAATCCGCTCCGGTATAAACAGATAAATACAGCTAAAGGACGAGCTACTAATATTAAGAACAAGGTGCAGGCTAAACTAACTGGCATGACGCTGGAGAGTTCGTGTGGAAATACCAGTAATCCCAAAATGAGAAACATACTTATTTGCATTATCCAAACCAAAGATTCCTGAAAACGAATGAAATGACGGCGATACATGTATCCATTATTGCCCATGATAATTCCACATAAATAAATTGCTAGAAATCCGTTGCCTCCTAGCATTTGAGTGATGCTATAGGTTAGCAAGACAAGTGCTACTCCAAATACGGGATATAAGCCTTGATAAGGGAGTGTCAAACGTTGTAGTGTTTTGACGGCAAGATAGCCGGATAGAATTCCAAGCGCGCTACCGGCAAGCATCTGGACAATAAAATTAGAAAATTGTGTTGTTAAACTCCATTCGGTGCTACTAATAACTCCCATGGCTCCCATGGATAAAAATACAGCCATGGGGTCGTTACTGCCAGATTCAAACTCTAAAATTGCTTTGAGGCGTTCGGGGATGTTGAGATTTTGTGAACGTAAAATCGAAAATACGGCCGGGGCGTCGGTGGAGGAAACAATGACGCTTAGTAATAGAGAAACCTCAAAGCTAAGTCCGATAATGTAATAGCTAAATATGTAGAGGAAAATGGCAGTGAGCAAAACGCCCAGAGTGGAGAGGAGGCTGCCGCGAGCTAAAATTGGGCGTACTTGTTGCCAGCGAGTGCTAAGTCCGCCAGCAAATAAAATAAAAGCCAAAGCAACGGTGCCAATGTAGTTGGTGAGGCGCGAATTATCAAATTCAATCCCTCCGGGGCCATCGGATCCGGCTAACATTCCAAGTCCTAAAAAAAGCAACAGCGAAGGAATGCCGAAAGTGTCGGTAATCTTGTTTGTAAATACACATAGCATCAGTAAAAATCCAGAAATGGCAAGTAAAACTTCTAAAGTCATTTTATAATGGCCTCGATATTGGGGATTTAGTTAGCGGAATTATAAATGGTAGAAGTTTATATTTGGTAAAATTTAACAACTACGCAAAGGATATTTAGCTAACGGTGGGGAGTTCGTCCCAAGAAGTGGTATATAGATGGGTGCGATGGTCTTGACGAATGAGAGGGCTAATGTTAGGGGCTTGAGGGGCAAAGCGCACCGTTTTGGCGCCAAAACGATGATTGAGTTTATCTAGGGCTGACATTAGGGTTTGTTCTTTATTGCTGGTGGGCGCAGAATCAAAAAAGGTGGTTTGAACTTGGTTGATAGGCTGAATGTCTTTTAGAATTACTCCGGCGGATTTATACTCTAATCCGTGGCGATAAACTTGTTGTAGGGCCTGTCTGGCGGCGTGTATCAATTTGCCGGTGTGAGAGGTAGGTGAGTTCAGCGAAATATAAGCGGCATTATTGTATTGTTCTTTGTCTTTGGCAAAACGATTGGTGCGCAAAAATACGGTTACACCGCGGGCAACTGCGTTTTGGCGCCGAAGGCGTAATGCTGACTTGTCGGTAAATTCGGCAATGATTTGGGTTAGTTGCTCATAGTCGCTGATTTCGCGTTCAAAGCTGCGAGAAGTGGTTAAGCTTTGAGAAGTGTCATCTCCTTCTATCTCCAGACAAGGAGTGCCGTTTAGTTCCAAAACGGTCTTAGCCAAGCGGACATCAAAACAATGGCGGATTTGTTGAAGGGGGGCGGTGGCTAAATCCCAGGCGGTGAAAATGCCCAAATAGCCAAGCTTGGGGCTCAAATGGCGGCCGACACCCCAGACATTATTAACATCCATATGCTCAAGCTGAGAGCGGATATCTGTGCTCTTATTTAGGAGAAAAATTTTATCGCACTCCTTTTGTTTGGCTTGGCGGGCGGCAATTTTGCACAAAGTTTTGGTGGGAGCAATGCCGACAGAAACCGAAATGCCGGTTTGTTGCAAGAGTTGGTTGCGGGTGTGAAGAGCGATTTCTTCTAATCTGGTCGTTGCAGATACGCGTGCAAAAGCTTCGTCAATGGAATAAACTTCCAGTTCAGGAAATTGGTTTCGCAGAATAGACATAATGCGGCGGGACATATCGGCATAGAACTCATGGTTGGAAGAAATGGCAACACCATGGTGGCGGCTTAAAAAGCGCTCAATTTGAAAATATGGCGCACCCATGGGAATGCCCAAAGCTTTGGCCTCGTAAGAACGCGATACTACGCAACCGTCATTGTTGGAAAGAACAACAACCGGAACTTTTTTTAAGGCTGGAGCAAAGACCCGCTCGCAAGAAACAAAAAAGTTGTCGCAGTCAAATAGAAAATACATTTTAATAAGTCCGAAAACTTCCCGAAACTACACCCCAAATGCTAAACTCGTCATTGGGGCTAACCATAATGGGGGCGTAGGCATCATTAGCAGGCACTAAAAAGGTTTGGCCGTGGTTTTGTTTGAGGCGTTTGACGGTGAGTTCACCATTAAGCTCGGCAATGACAATATTATGATTGCTAGGAGAAAGTGAGCGGTCGACAATGAGAATGTCACCGTCGATGATGCCGGCATCTTTCATCGAATCGCCTTTCACTCTTAGGAAATAGGTGGCGGCGGGGTGATTAATCAGGCGGTGATTGAGGTTGAGTCTTTCTTCGCCATCGTCACCGATTGGACTTGGGAAACCGGCGGCGACAGTGGAGTTTACAAAGGGAATGTGGCTGAATTTATTCATCTTAAATTGCCTTTATGTTCGATTTTTGTTCTGATGATAAGCGCGGAAAACTTTAATTGCAATAGAAATTTTGATTTACTTGGTATAAGTTAAATTAATAAATTTGAGAGGAGAAAAAGATGAATAAGATTATACCGGCAAGATTGCAGGCGGGCGATGAAATCAGAGTGATTGCACCGGCACGGAGTATCAAAATTATCGGGGCAGATTCACGTGAGATTGCTCGGCAGCGTTTTGAGCAAATGGGGCTTAAAGTTTCTTTTGGAAAAAATACCACTGATGACAACTGTGATTTGATGGCCTCGTCGCCACTAGAAAAACGCTTGGAAGATTTGCACGAAGCTTTTGCCGACCCCAAGGTCAAAGCAATTTTTACGATTATCGGTGGGGCAAACTCCAATATGTTGCTGCCTTATATTGATTATGAGCTGATTAAGAAAAATCCGAAAATCTTTTGCGGGTTCTCCGATATTACGGCTTTGTTGAACGGGATTTATGCCAAGACCGGATTGGTGACTTTTTCGGGGCCGCATTTTAGCTCGCTCGGGATGAAAAAAGGCGCGGAATATACACTCGAAAATTTGTGGAAAATGGTTATGCAGAGCGGCAAAAATGAGATTAAGCCTTCTGCGGAGTGGAGCGATGATTTGTGGTTTATCAATCAAGATGAGCGCAATTTCATCAAAAATGAAGGTTGGAGCGTTTTACATTCGGGCAAAGCGAGTGGAACTATCATTGGCGGCAATTTGGGTACATTTAATCTGCTGCTTGGAACATCTTTCCGGCCGCGTTTTGAGAACCCGACTATCTTGTTTATTGAAGATTGCTTTACTTCCGGTGGTGATGCGGCGGCGTTTGAGCGGAATTTGCAGGCACTATGCTATCAGGAAGATTTTGAAAATGTAAAAGCGGTGGTTATCGGACGGTTCCAGAAAGCCTCGGAAGTCAGTGCCGAAAAGCTAGCCTATATTGTTGCTAACCAGTGCAAACTCAAAAATCTGCCGGTGGTGGCCAATGTGGACTTTGGACATACCACGCCGCTGATGACATTCCCAGTTGGCGGAACGGCGGTGCTGGATACGGAAACCAAGTGTCTGCAGGTGGAAGTCTAGGCGGTTGTTACTACGCTTTTTGCACTGTGGACAGATTATTTTTTTAGGATTTTGTTAACGATATGTTCCTATATTGCCCCAATTCTGATGTGATTTGGGGCAATATTTGTTACAAAAATATTACATTTTGCCAAAAATGGGAGAAAAAATACTTTTTTGACAAAAAGTTGTTGAATTTATATTAAAATTGAGTTATTATGCCTCAAAATGTAAATCTAGTGTGGGAGATTTTAAAATGGCAAAAGCAACTTATGGTGTTAGTGAGTTGGACCAGAAGTTAAACGATATCATTCTCGGACGGGTTACCGATACGGCTGAGATTGCTAAGGTTTTGGTTCAAGTTGACGATGGTCGGTTTGTAGATGCACTGAACTATTTGGACGGTGCAGTGTTGGCAGAAATTATGGATAAACTGCCGACAACTAAACGTCAACTGATTGCTGACTACGCTAAAGTTAGTGAGATGGCTCGCAACATCCATCAGGAAAACGAGGTTTGGAAAGTTAGTGCCGAAGAATATGTAAAAAATTCGGAAAACCTCGAAAAATGGAAAGTCGACCTCAAAAGTGATGAATTTAAGTCGGCACGTGAAGTGGTTGACTGGATGAATGTGTCTGAAGAGGTCAAACAAGTTTTGATGGACACTGCGGCTCGCAAAGTTAAAGAAGAAAGCCGCAATGTTAAAGGTTTGACCGAAAAACAATATAAAGATGCCATTAATTATGAAATTCAGGTTGCGGTCTATATGGCCACAACTGCTACTGCCGCACTCAAAGAAGGTACAAACCCCAAAGTTGCAACTCAAGAAGCAGTTAACAAATTTGTAGCCGAAGGCAATAAGAAAAACACGCTTGATGTCAGCGTTGATGCAATTGCTGCTTATGCCGCAACTACTCATGAATGGATTGAACACCGCAAAGAGCAAGCCAAACTTGCTTTTGGTGAAACTAAATTTGGTAAGCAAGTTGAAAAAATTACGGCGGCAACAGCTAAAGAACTCAAAGCTTGGGACGAGGCTTTGAGCAAAAACAAAACTATCGGCAAGGCCTATAAGGTGGCTCGCAAGTTTGCTCCGGTTATTGGCAAAATGGCTCGCGGTATGGCTATTGGTGTTGGAATGTTGGCAGTGGCGCATATGGCTCCGGCCGGAATGGCAGTTTATGCTGCTTATGCCGTGGCAACTTCAACCAAGCCGCTGTTGGAAGAATATAAGAAAGAAAAGGCTCAAGCTGCTGCTAAAGGACAAAATCTGGGATTTAGCGCCTTTGCCAGCCAAAATAAAATTGATGTTATTAAAGCTTCGGTTGGGGCAGTTAATATGATTGTCAGCGGTGTGGTTGGATATGGTGCTTTAGGCTTGAACAATTTGGCGACCAGAGGGGGAATTGCTGCAGGTATGGGTATTTTGAATACGTTAGCAATTCATCACCGCGATGAAAAGGCAGCCGCAGCAGCTGCGGCGAACCCGAACGGCAACACCAATGCTCCTAAAGCCAGCTGGACAAGAGCGTTTGTCCGTGGTATGGGGAACTCGGTAGTCGGTTTTGTTGCTGGTGCATTGTTTAGAGCCGGACATGATTATTTCAACGGTGAGGGTGGACAAACAGTGGCCGAAAAAACTGCTAAGGAGATGGATATGCCGCTGGGTGAAGCTCCTCATGATTCTACCAATGTGGTAGATTCTACTCAGGTTGCAGCGGTGGATAGTGCAGAGATTAAGGCTAAGCTTGAGGGTATCAGCGAGCAAGACCGTAAAGATTTGTTGGCAATGCTCGGCGATGATTGTGGTTGTGATGAAAAAGGCTCAGGTGTGGTTAATGCTAATGACTGCGAAGCTAAAATCAAAATCCAAGAGAAAGCTCCGGAAACCGCTGCGGATTTGAATTTCTGGGACAGCCGTGCCAAGATGTTTTTGGAAGACTGCGAACAGCAGGATTTGGAGATTTTGGTTAAGGCCGGAAAAATCAATTTGGACGATTTCCCGGGTATCAATACTACGGCGGAATTCAGCTATAAATTTGGTTTGATGCGCAAGATGAACTTGCCGAACCAACGTCCGCTGGTGGAAGAAATTGAACAAATGCTCAAACAAGTTCAAGATATTCGCTGCGGTGAGGGTAATGCCGATGCTCGTTTGGTAGAACTTGCAAATATGGAGCCGATGCATCCGGATTTTGCAAGAGATGTGGCGAACGGTATGAACTCTTATGATAACCGCGGACATTATCTGTGTGATGAGCCCAAACCGGTGGTTCATCAAGATGTTAAACCTACGTCGAAAGTTCCAGAAGAGGTTAAACCGATGAAGGTTACGGTTGAAGATGAGGTGGTTGTGATTGATGCCCCTGAAGTTGTTCCGGTTGAGCCTGTTGATCCGGTAGTGGTTACCGAACCGGAAGTACGGACTATCGCTTTTGAAGATGGTGAAAAAGCTCCGCAAGTGGTGGGTAAGGATTATCATAATGTTTCTTATGATTATAAGCCCGGTGAGGTGTATTCCGGTGATATTTCGCTCGGAGGCAAAAACGAGGTTTCTTACCAATTCCAAGACGGGGTTTTGAAAGTTACTCATGCTCAACTGGAATATGATGAAGGAACTAAAGCTTTGGCTGATCGGTTGCGCGGTTTCCCCGATGTGGCTGATCCGGAGAAAAAAGCAATGGAGATTGTGGCTAAAGCCGCTGTCTATATGGATTTGGCCGAAAATCCCGATGTACATCCGAATCCGGAAAAAATCCACGGTTTGGATCAATGGGTGAACGGATACTCAAAAGAGCTGGAAGCTCACGGTATTGAGCTGCGTGATGATGGTTTGGCGTTGACGGAAAACTTTGACAAGCAAGCTGCCATTGCCAGAGTTGCTGATGAGCAATATCGTGCTGCTGTGGCGGCTCAAGAAAATGCTAATTTGCAGCATTGGGCCAGCAACAGACGCGGCAAAGATTTTTAAGTTTTATCTGCCAAAAAAACCGGAGCAAGCAATTGCTCCGGTTTTTTTGTGCTTTGATTAACCTTTATTTTAGGGGTTTTGAGATATACTTAAGCGCAAGTGTGAATAATAAGTTACATTTTCCGGAAAATTGACAAAACATATTGCACTATGGATAGTTTTCTGCTAAAATGAGCTTATGTTATGTAATCAAATGCGTCGCTAAAATCAGCGCGGGGAGCTAGAAAATGGTTGAAGTATTAGAAAAAGCAGAACTTGAAAAATATACCAAAGCAATTGAGAAGGGTGATTTTAGCTTTTTGGAAAATTTGTCGCAAGATAAAATGGCGGCGCTGTATTCTAAGCTGAATGAAAGCGGTTTAAACAAACTATCAGAACATTTGAGCCCTAAGCAGATTTTGGATGCAGAAGCTCTGGTGCCGTCAGAAGGCAAAGATAATTTTGATAAACTTTGCGAAATGAAACTTCAACATTTGGCTAAACGCGGGCAGGAAGTAGTAGCCATGCAAGGCAATGACAATCAGGAAGAAGCCGCGCAAGGCAAAAATAATATTGAACTCGCAACTTTGGTCGAACAAGCTCCCGAAATTGAAAAGTTGTCGGCTCGTGCAACTAACAAGCCGGAAACCGTTGCCGAGGTCCAAAAAATGATGGGCGAGGCATTGGCTCAATATGATGCCGAAAATGGTTTGAAAAATGTTGATGCCGCCCGTCTTGATGCCAATATGCAAAGCATTGAATCCTACTGGGATTATGATCCGTTTGCTCCCAAGGCAGAAGGTGAAAAGCAAGATCCGGAGTGGGAAGAACTTCACAATATGTTGGAGGCACTTGATGTGCGTGGTCAAGCTAAAGCTTTTGGACGTGAAAAACTTGATGAGACCAAGCAAGCCGAAGCCAAAGAGACATTGCTGGAAGCGGCCAAACTCAAAGCTATGCAAAAATTGGCTAACAAAAAAGACGGAGTTTCGGCTGAGGACTGGGACGGCTCGCTTAAGGAAAGCTTGCAAGAAGTCTTGTTTGAGGCTTATAGTGCTGACCAGATGTCAAAGGGTAATACCAATGATAAGAAAATTGCTCAAGGTTTTAGCAAGCTAGTAGAAGCGGGAAGTAAAGGCAAAAAAGTTCAGATAAATCGTGATTCTATTGCCGGTGTGGCGGCCGCGGTATATATGGCTTCCAGCACTTATAGTGAACGTTTGGGACAGCTTAGCTCACCAACAGCCGAAGGGGTGAAAAAATTTGCGGCCAAGGCTAAAGATTTAGATGCCAAATGGTCGCAAAAATATGGCGAAAATTATAAATTGGCTAAGAACGGTTTGAAACAACTCGGTATGAGTGCTTTAGGTTTTGCCAAAGGTTATGCTTTGGGCGAGATGGCAAAGCTTTGCGGACCGGTGGGAATGACAGCTTTAGCCGCATACCGGATGGGTAGCAGTATTAAGAATATGACTAAGACCTATAAGCAGATGAAAGCCCAAAACAAAGATTTGACCTTGGGCAAATTCTTGAAATCAAAAGAAGGATTGCTCGGAGCCAGTGCGGTGGCGTTATCGGCGGTGTCGGCTGTAATCCCAGGGATGAGCGGAGCGGAAAATTTGGGGCATGCAGCAAAAATTTTAAGCTATGGGAGAAGCTTGGCCGGTATGGGCTTGGCTTTGGGCCCCAAAATCGGGGCGGTGCTCAAATCTCCCAAGGGGCAACGTAAGGCCGCAGTGGTGGCGCTTGGGGTGGCGGCAACCGGATTTTTGACCTCGTGTCTGATGCGGGGTGGTGCTGAAGAAACCACCGATTTGAAAACTATGGCGGAAGGAACAGTTGCCAGCAATGTTGGTTTGGATTTGAATGGTAATGGTATTCCAGATAGTTTGGAGCCTCAGCAAGAGTTTAGAGTGGTGCCGGAAAATACTAATGTGCCGCAGAGCAATTTTGATGAAAATGGTATGTCTTCAGTGTATGGACATAATCCGAATCAGGCTGCATTTGAACGAGGTGAGTTCGAGGTTGAAAACCAAGCCGCGGCACAACA
This sequence comes from uncultured Alphaproteobacteria bacterium, assembly GCA_944391475.1. Lineage (GTDB taxonomy): Bacteria > Pseudomonadota > Alphaproteobacteria > RF32 > CAG-239 > MGBC133411. Next base: position 53,040 of record CALXTR010000005.1, on the reverse strand, counting down.
GCCGAATCATAGCGCAACTCAACAATCTGAAGTTGGTGCTAAAGTCAGCGAACAAGGGGAGGCAACACCTAATACGCCGGAAGGCGCATTTTGGGAAGCCGGAGGAGCTCATTCGATTGATATGGCAGGCGCAAAATTTGATTATGCAATTGATGCTAAGGGGATGATTCAAGTTCAGGGTAATGTTGAGCTTGATCATCAGCAAGACTTAGCCTTGGCACAAAAAATGTCGTTATCGCTAACCCCTGATGAGTATGGTACATATACAACAAGAGGTGAATATGGCGAAGTAGGAAGTGGTGATCCTAGTAAGCTGGTTGATGATATTGCTCAATATTCTTTACAAGATTTGAAAGTGCAAGAAGCGGTTTATACTGATTTGACCGAGCGCCAAAATATGGGAATTGAGCTTTCTGAAGGTGAGCAGAAGTTTATGCAAGGTCATGAGGCAGATTTGAAAAAATGGGGTCTCAGTCATGAAGATTTGGGCTATATGGGAGATTATGCCCCTCATGAAGATACACCGGAAAATATTAATTTGGTTGAAGGTGAAACCTTAACTGAGGTGCATCAGGAGAAGGACTATGATCACGAATCTATGAAGCAACCTGAATCTAAGGAACAAAATGGTGGTTCGGTTGCTGATAACAGTGAGCATAATAAGGAGAACGATGGTGCGGTAATGGCAAGCGAATTTGAACCTCAGCAAATTGGTGGGGTGAGACTAACCCATTATGCCGAAGTGGATGGTAAAATTGTGGCTCATGCGGTGATTACCGAGCAAAATCAAGATTTGGTTCAGGCTATGCTGGATGAAACAGCACGTCAAGATGCTGAAAATGGTATCAGCGGCAGTCAAGCTCAGTATCATCGGGATTTGGCAATTAATGATGCCCGCACTTTACAAGCTCAAGCGGCAGTGTGCGTATATATTCAACAGCAACATCCGGATGGAAATTACTCGGAGGCGGAAGCGGCGTATATTCAAAAAACTGAAGCGCAACTTGCAAAATATGGTTTTGGTTTGGATAATCCGGCGAATGCAGCAGAGCAACAAGTGCGGAACCAAGAAACTGCGCAAGTTTCAAATAGTTCAATGCAGAGCAAAATTGAGGCTTTGCGTCAGGAAATGATGTATAATAAGGCTTGTAATGAGGCGAATGCCGCCGAATTGACTGGTGCGGAGCGTAATCAGTTTATTTACAATCAGGTACATGGGGCAAATAATATGGATGACAAAACCTATGTAGCACAAGAACTTGGCGGCAATGAGGCAAAGAAAAATGCTTATCAAGATGATATTTATGCCCCACGTCGTACCAACACTCGGAGCTAAGTAAATTGAGCCTTATAAATTACCCCGCAGCTTGAAACTGCGGGGTGTTTTTTTTATCATTAGCGAATATATTCAATAATCACATCATTGACATCAGGCTTTTGGTCGCTAATGGTTATGGCTTGGCGGATTTGATTAGCGACAAGGGCAAAATCATCTTCGTTTTGAGCATGAACAAAAGCCAACGGGGTTTGGTTATCAACAAAATCACCAAGGGTGCAAAAGTCGCTAAAGCCGGTGGCAAAGTCAAGTTTTTGTTCGGGGTGGATGCGCCCGCCCTTCAAGCCGATTAGGCTCAAGCCAATCTCTCGGGTTTTTACGGCACTGACATAGCCTTTTTTAAGCGCAAATACCGGTTTAATCAGCTGGGCTTGCGGCAGATACTTATCATATTTTTCCACAAAATCAGTAGGTCCGCCTAGTGCGCTGACCATGCGGGCAAAAATCTCCAGAGCTTGTCCCGAATCTAAACTGTGTTGCAATTTCTTAACAGCTTCATCGTGGTTTTGACAAAGCTTGGCGGTGCACAACAATTCGGCGCAAAGCTCAATTGTTACGCGGTGCAGGCGCTCATTGCGACGTGCGCCTTGCAAATATTCAACCGCCTCACGCATCTCTAACGCATTGCCGACGTTATAGCCCAAAACTTGGTCCATGTCGGTCAAAATTGCGGTGGTCTTGGTATGCGCCAGATTAGCCACGCGGGTAATGCTATGCGCCAGCTCGCGAGCAGAATTAAGATCAGGCATAAAAGCACCGTTGCCGCATTTTAAGTCCATGACCAAGCAATCTAATCCGGCGGCGAGTTTTTTGGAAAGAATCGATGCGGTTATCAGCGGAATGGATTCAACCGTGCCGCAGACATCGCGCAGAGCATAAATTTTTTTATCGGCCGGGGCTAAGTTTCCGGTTTGTCCGATAATGGCGCAACCTACCTCTTTAACCGTTTTCTTAAACAAATCGTTGCTTGGGGTGGTATTGTATCCCGGAATCGAATCGAATTTATCCAAGGTTCCGCCGGTGTGTCCTAAGCCACGGCCGGATATCATCGGGACATAAGCTCCACAGGCGGCCAACATCGGGGCTAACATCAGGCTGACTTTGTCGCCAACACCGCCGGTGGAGTGTTTGTCGACCACCGGACGATCTAATTCTTTCCAACTCAGCACATCGCCCGAATCTCTCATGGCTAAGGCCAAAGATGCGGTCTCATCATTATTCATGCCATTTAGAAAAATAGCCATGGTTAGAGCCGCTGCTTGAGCATCGGCAATGCTGCCGTCGGTTACGCCGTTTATAAAAAAGGAAATTTCTTCTCCACTTAAGGTTTGGCGGTCACGTTTATGACGGATAATTTCTTGGGGTAACATGGCTAGTATCCTCTACTGATAACTTCTAACAAATTGTCTAGTAATGAGCTGGCGCCAATGCGGAAATTTTTGGGGCTAATCCATTTATAACCCATAATTGCATTGGCCAGCACCAAATATTTTTTGGCTTCTTCAATGGTCTTAATTCCGCCGCTGGCCTTGAAACCGGCATTGCGTCTGCCCGAGGCAATGGTTTCTAAAATGGCATTGGCGGCTTCCGGAGTGGCGGATACTTTACTTTTGCCGGTTGAGGTCTTGATAAAATTTGCTCCGTGGGAAATGCAAAGTTTGGTAGCCAAGGCAATGGTGGTAGCCGATTTAAGCTCGCCGGTTTCTAAAATGATTTTTAGCGGAGCTTTTTTGTGGCAAAGCTGTACGGCTGTACGCAAAAACTCTTCGCAAAGCGTGATGTTGCCTTTGAGAAATTCGCGATATGGGAAAACCGCATCAATTTCATCGGCGCCATATTTTAGGGCAGAGCTGATTTCCATTTCCAAACGCACCAAATCATCTCCGCCATCGGGAAAATTGACTACAGTGGCAACTTTGGTGGAACTATCAACCAACAAGTTTTTAGCTAATGGTACAAATTTGGGCCAGATACAAACCGCAGCAGTGGGACCATAAGGGGTTTGTGAACGACGGCAAAGCTCTATGACCTCATCTTCGGTATCGTGTTCGCCAAGAGAGGTTAAATCTAGACATTGGATTATGATTTTGGCGGCGCTTACATCATCCATTATTTTTCTCCTTTGGTGGTAAGATAGGCGCTAATCAATTTGGTGAGTTCATCTGAGGCTTTTTGCCCTTGCGCCAAAGTTTCCTCGTGGCTGGGTTGTTCATTGCTCATGCCGGCACCGTAATTGGTAATTACCGAAATTCCTAAAACTTTCATACCTACATGAATGGCCGAAATCACCTCCGGAACGGTGGACATACCAACGGCATCGGCACCTAAAATTCGAAAAGCGCGAATCTCGGCCGGAGTTTCAAAATTTGGTCCCAGCACCATCATATAAACACCTTCGCTTAGAGCAATGTTGTGTTTTTGAGCCAAGAGTTTAACTCTCGTTCTAATCTCTTCATCATATGCATTGTTTAAGGCCGGAAAGCGGGGGCCAATCTTATCATCATTAGCACCAATCAGCGGATTTTGACCGCTAAAATTGATATGGTCTTTTATCAGCATCAGGCTGCCGGGGGCAATGTCAGGATTGAGTGAACCGGCTGCGTTGGTCACAATCAGTTCCTGAATGTCTAGCTCTTTGAAGCAAGCAAAAAGCTGGTGAATGGTTTGGGGTTTGTGCCCTTCATAGAGATGAAAACGACCTTGCATACACAATACTTCGCGCTCGCCTAGCTTTCCGCAAATGAGCTTTCCTCCGTGGCCTTGTACGGTACTGCGTGGAAAATCTGGAATGTCTTGATAATTTAATGATATCGGGTTTTGCAGTTTTTCACCCAGATTACCAAGACCACTACCCAAAATTATGAGGGTGTGGGGCTGATAGGAGGAAATGTGTTGTCGAATGTAGTCAACGCTTGAATTATTCATGGCAGAGCTCCTGATTTTGAAAGGCGTGGGGTAGCAAATCTTGCAGTTTTAGTACTTGTTTTATTCCGCTTAAATCAGCCAGCAAAACTTCACACTCGGGAGTGGCAAACTCTTGAATGCGTTGTAAGCAGGCACCGCAAGGGGTGATTAGGTCTTGGCTGTCGGCCAAAACTAAAATTTGGGCAATTTCTTTGCTTCCGCCGGCAATCATGGCTGAAATCGCTCCTTGTTCCGCGCAGCTGCCGCAAGGGTAAGAAATGTTTTCGACATTGCAGCCACTATAAGTGCGTCCGTCACTACTTAAAATAGCTGCGCCGACTGCAAATTTTGAATATGGGGCATAGGCTTGTTGATAGACCTTGTATGCCAGCTCAAATAGTTGTGATGATGTGTTCATTTTTCTTGGCAACCTGATAAAAACCTGTTAACAATTATGTTATACAATATATATTAAAATACTTAATCAAAGATTAGTTTTAGGTGAGGCTTAAGTGAAAAAATTTTTGCTGCTGTTAGTGGGGTTGTTGGTAATTGCCGCGGGGGCGTTGGCAATCTTGATTTATTCAATTAATTGGAATGAACATAAAGCTAAAATTTCTGAACAATTTTCAGCAGCTACCGGTAAAAAAGTAGTGTTTGCCGGACCGGTGGAGTTAAAGTTTTTGCCATCTCCTTATTTGACGGCGCAAGATATCAAAATTTATAGCGAAAAAGCCGAAATACCACAGCCTTTGGCCGAAGTGAAGAGTTTGGTGGCTAGGCTTGATTTGGTGCCGCTCTTAAAAGGTGAGTTTAACGTGGAGCAGATGACACTCCAATATCCGACCGTGCGGATGAAAATTATGGATGATGGAAGCCTCAACTGGGCTGGAGAATTATCTGCTGAGCAAAAACGGCAAATGGAAGAGACGCAAGTTAAGCTCGATAGCTTGTCAATTGAAAAGGCAACCTTAACTTTTTATGATGCTAAACGCGGAATCGACTGGAAATTTGATAATCTGTCGGCTGAAGTGATGGCAGATAGTTTGCTCGGGCCATTCCATATTGAAGGAAGTTATATGAAAGATAATAATCCGGCCGGATTTGCTTTTTCTATCGGGCGGATTACTGATAATATGAATACATCTATCAATGCGGTGATTAATAATCCGGCGACGCAGACCATGTTTAGGTTTGATGGTTCGGTGATGCCTAAAAATGATGTAGTGACCGGAAATTTGGTGTTTGAATCTAAACGCTTGATGAATTTTGTGACCGAAAATTTCAAAAACGTGAAATTTGATAAACAATATGATTTACCGCTTGCTGTTTCAACCCAGATTAATACTAACAAACAAAAAATCGATTTCTCAAATTTGATTGTGAAATATGGTGAGACTGCGGCGGCCGGAAATATTATTATTCCGCGGGTGCCCGAAGTTAAAGATTGGAACCAGCAAGATGAAAACGCTCCTCGCCAAAAAATCGAAATGGCATTTAATTTGACCGAACTCGATTTGGCTCCAATTATGGCGGCAATTGCAGACACAATACGCTTATATGAGCAAGGTAAAGAACTTAAAATTAATCCTAAAACGGATGTTATTGCTGATATTAATGCGGTGAAAGCTAAGTATGAGGGGCAAGAAATTAAAAATTTGGAGCTGAGCTTTGATGTGCTGCCTGGAAAGCTCAATGTTAATAAATTACAAGCCCAATTGCCCGGAAATGCCAATTTTAAGCTCAGCGGTACGGTTTTCCCCAGCGAAAAAGGTGAACTGTTGTATAAATCTGATATGTCTTTGCGGGCTGATGAGTTGGTAGAGCTGTTGCGTGCGTTTAAGTTGGAACCGGTGCTACCTGTGCCGTCAATTTATCGGAAGTTTACCGGAACAGCAAAAGCCGAAGGGTCGTTGAGTGAGATTAAAATTACTCCGCTTGATTTTACGTTGGATAAAACTAAAGTGGCTGGTGATATCGCTTTGATGCGTGAAAACGGAAAGTTTAAGTCATTTGTGATTATTCAAGCCGATAGTATTAATTTTGATAATTATATTCCGATGTTGCCAGATGAAGTGGCAGAGAGCGATTTGGAGAATCGGTTGCGGTATCGTTTTACTCAACTCCAAAAGCTAAAAAATCTTGATGTGCAATTTATGCTCAATTTAGGGCTCGGAATTTATGATAATTTGCCGTTTGAGAAAATGGTGGCAGAGGGTAAACTGCAAAATGGTGTGTTGGAGCTTAAAAAGTTGGATATTCCGAGCTTGTCGGGTGGCTCTTTGGAGGCATCGGGTAAAATTAAGGGGTTTGGCGAAAATTTTGAGTTCGAGAATCTGAAATATAATTTCCAAAATCCTGATGTGTTTTCTTTGCTAAGTAAGTTTGCGGTGGAGCTTCCAGAGTGGGAAATTAAAAATTTGAAGAAGTTCTCTGCGGAGGGAATTGCGACCGGTACATTGTCGCGTTTTGCCATCAAAAATGTTTCTAAACTCGAAAATATGGATATGAGTTTTGGTGGTGTGGTCACCAAAACCGATGCCGGAAGATATTATCAAGGTAAGCTTTATTTTAAGGCTCCAGATTTTATTTCGATGATGCAGAATTTTAAGATCAATTATGCTCCTAATGTATATTCTTTAGGGGTGTTTACCTTAAATACTGATTTTGTTGGGGTGAGTGATAATTTTAAGGCCGAGAATTTGCAGCTTTCTATCGGGCAAAACCAGATGGAAGGGAACTTGGAATATGCGGAGCTTGAAAAGAAGCAAAAAATCAGCGGTCAACTGAAAATAAACCAACTGGAGTTGGAGCGTTTCTTCTACAATGGTGAGGCTAGCCGGGTTAATAATGAGGTGGCTTCGTTTAAAAAAACAGATACGGATAAAGTGGCATTTTTAGCTAAGCCATGGTGGTCAAATGTAAAAATTAATTATGATTTGTATAAAGATTTAGAACTCAATTTTAAGCTCGATGTGGCTAAACTTATGTATGAAAATTTGGCAGTACAAAATGTTTCGACCAGCTTGGGGCTTGTTGATGATGTTTTGAAAATTACCGATTTTTCGGCTGATTATAGTAAAGGCAAAGTGAGTGCGGAAGGTGAACTTGATTTTGCGACCAATCCTTCTTTGAAAGGAAAACTCGTGTTGTCTGGGGTGAACTTGGATGATAGCTTTTGGAGTGGTAAGACTTATGGCTTTAACTACGGAACACTTAGCAGCAACAATACTTTTTCTGCCGATGCGACCTCAGTGGAAGATATGATTAAGACCTTGGTGGCTGTGAGCGATTTTGAGATTACGGATACTGAGTTTAAGGGAGTGGATTTTGCGCCGATTGAGACCGATTTGAAAAAACGCTCCAGCGGTGATGGGCTTTCTAAATTGGTTAGAGACAATTTGGAAAAAGGAAGGACCAAGTTCAAATCTATCAGTGGAACACTCAAAATTTCTAAGGCTGATTATGTTTTAAGCAATATGAAGTTTGCCACTGAAAAAGAATATGATTTAACCATGAAAGCAAACGGAAATTTATTGCTTTGGGATACTAAAGCGCAGTTTGAATTAGGTTTTAAGGACGTTAAATTACCAAAAATCTCCTTTGAGTTGTTGAACTCTTTATCTGCTCCGCAGCTGGAGGTTAATGTGCAAGACATTGTGCAATTATACCAGAAAAAACATGCGGAAATTGCAGCTCAAAAACAAGCTGAAGCTCAAGCAGAACGGGCACAACTGCAACAAGGTATGAATGAGCAAATTAACGTAACTAAAGCTATGGAGAATCGTCTGAATAAGGAAGTTCGCCAGAAGTTTCAGGTGGTGCAGGTGCAGATAAAAAATCCTCAAAATGTAAAGGCAATGACTAGTCTGCAAGAGGAACTGGATAATATTGCTAAAGGGTTGTCTGAGGTGCTGACTTTGGGGTTGAGCCCTAAGTTTGAACAAGAACAAATCGATGATGCAAAACGTAAAAATGAATTGTTGCAAAATCGAATCGAAAGAGCAGAAAAAAATCTGATGAAGTATACCGTTGATGATATTAAATATCGAACCAATTTATTGTATAATCAAATAGCGGATATTCATAAAAATGCTCAGCAAAAATTAAATGAATTTCGGGCCTATGAGGCTGGGTTTAAGGAGAGATTGTCAGCCATTGAAACAGACTATGTGTTATCTAACGATCCAAAGGCAACGGCTATCAAAGCAGTGGTGGAAAGTTTGTTTGTTGAGCTAGATGATATTAATACAAAACTTTCTAGAGATTATGTGCAAATGCAAAATACTTTGGATCCGCTGAAATTGGCCGAGTATGAAGATAAAATTGCCCAATCTTTGGTTACTGCTAAGGAAGATAGCAAAAAGTTGGGTGATAATATGGAAGAGTATTATACCTATGTGGAGCCGCAAGTACAAAATGCTGAAAAACAGTATCAGGAAAAATTAAGACAAGCGGAAATTGAACGAAAACTCAAAGAAAATACCGGTTCAATTTCGGTTGCCGGTGGCGGAAAAAGTATGACGGTGACGCGCGATATTGAGGATATTGAAAAATCGGAATCTTTGCAGGAACAAAATAAAATTCCGGTCTTGGATTTTAGCGCGCAAGGAAAAGAAAATGTCATTATAAAACAAGGTGATGATCCTAAGCCAAATAAGACGGAAAAAAAGGATAATATTCTATTGAAAACAGATGGAAAAATTTCTAAAGCAAGTGGTGTGATAGTTCGGAAATAATGCTTGTCGAAACGTTTTTTTGTGATATCATTTGCTCATAAAGTTAACGTTATTATTTGGAGTTTTTTTTGATGCATAGAAGACCAGAAGTTTGTATCTTGCCGGTGGCAGGATTGTCTACTCGTAATTTGCCTTCAACCAAGGCATTGCACAAAGGTTTTTTGACCTTGAACAGTAAGCCGATTATTCAATATGCAGTGGATTGTTGTGCGGAAATTGGTATCAAAGAAATTGTTTTTATCTATAGTGATCAATCGTGTAAAGGGCTTTTTGAAAAGCATTTCTCTCCTTATCCGTGGCTTGAGAACCATCTGAAAGAAAAAAATAAATTCGATTTGTTGAAAGTGGTGCAAGAGATTATTCCGGAAGGAATGAAGTTTTCTTTTGCTGAGCAAGCAGAGCCTAAAGGAAATGGACATGCTGTGTTGATGGCTAAAGAAATTGTCGGAAAACGCGATTTCGTGGTGATGTGGCCTGATGATGTGTATGTAAATTTCCATGGTGAAGGTATCCTAAAACAGCTTTTAGATGTGTATGAAGAACACGGTGGTATGGTTGAAAATATTATGGAATTTCCGCGTGAGCAGATGGTGCGCTATGGCGCATTAATCGGTGCAGTGCGTGATGGTCGTATTGTGCATGCTAAAGGAAAAATCGAAAAGCCAGCTCTCGAGGATGTTCCATCTAATTATGCCAGTATGGGACCCTATATTCTGCCTAATGAAATTATGGATATTTTGCCGGAAGTTCGTAAGGGTAACAATGGTGAGATTAATTTGGCCGATGCTATGGGGTTGGCTGCCGTTCGTGGTATGAAGTTGACCGGTGTGCTTTGTGATGCTTTGCGTTTTGACTGTGGTACTAACGAAGAACTTGCCAAATCAAACCTCAAACTGAGTCTGATGATGAATCCTGAACTAAGAGCTTATTGCAAACAAGTGTTGGACAATATCTTAGTATAACGGGTATTCTAAGCTATAAAAAAGTCGGTACTTTAAGTACCGACTTTTTTATGTAACTGATTAAGCTTTTTGCTGCCAACGTTGGTTGTTGTTGTCTTGCTGCCAGTAATAGACCTCATGTCCTGCTGCTTTGAGCTCTTTCCACAAACGGCGGGCTTGGGTCAGGGCAGTTTCTTGATTGCCGTCAAAAATATTTAATATTCGTTCAACTCCTTCTAACTCTTCAACTTTGCCCTCAGCGCCATCAACCCAAAAAACAATCTTAGCATGGTTGGGGTTGTCATTATCTGATGTGAGCCATATCGGTTGTAGCTCGGCATTGCCGTCTTTCTTTGAGCCATGGGGCAAAAAAGATGTATCATTATAAGTCCATAGTAATGAATTGAGGAATTCAACCCGCTCGGGTGTACCTATCTTGACCAGAATCTTTGGGCTTGCCCCTAGTGCTTTTTCTAAAAGCTTGGGTAATACATCTTCTAATGTCTGAGTTTGGAGGTGATAAAAGTCTACTCTCATTCTTCCTCCGCAAATTTTATGGCGACAAAATACATTGAGTTGTCTGCTCCTAGTACAGAGAATAAAACCGGACGATGGTTTTCTAATCTGGCGTCAGAAATGTAGCGGTTGGCATCTTCAAGATTAAAAACATCTTTCTTATCTATCTTGATGATAACACTGCCTCTTTTTAAGCCTTTGGCTTCGGCGTCGCTACCAGGAAGAATATCAGTGACTACCAGTCCTTTTGTGGTGGAAGATAGCTGGTATTTATCAAGCATTTGCTCGTCAATGTTTGCTAACCCTATTCCTAGCTCGGCAAAGTTTAGCAGGTTGGGGGTAGATATAGAAAGTTCTGTTGGTGTCTCTTTTCGGGGAAGAGTGGCTGCTGGTTCGGGCATGGGCAAAATCTTGATTTTTTTGTTTAAGCGTTGATTGTTGCGCCACAGCGAAACCTCAATTTCTGAGCCAATCGGACTTTCTGCAATCAGTCTTGAAAAATTTTGTGTATTGCCGGTGGGTTGGTTGTTGACGCTCAACAAAATATCACCTGCCTCAATGCCGGCTTGTTTAGCCGGTGAGCCTTCGGTAACACCAGAGATTATAATGCCTTGTTTTTCATTTAAGTCCAAACTTTTAGCAATGTCATCTGCGTGAGGTTGAATTTTGATTCCAATCCAGCCGCGGGTTACTTTGCCTTGTTCTTTTAGCTGTTTGATTACAAAATGGGCTTGGTTGGCAGGAATTGCAAAACCGATACCCATGCTGCCGCCGGTAGTCGAAAAAATTGCTGTGTTAATCCCGATGACCTCTCCTTGCAGATTAAACATCGGGCCTCCTGAGCTCCCCTGATTGATAGAGGCATCGGTCTGAATGAAATTATCATAAGGGCCGGAGGCAATATCTCGGGATTTAGCTGAGATAATACCGGCAGTAACACTGCCCCCAAGCCCGAAGGGGTTGCCAATAGCTAAAATCCAATCGCCGACCCGAATCTTATCCGAATCTCCAAATTTAACTGGGGTGAGTTTGCGATTGGTATCAACCTTAATTAGGGCTAAATCGGTTTTTTTATCGGTTCCGACTAATACTGCTGCCAATGGTGTATTGTCATGCAAGATAACTGTAATTTCGGAAGCGTTCTCGATAACATGGCTGTTGGTTAAGATATAGCCTTCTTCATCTAAGATAAAACCAGAGCCAAGTGCAACATGACCCGATGGAGATGAACTAAAAATATCACTATCGCTGGTGGTTCCGTTTAGAAATTCGCTATGAGGCTCGGTATTTTCGTCTTTAGGTGTAGTAGAAATGTTGACTACGGACGGAGATAGTTGTTCAACCAAATCTGCAAAGGAGGGGAGACCAACTATCTCAGCCGAGGAAAAACGGGGCCATAACAGCAAACCAAACAGAACCAAAAAACAGCGTTTCATCTTGTCTTACTCTTGAATGCTTTTAGGAGCTTGTTGAAAATAGCGGAAGAATTCCGAATCCGGCGACAAAACCAACGAGGTTTTACCTTCGTTTAGTGCCTTTTGATATGCCGCTAAAGAACGGTAAAAAGCAAAGAACTGCGGATCGCGATTGGCTGCCTGATTCCAGATGCGGATGGCTTCTTGGTCGCCTTCACCGCGCATAATCTCGGCTTTTTTTGCTGCTTCGGCAATGATGATGGTTTTTTCTTTCTCTGCTTTGGCGCGAATCTGTTGCGCATTTTGCTGACCTTGAGCGCGGAACTCCTTGGCATCGCGTTCACGTTCGGTTTTCATCCGCGCATTAATGGCTTGCAATACCTCAATCGGCAAATCGGCACGACGAATCCTGACATCGGCAACGCTAACTCCAATCTGGGCGGCATCTACTTTAACTGCATTAGAAATGTCAGCCATAATCTGAGTTCTTTTTTGCGAAAGTAGTTCTTGCAAGGTGGTGCGACCGAGAATCTTGCGGACAGAAGAATTGACAATCTCTTTTAGCTTGCTGCGAGCTTGTTCTTCGGTGCGTACGGTTTGATAAAACTTTAGCGGATCAATAATCCGAAAACGGGTGAAACTATCTACATCTAAACGCTTTTTATCGTTTAAGACGATTTCTTGTGCCGGAGGGTCTAAGTTGAGTAAGCGGTTATCATAAAAAACAACATTTTGAATGAATGGTACTTTCAATTTTAGACCGGCATCTTTCACTAAACGTACGGGTTCACCAAATTGCAAGACGATGGCTTGTTCCGTTTGGGGAAGAACGTATAGCGAATTGAATAATACAAAGGCGAGAGCCACGCAGATGCTAATTAGGGTGAATTTAATTTTTTCGGACATGGTTCTCTCCTATTTTAATTTATCTAAGGGAAGGTAGGGTATGACATTAGAGCCGTTTTTGCCCTGGTCGACAATGACTTTATCGGATTTAGCCAAGATGTTTTCCATGGTTTCAAGGTACATACGGCGGGCAGTGACGTTTTTACCTTCTTTGTAGGCATTGTATACTGAGTTAAATCTGTCGGCCTCACCTTTGGCTTTGTTGACGACAGCCTCTTTATAAGCTTCGGCATTTTGCAAAAGTTGTGCGGCTTCACCACGGGCTTTAGGCAAAATTTCGTTGCGGTAAGCTTCGGCCTCGTTTTTGAAACGTTCCATGTCGGCTTTAGCACGTTGGACTTCATTAAAAGCATCTACCACTTGTTTTGGTGGGTCTGCTTTTTGGAGTTTGACACGGACAATTTCAATACCAGATACAAACTCGTCCATTACTTTTTGCAACTCGGCTTTGGTTTCGTCTTCAACCTTGCCGCGGTCACCGGTGATAATGGCTTGCATTTCGGATTGTCCAACAATTTCTCTTAAAACCGATTGTGCGGCCACGCGGGTGGTGGTGTCAGGGTCTTGCATGCTAAAGAGGTAATCTTTGGCATCTTTAATTCTCCAAACCACGGTGAGGTTGACGTCGACTATATTTTCATCTCCGGTCAGCATGTGGCTTTCGGTAAAGTTTTTGAGCGGATCTGACATATCAAGCTTGCCGTTTCTCATGGCGGCGCGGTTGGTGGCAGTGTAAGCCTCGGCAACACCAAGGTTGATACTGCGCTCTTGCGTGATACTAACTTTTATGACTTTCTCTATCGGGTAGGGAAGGTGATAGTGCAAGCCGGCATCGGTGGTATAGGTATATTTACCAAAACGCAAAACAACGCCTTGCTCATTGGGTTGGACTTGATAAAAGCCGGTGGCTAACCACAACAATGCGATAGCTGCAAATATCCAGCCAATCTTAAAATCAAAGTTTTGGGGTTTCTTTATCTTGAAATCAACCACTTTGGGGCTGTGAGTGTCATTATCAGTGCTACTCCAGGGGTTTTCTGTTCCCCAAGGACCGTTGTTTTGGGACATGTTTTCCTCTCTTTATTTGAACATCTGCGGTTTAATCTATTGCTTTATGTTTTTATATAATATAAATATCCTAATGACAATTGGTGATAAAACTATATCAACAGGAGCCCTTGTGATGGAAGAGAAGATTAAGGCGATTGTGGAACAATATTTTGCCTTATCGCAAATTGAAGAAATTAAACTGCTTGGTAAGCGTTTGATAGTGGTGTTAGGGGTTGATAAAGATGAACCTGAAAAGCAACAGGCTTTGCAAGCGCAGTTGCAAAAAATTGAGGGAATCGATAAGGTATCGGTAGTGTTTACGGCTCTGAAAAAAACGCAAACTTTGCGGCCGGAAATTGCTCCGTGGCAGGTTAAAGGGGTTAAAAAAATTATTGTCGTGGCGTCGGGCAAAGGCGGAGTGGGAAAATCTACCACAGCAGTTAACCTCACATTAGCCTTGGCGAATTTGGGGCTTAAAACCGCGATTTTTGATGCCGATATTTATGGTCCTTCCATTCCGACTATGCTTGGTTATGAAGGTGTGGCCCCCCAAAGTGAAGATGGTAAAACATTTGTGCCATTTGATTTTATGGGAACACAATCTATGTCGATTGGCACCTTGATTGATAAATCAACACCGTTGATTTGGCGTGGGGCCAAAGCTTGCGGGGCAATCGAGCAACTATTGTGTGATACACTATGGAAAAATGTTGATGTGATGGTAATTGATATGCCTCCTGGAACCGGAGATATTCAAATTACCCTTTCGCAACGGTTGCATTTTGATGGTGCGGTTATCGTTTCAACCCCGCAGGATATTGCCTTAATTGATGCGGTCAAAGGGGTTAATATGTTCAAAAAAGTCAATGTGCCGATTTTGGGTATTATTGAAAATATGAGCTATTATATTTGTGAAAAATGCGGACATCGGGCTGATATTTTCGGGCATGAAGGAGCACGCAAAACCGCTGAAAAATTAGGTGAGACTTTTTTAGGTGAAATTCCGCTCCATTTGGATATCAGAGAAAATGCCGACAATGGGACGCCAATTGTGTTTGCACAGCCGGAAAGCCCGCACACCAAGGCTTATGAAGAAATTGCTGCTAAGGTGGCAAAAACACTCGGTCTTGTTTAGGGTAAATAAACAGTTAGGTTAAACACGTTTTCTAAGAAGAACAGTGATACAAAGCACAGCAAAGTGGCAATTATCGGGGTGGCAATCCAGCCTAATGCTATGTGCCCTAATAGTCCCCAGTGGACTTCGTGGCCGCCTTTGGCTAAGCCAATTCCGATAACGGCTCCGATAATGGCCTGAGAGCTTGAAACCGGAACCAAGGGCAGAGAAGGCAAACCATGAATGGTCAGAAAGTTTTTCAGGCCTTGAGACGCAAACAAAAACAGTACTAATGCTTGCGAAAAAACCGCAATCCACGCAACAACCGGGCTCATTGACATCAAATTATTGCCAACGGTGCTCATGACTTTGTGCGAATAGGTAATAACACCGACGCTAATGGCAAGGCCGCCAATCAAAAACAGGACTTGAGTTGGATTGAGGGTGAAGTAGGTGCCAAATTGAAGTGGTTGGAAGGGGCTCGAATCGACAAACACACCCATGACGTTGGCAATATTATTGGCACCTAAGGCATATGCCCCAAAAGCACCGACCAGAACCAAACCAATGCGGGTATAAGTATCGCGGTGTAAAATGTGTATTTTGGATTTTTTGAGCCGATAACGAATCAAATAATATAACAAAATTGCAATAATGCCGCTTAACACCGGACAGATGACCCAGGTACCAACAATTTGGGTTAGGACGCTAAGTTCGGTAGGGTGACCGCTATAAATGTTCCAGCCGATAATAGCTCCGACAATGGCTTGCGAAGTAGATACCGGTAAGCCTAACTGAACCATCCAATAAATGGTAATTGCGGCAGCTAAAGCTACCATAAATGCTCCGGGGAGTGCATTGACAGCACCGAGGGTGCTCAAGGTCTGACTAGCACCACTACCGGTAATTACGGCTCCCAATATAATGAATATGGAAGATATAACTGCGGCGGTGCGAAACTTGACCATTTTGGTACCAACGGCGGTACCAAAAATGTTGGCTGCATCGTTAGCGCCTAAAGACCACCCCAAAAATAAGCCGCTGCTTAAGAAGATGAAATAGCTCAAGTCCATTAGATATCCCTCTTGATGGTGAAGATTAGCAATTCATCTACACAATCTTCAGCAATGTCGGCAATTTCAGCAATTTCGCTGGTAAGGTTGTTTAATTGGAGTTTGTTGGCAAGTTCCATATCCGAATCGAAAATGGCTTGTTTCAAACGTCCCGAACTGACATCTGATTCATGCTCTATGAAGTATACTTTTTGTGAAAAGTCGCGAACCGAACTAAAGTCACGGAAAAATGCTCGGGAGGCAATGGATAAATTTTCGGCACATTCCGAGCTCAAGTCGCATATCTCTTTGAACCTCATGTGATATTCTTCGGGGATATCGGGTTGCTCAATGTAAAACTCATAGACTACCTCATCAAACTTGTTGATGACTTTATCTAAATTTTCAACCAAATTCAAAACATCGGCGCGCAAGTCCGGAATCAAGTTTTGGGTATATAATTTTGCTTCAATATCGCGGCGGAGGTTGTCGGCGTCGTGTTCGATTTGTTTAATCTGTTTATTAATTTTTTTATATTCTTCACTGCGCTTTTCTTTTAGGTAGATACGAATGGCTTTTTTAAATGTCATTGCTGCATCTAATAGTTTGTCGTGAAATAAATCTATTTTGTTTTCAAGGGGTTGTGTGTGTGAAAAAAGTGATAATTTACCATTAAACATTGTGTCCGTCCTGGTTGGAAAAATCTAAATTTAATGCTTATTATAAGCCTAAATGGTGAAAAAAAGATTTAGATGTTTGCAGATTTTTAATAAATATCTTTTATATTACGCTTGTAAATATATGATAGTTTAGCTAAATTATATTTGTGTTTATGTAAACTTTAAGGATGTCTGAAATGAAAAAAATTAATGCAGTATACGTTTCTATCCTCGCGTTAGTCGTTGCCGTGGTTGCTTTGATTATGTGCATCATGTGCTGCTCTAAGAAAAGCGCTGTTCCGGCTGTGGTTAGCGAAGAGGGCGTTATGGCAGTTTTGACCAATAATCCGCAAATGATTATTGATGCTTTGCAAAGAGGCGAGGCAAAACGCCAAGAAGAAGCTCGGGCTCAAGCTAGAAAATTAGTTGCTGAATATATTGATGAAATCAATAATTATGAAGCCAGCCCGGTTATTGGTAATGAAAAAGGTGAAATTACCGTAGTTGAATTCTTTGATTTTGCTTGCGGTTATTGCCACAAATTGGCTCCGACTTTGATGAACATTCTTGAGAAAAACAGCGATGTTCGTTTGGTGTTGAAGCCGTTGTTCTTCTTGTCTCCGCAATCTCAATATGCCGCTAAGGCTCTTTATGCTGCTGGAGAACAAGGTAAAACCAAAGAATTCTATATGAATATTATGGAAAATCCGGGACAATTGACCGAAACTAAAATTGACGAACTGGCTGTTAAAGCTGGTGTTGATTTGGAAAAAATGAAAGCTGATATGAATTCGGCTGAAGTTGCCAAAGCAATGACCGATACTTCAGCTTTGGCTGAGAAAATTCGCGTTACCGGTGTTCCGACTTTGGTTGTTGAGGGTAATATGATTCAAACTCTCAGCGAAAGCGATATCCAACGCGCTATTGACGAAGCTAAATAGTTTTTAGTTTTCGTATTAGCAAAAACAGGCTGGTTTCCAGCCTGTTTTTTTATTATACATTTAGTTTGATAATATGTTTATTTAGCTTTTTAAGTATAATTGTTCTAATTCTTTAATCTTGTCGCGATAAATCATGGCTTGTTCAAATTCCAGATTCTGAGCGGCTTCAATCATCTTTTTGTTATATTCTTTTAATTGCTTGTCAATATCTTTGACGTTTTGGGCTTGGGCGGTGGGAACATCAACGTAATCTTGCTCGGTCATGTTCTTTAAGGCGCCGCTGATGCTCTTTTTGATGGTTTGCGGAGTAATGCCGTGTTCTATATTATATTTGAGCTGCTTTTCTCTTCTGCGGTTGGTTTCGTTTAATGCATTGGTGATGGATTTAGTCATCTTATCAGCATATAAAATAACTCTTCCTTCTGCATTGCGGGCAGCGCGGCCGATGGTTTGAATAAGTGAACGTTCTGAACGCAAAAATCCTTCCTTGTCGGCATCTAAAATGGCAACCAATGAACACTCGGGAATATCCAGTCCTTCACGCAAAAGGTTAATCCCGACCAAAACATCAAATACTCCTAAGCGCAGGTCGCGGATGATTTCAATGCGTTCTAAGGTGTCAATATCTGAATGTAAATAGCGAACTTTAATGCCATTGTCGTTTAGATATTCGGTTAAATCTTCAGCCATTTTTTTGGTTAAGGTTGTAACCAAAACGCGTTCTTTTTTGGCAATGGTTTTGCGGCATTCGTTCATCAGATCGTCGACCTGATTTTCAACCGGACGAACCAAGCAAACCGGATCTGCTAGTCCGGTTGGGCGAATCACCTGTTCGGTGAAGCTGCCTTCACTTTGTTCTAACTCCCAATCTCCGGGGGTGGCAGAAACAAAGATGGTTTGCCCTCGCATTTGGTTCCATTCTTCAAATTTGAGGGGGCGATTATCCACACAAGAGGGGAGGCGAAAACCATATTGAGCCAAGGTGCTTTTGCGGTTATAGTCACCACGAAACATTCCACCGATTTGGGGAACCGAAATATGGCTTTCATCAATAAATAATAAGGCATTTTTCGGAATATATTCAAACAAGGTCGGAGGAGGTTCTCCTGGTTTGCGACCGGTCAGGTGACGAGAATAGTTTTCAATACCTTTACAATGACCCGTGGTTTCTAGCATCTCTAAGTCAAAACGTGTGCGTTGTTCTAACCGCTGCCCTTCTAACAACTGATTGTTTTGTTTGAAAACTTCCAATTGTTCTTTGAGCTCTTTTCTGATGCTTGTCATAGCTTGTGAAACCGCTGGGCGCGGTGTAACATAGTGGTTGGCCGGATAGACAATAACTTCTTTTAAATCGGCCGTTTTTTTACCGGTTAAAGAATCAAACTCGCTAATACTTTCTATTTCATCGCCAAAAAATGATATCCGCCATGCTCTATCTTCATAGTGTGCCGGAAAAATGTCTAGGGTGTCGCCTTGGACACGAAAAGTACTGCGAACAAAGTTAAGTTGGTTGCGCTCATATTGTAGCTCTGCAAGGCGTTTATATATTTCTTTGGGCGAAATTTCATCGCCTAGTTTTAACGGCAAGGTCATGCTGGCGTAAGATTCAACATCGCCTAAACCATAAATGCAAGAAACTGAAGCAACGATAATGACGTCATTATACTCTAATAAACTACGGGTGGCCGAGTTTCTCATACGGTCAATTTGTTCATTTTGTGCCGAATCTTTTTCGATATAAGTATCGGTTTTGGGAATATAGGCTTCGGGTTGATAATAATCATAATAGGAAACAAAATATTCCACGTGATTGTGGGGGAAAAATTCTTTCATTTCACTATAAAGCTGGGCGGCCAATATTTTATTTGGAGCCATAATTAAGGCCGGACGTTTGGTCTGTTCTATGATTTTGGCCATGGTAAAGGTTTTGCCGCTACCGGTTACTCCTAACAGGACTTGGTTCCTGCGGCCAGCTTCAATCCCTTCGCATAGTTCACGAATGGCTTCAGGCTGGTCTCCTGATGGAGAAAAAGGGCTTTCGAGTTTATAATCTTGTGTAATCATGGTTTAATTTATAGTTTCGCTCAAACTGTTGTTGCGTAGCGAATCGTTGTAGATACGAGTGAAGTTTCTAAATGCGCTAATGTCGTTTATGACCTGATTTATCGCATTTAAGTCGACTTTATCAGTTTCTAAATTACTGGTTAAGATACTAAATGTGCTATAATATTTGGTATCTTTGAAAAATGGCATAAACTTATTTCTTAAGCGAACCAAAACGGTAGTTTTGCCAGCCATGTTCAAGGCTGTAGCCCAATCTAGAATATATGAAATTTGTTCTGCGGACAGAGCTTGGCCAGGAGTGGGTTTTTCTACTAAATAACGAATGGTATCTGATGCTTTGTCCCATTCTTGATTGTTCCAATAAAATTCGCTTTTCATCAGCAAGGCATTTTTGCTGTAGTCGTCATCTAAAAGTGCAATTGCTTCCTGAGTGTGGCCTAATTCGGCTAGGGTCTTGGCGCGAATGATTTTGCGGTGTGCTTGTAAGCTTTTCGGTAAATCGGGAGTTTCGGTGAGATTCAAAACTTCTAATGCATCGGCGGGGGTGTCTTCAAACAAGTTAATGAGGGCAAGTCTGGTGCCGGTTTTGCTACGCTCAATCGGTGTGAGGCGGCTATAGCGAAGTTGTTTGTTCAGCAATTGTCCGGCACGAGGCAATAAATCTACAGCAACTAAGCGGTCAGCAAGTTTTTGCACAATCTCATTATAGTGAGGACTTTGCGGTGCTAACCATTCAAAGTCATGATAGAGTGCTAATGATTTTAGCAAAGACATGTTATCGGCGCGGTTGTTTACGTATATATCCTCGAAAGTATTGACCATTCGCTGCATGGTTTGTTGGCGACCTTCATCGCTTTCAAGCGGGAGACTTTGATTGAGCTTGCGGAGTGCATTATAATAGTCATTGTTCTTAGTATATAGCTCTGCAAGGGTTTGCAAGAGGTTGAGGCGGAATTTGTCATCTCTCCAGGCAAAACGTAATCTTTCTAAGGTTTCGATGGTTTTATCTACCGGTAGGAACCCCAATCGGTTTGCTAGTTTTGCTCCTTCGAAACGAGCTAATGCAGAGTATTTAATAGCCTCAGATTTGCCTAATTCTCGGAATTCTTTAATGGCATTGCGGGGATAACCTTGTAAGGCGCGGCGCATGGCAACGAGGTAATCTATTTCAGCCAAGCGATATAAATCTTTATAGGGAGCCCCTTTAAGGATATCAATAAAGTTTTGGGCGGATATATCATCCCCAGCAGCCAGAGCAGCGGCTGCGGCAACTGATGATATTCTTTCCTTGAGTGCTTGCGGATAATCTTTAGTTAGTGAAATAAATGAAATGAGGATTGCATTGTTTTCTGCCCGATGTTCAAGAGCAGCAGAAGATACCGTACGCCAAAAAATTGCTTCGTCATTTTGGGATAAATTACCAAAGGAAAAATGTTCAATTGCGGAAGCATAGCGACGGCTTAAAAAGTCTGCAATGCCTAAAAGTGTATGCATTTGCTCGGTATCTTTATAGGGGGCAATATTTTTTAGCTCATCTAAAATGCCTAGTGCTTCCGGCCCCATTCCCATGGAGATGTAATATTTGGCCAAATTTAATTTGGCGGCATTTTGTTGTTCTTCCGGAACAGTGGCAATGTCGTTTTTGAGTTGAGCAATGGCTTCGTTATAGGGTTTTTCTAATAACTGTGGTGAGACGGCAAAATCAAAAGCTACACTTGGCATGGTATCTTGCGCAAGTGATTGTTTGCGTCGCAAGGTCTCTAAATCTGAAGATAGGTTAAGCCCTCTTTCCGCGCCACTAATTACAATACCCGTGTTGCCTCTTTCAATCCGCAAATCTGTGGTCTTGGGGATTAATGCTAAGCCTTGATAAGAACGTAAAAATGTCATGTCAGGGTAATCATATGGGGTGTTGATACCTGAGCCGATATCAGCTAATGGTGCAATATTAATATTATCTCCTACTTCAGGGTCAACTACAGATAGTACGTTGCCACTGGCTGAAGAGGGAATGTAAAAATAGGGTTGTTTGTTGGCATTGTATTGAGTGAACAAGGCAAGGTCACGAATCTTTTCTGGAGATGTATCTTTATACAAATCGACAATCCATAGTAAACCTTCTCGACGAACTCCAATGTTAATGGGTTCTTTTAAGGTCAACCGAAGAATTGTGCCGCGAGTATGAGGAATGTTTAGCACTTCGCTAACAAGCGGTGAGGCTTGCTTGCTTAGGCTATCTAAGTCTAGTTTCCTTCTATGATCGAATGCAATCCAGATATATCCGCCACGTTCAAATACAGCTGCTCCGGTTGGGACATTCCACGGAAAACTAAGGCTAACGCTTTTTTCTCCGAAGTTATCGTTGGAGGTGGCTTGATTGGGGGGGGGCGTATTTTCTGAAAATGCTTCTGGGAGTTGCACTTCTGGTGAAGACACCTCAAGGGTTAAGTTATTTTTACTTTCATTGGTACTAAGAAGTCTTGAGGGAATCTCATAGTTTATGCCGCCCATGGCATTGGGAAGTTGGCGGATGTTAGTATATTCAGGGTATAGATTTGCTCCGCTGACCAGAATTTCCGAAGGTGCGAGTAAAAATAGGGTGGTTTTTCTCGGGCCTGCATTGATGGTGTATAAAATTCGATGTGGAAAGTCAAAGCTAAAGCGATAGCTGCCCGATGTACGGGAGATATTTAATTTGATTTTGGTGGTGTTTAAATGGCGACGTGAGTTGTCTTGCGGAACTAACTCAACAATTAGTCGGCGATTGGCTCTTCGTCCTGAGATGGTCAATGGAATTTTAGTATCAAAACTTAGTTGTCGTTTGTTGTCTGAGAGTACCTGATTGCTTAAGATATCAGGAATGGAACTAGTTAGGTCGGTTTTTAGCGATATGGGGCGAGTAAATGACAAGAGCAAACGGTTTTCAATATGTTCAATTTGATAATCGTTGTTTTCTTCCAACGGAATGGTTATCCGAATTATTTCAGGTAATGGTTCGGCTCGTAGTTGGTTGGGGAGGAATAGTAAACACACAACAATTATGATTGTCGCTGAAATCAGGCGATGGAAATAATTGAAAAATATGTTGTGGTTTAATTGCATTAGTTTCCTATTAGTAGTTGTGTCCGATTAATTCTGTTGTGACGGCTTTGGCTCTTTCGGAATCCATTTGAGAAAGAATCGCCGATGAAGACGATGGTTTCATTTCTTTTAAAAGAGGTATCAGTATGCTCATTTCAAGAGTATTAAATATGCGAGCGGCATCTTTAGGTTTCATGGTGGTATAAAGGCGAGCTAGAGCAGTAATTTTTTCTTTTTCTTCTTCGTTATACTCTATCATTAGATCTTTTAGTTTTTGCTCATACTCTTGTAGCTGCTTGATTTTTTTATCTATTTCGTCTTCTGCAACTTTGAGCTGAATGGCTTTGCGATCGATTTCTTTGGCGCGCAAATCCAATGCTTCGCGGCGTTCGGCCAACTCTTGCAAAATTAAAATTTCGGATTGGCTAAAACCAGTATTGTTGCTGGCTGTGTTGGCTGGTTGTGCAGGTGTTTGCCCGCCGTTATTATCTAAAACTTGGGCGAGTTTTTGGGTTTCGGGAGCAGGAGTGTCTTCGGCAAACGCAGCTTGCTGCGAGATGCTAAATTGAAGAACTTCAGGGTTTTTAAGCATATCAAAAACATTATTAACCTTAACAGATAATGTTAAGGCTGCCAAAAAGATGAAAATTGGTAAAATTCGAAAATGTTTTGGTGTTTGTGACATGATTACTTAATACCTATTTGATTGCACGTAAAGCTTTGAGTAATTCGAGTTCTGCTTCTGAACGAGTATCGGCGATTTCAGGAGAATCAGCAAGTGTTTTTTGAGAGTTTCTTCCAAATATCGATTTTTTTTCTGGAACAGTATCAAAATCTCTTGAATGCGAAACGCTGTCTTTTATGTTGCGACCATCTCTAATGACATTTTCCAATCGGTCAGCCAAATTATCGGCTCTTTCATTGATGAACAAGAGGTCATCTTTGAGGGTTTTGGCACTATCGACAACTTCTTTTAAGTCTTCTGAAGAATGCTCAGTGACAGATTTTAGTTTAGGAATGCTATGTTCGGCCTTATGAGTTGCGTCATTGAGTGCTTCAACTAATTTAGCTAAGCTGTTTTGATTTTGGCGCAAAATTGTGAGGTTTTTATTAAGGCGGTAGGCATAGATAATGGTCGGAATTAAAAGCCCGATAATAGCCAGATTGATGATTAATTCAATACTATCCATTGTGTTCTGCCTTCTCTTTAATCTTGATGACAATGCGGTCTTTTTTGCGTCCCATGCTGCCTTTGATGAGTGGAACATCGCCGCAAATTAGGGATATGTCGTCACTACTTTGCATATCCAAATCTAGAAATGAGCCTACTTCCCATTTTGCAATTTCGCCTAGTTTAATCATTTTTTCTTTAAGAACGGCTTTGATTTCAACATCGGTTTCCCAAAGTTGTTCCATGAGGTGATTTTCCCAGATGGCATCGCGGCCAAAGCGTTCGCCCATGAACATTTGGAGCAACAGTTCTCGAACCGGCTCTAAAGTCGCATAGGGAATCATCAAATCTATTTTGCCACCACGGTCCTCCATGTCGATGCGAAGACGAGCAACAATTACAGCATTGGAAAGTCTGGAAATTGCCGCAAAACGAGGGTTGGTTTCAAGGCGGTCGTAAACAAAGTTAACCGAGGTGATGGGGTCAAAGGCGGTAGAAAGATCTGATAAAATCAGTTGTATCATATCTTTGACAATGTTGAGCTCAATGGTGGTATAGGGGCGGCCTTCTAAGCGCATGGCAGCGGTACCGCGGCGACCACCGAGCAAAACATCTACCGTAGAATATACCAAGGAGCTATCTAATGACATTAAGGCATAGTTGTCCCATTCTTCGGCTTTGAAAACTGATAAGAGGGTCGGAAGGGTGAGCGAATCAATGTATTCGCCAAAACGCATGGATTCAATGCTGTCTAAGGAAACTTCGACGTTGTCTTGAGTGAAGTTACGAAGTGAGGTTGCCATCATGCGAACCAATCGGTCAAAGACGATTTCGAGCATTGGTAAACGCTCGTAGGAAACCATTGATGAGTTCAAAATTGCTTGAAAACCTGTCTTTAGGCCGCGGTATCCTTCATCTTCAGAAGAGTAGCCAAGTAAGCTGTCAATTTCTTCTTGGTTTAGGATTTTGCTGCCTTCGGTAGCAATAGAATCGTTATTGGAGGTAGAATCTTTTACCTCAATCATGTCAGCCCACTCTTGGTTTTTGTTGACTTTAACCTCAGGAGCGAGAGTGGATTGCTCGTTTGGCGTTTGTTTTTGTTCTTGTTCTTCAGACACGAAATATCCCCTTATCTTAGCCGTTGACTATTTCATAACTCTTAAAGTTGAGGTTAGAAATTTTAATCGGTGCAGAAATTAAATTCATGCGGTATAAAAGTTCTTCTTTAAGCCAATACATTCCTTCCGAATCGCTGATTTCTTCAGGACGAAGCTCGATTGTGTGAGCGATTATTGCATCGGTAAGTTTTGATGCAATCGCTTCTATGGTGCTTATATCTTCTATTTTTGAAAGTTCAATACTTATCTTGAATTTTGCAATTTGCTCTTTGTTGCTGGAATTCTTGAGGCGAACATTTATTTCGGGTAAGTCATAAAAAATAGTGATAGTTTCTGCGGCTCCGCCATCACTGTTGTTATGAACAATGCTATAGTTGGTGTTGGATTGTTGAGATGTGCTTTTTTGAGCTGAATAATAAAACCCAGAAAAACCAATTACAGCAACAATCGGAACGACAATAAGCAGCAATTTTTTTTTGCTGAGTTTTGTGTTCGGCAAGGAGATGTCGTCATCTAAATCGACGCTGTTTTCTATATTTTCATCTATATTTGCCATATGGAACTCCGCGTTACGCATAAATAAAATTTAGCTTATTTTAACGCATTTTTTTTATAAATAAATCCAAAAAAGTTAGTTATAAGACGAAAGTTCAAAAAATCCCTAATAATTGTGTATCTTAACCTTTAATTATGCTTTTTGTGAGATAGTATAAATGCTTTGTTACAAAATTATGAAATTAGGGCGAAATGTGTTTATAAACGTGGTGTTTTACGGCTTTGTTTGATATAATAATATAAATTAACGGATATTAGTTTGAGGTTGCAATGTATATATGG
The DNA here is from genome assembly GCA_944391475.1 of uncultured Alphaproteobacteria bacterium. GTDB lineage: Bacteria > Pseudomonadota > Alphaproteobacteria > RF32 > CAG-239 > MGBC133411. The sequence goes on along the minus strand of CALXTR010000005.1, from coordinate 27,196 downwards.
GTGGTATTGGTAACTTTTATGACGTTGCTGTATGCTTTTAATCTTTCCATTAGGGGAGATGAACGGCGTTTGGCAATTGAGCCTTTGGCGGAAGCTGAAGTGTCGCGTTTTGCCATACACCATAGAATGGGACAACAATATATTCGCGAACATTCGCCTAAAAGTGACTCTAATCCTGTAGGGGTGGAGGGCGATAAGATTACTTATGATAAAGGTATTCTAAGTTATACGACGGATTTGGGGGATTATGCTCCGGTTGGTTTTAAGATAAAGGCTTATGATGCATCTGAAAAAGAGGGGTATAAAACAGAAGTTTATTGTGCCGTTGATGGAGACTGGAGTACGGAAGCTGCTGATTGTAAAGCTGAAGGTGTTGTGCGCTTTCTGGTGACATATGGTCCCATTCCTGAGCGATGGTTGAATCATAGCTCTGGTACGCCCAATAATGACTTCTTAAATGCACTGCAAAATATTTTTGAGATTGACAATACAATTGGATATGCTACTGAAACAACCTCCGGTCCTTATAAAATGCAATTGCAAGGGCGAGAAGATAATGTGCTATATCTGCCTAATTTGGTAGTGGATAGTGGTGGTTTTTCTCAGATTTGCAGTTGTTCTGGGTGTCGTCGCTGCCTGGTGTACTTTAGTGCGTATGTTACCAGTAAGCAGGTGCTGCCAGAAGGGGGAACCGAAGGTGGTGGTGAAGGTGGCGAAGGTGGTGAAGGTGGCGAAGGTGGTAGCGACCCGGTAACACCAACACCTTAATTTTAATGTGGCTAATTTTTAAGCAGAAGGAGAGACGTAATGTTTACTCGTAACAATAAATTAAAAGACCAAAAAGGTAGCCTGCTGATTGAAGCTTTGGCTATGTTGGCGCTTATTGCGATGGTTACTCCGCTGCTTTATAAAAAAGCGGCTGAGCGTACCAGTGAATTGCAAGATATCAACGCGGCCGGACAAATGCGTACCATTTCAAATGCAGTTGATGCTTACTTACGTGATAATTATGATACAATTGTGACTAACGGTGAGGTCAAAACAAATTGTAGTGGTGGTGCTGCCAATAAAAAATATAACTTTAGCGGCGATGATGATAACGAAGATATTCCTTTGGCGCATTTATGTGAATATTTGCCCTATGGATTTAATGATAAAACAATGCTGTTCTCAAGCATTGATGTGGGCGTAAAAAGGCGTGTATTTAAATCTGATGATACAGATCCAAGTACGGGAGAAAAACGTATCTTAAGGCAAGATTTGATGGGGTTGATTGTGGCAAACCCGGTAAGAGGAGCAAATATGCCGCGTGTTAGGGCGTCTCGAATTGCTTCAATGATTGGTACTAACGGTGGTTTTGCCGATAATAAAAAGGGTTATGGTGTGCAGGGTGTGTGGGAAATCGATTTGAGCGATTTTGATGCCGGTAGCTTTAAGCCTTCTGGGGCCAGCAATAACTCTGTTTTGGCAACTTCTTTGGAATCTATTGCCAGTGGTAACCATGGACGTGAGAATGTTTTGCACCGTGAAAAGGTAGATGAAGCAGGTCTTATGAACACCATGATGACAGATTTGAATATGGGGGGACATAAAATTACCAATATTCAACAAATGATTGTTCATGGTGATGGTTTGGGTGATAAAGATAAAGCTATATATGTCACTGATGGTGCCGGTATTTATATAGATACTGGAAATTTATATGTGGGCGGCACGGTAGAAGTTGGCGGTGATGCAACTTTCCATGGTAATGTTACGGTTGATAAGTTATTAAAGACCTTGCAGTTGGAGGTTACTGAGTGGCTCAAAGCAGGTAGTGCTGAAATTATCGGCGAATTAACTGCGGCAAACAAAAACTTTATTGTGGAGGCCGGAACCGGTAATACAACCATCAAAGGTACTCTTAATGTTCAAGGAGATACCACTTTGGATGCTAACCTGCAAGTGGCCGGAACTTCCGATTTGGAAGGAAAAGTAACTATCGGTACCGCGGCGGGAACTCCCGGCGATCCTGATGATAATGTGGTGTTGCAAGTTAAAGGTGATGCTCAGTTTGATGAAGATATTTCAGTGGCAGGGACTGCAGATATCGATAATTTGAACGTTAGAAAGGTATTCCAAGCAGGTTTGGGTGATGATGGGAATTATAACCTTAAGGCAACTAAAGATAGTGTGGATATTTTGGTAAATAATTTTCAGGTCGGAAATCCAACGAATCCTGCTGAACCTACCGGTTTCTTGATTACTGAAGAATTAACCAGAATGAAAAATGGAACTAAAATTGAACTTGAATCTCCTGATATCATTTTGGGGTCTCAAAATAATCCTAATATGGTGGCAATCAATGATACGGATGGTGTATCGGTTAATGATGCCAACTTTAGTGTCAATGATGAAAATGATACTACCTTGTTTGAAGTGAACAAAGATAGTAAGGAAGTTCGTGTTAAAGGTGGTGCGGACTTATTGGTTAGAGCTAAGGGCACAACCGGTGGTAATGGTAGTGTCAGCGGTGATGATATTATCTTTCAAGTAGAACAAGATGGCAGCTATCTCTCAAGCGGAGATCGTGATGCTAGTGTATATGTTCGAAAAGGTGTGATTGAACTTGAGAGAAATACAGCTACAGATGCTAATAAGAGTGATAAGGCAAATTATACCGGTTATGTGAAGTTGGACCGCGTAGTTGGTAATAAAGACATGGATGCCAATGCATTTCATGATGATATTGCCAGCGGTGGTTATAGCGGAATTGTAAAATATGATGAATTCCAAGTTAATCCGGCCTATACCTCGGTAATGCATGATATTAAGCTGACAACTCGAGGCGGTGCTCGTCTGAGTGATATTTTGCCAGACTTTATTAATAAAGGTATTTATGTATTGGATGGAACTTATAAGGAAAAGCTTAATGGTAAAAGTGTTAACTGGGATACCAATGATAGTGGTGTGCCGGTGCAATCGTCACAATTTCCTTATGATGTAAACAAAATTACCGGTGGCGCAGATGTATCGCAAGCGATTAAGGCAGAATCTTGTGATTCAAATGACTTTACTTGTGCTACTACACCGTGGCTTGGGTTTATTCCGGCACCGAGCTGTCCTCCGGGATATCTGAAAGTGGCAACTATTAATCCTATTCGTTGGGCAATGTCTCAAGCCGGACGTCCGGTTCAGAGCCACCGTCCAGGGGCTGATGCCGATGAGGTTGAATTAGCCTACAACCGTGATCCTAATATGGTGAAAACCGGTACTGGAGGTGTGAGCGAGCCGTGGCGAAATGCCTTGACATTCCAACAGAGTACTTGGTTGAATACGTCTCTTAAGGCCTTTACTAAAAATGGCGTAAGCTATGGTTGGAGCGGTATTATCGGATTTATCTATCCGGCAGAAGACTTTAGAGTTTATTTGCAGGCAATCGGCGAGTTGAGCGCCTCAGAGATTAATAGCAGCACAATTGTGTGGAACTTGTTTGAAGTGTTTAACCAGCAGATTGTGGGTATTGCAAACGTTTACTGTTACTTTAACCGTCGTAGTCAGGCTCAATTGACCGCTGCTGGTTCGAGTGCTAAACCAGACTTCGAAAATGATGAGTTAATTGACCGTTATGACCAATTGACCAGTATTCGGGTTCGTTATGACGAAAAAGAAAGCGATTATGTGAAACGTTTGAACGACCCGACCTTGAAGTATACCGATCCGTGGTAGGATTTGTTGCTATCAAAAAGCCTCTCAGTATGCCTGAGGGGCTTTTTTTGGGATTATAAGCATAAATTTTACTTGTATTTGAGGAAGGAATCGCTAAAATGTCGTTGTTTTATGATAATTAATGTAGGACATATACAAATGTTGGATATCAAATATATTATTGCCAATAAGGAATTGGTGCGTGATGGTTTGGCTAAAAAAGGCTATGAGAAAATTATCAATATTGATGAGTTGGAACAGCTTTATCTCAATATTAATAAACTGAAAACATCATCACAGTCTATGTCCGAGGAGAAAAATAAACTTAGTAATTCTATTAAATCGGCTTCTAATGAGGAGCGTCCGGCGATTATTGCCAAGAGTAAGGCGATTGGTGAGGAGCTCAAAAAAGAGTTGGAAGAACTTGATAAACTTCAGGCCGAGTTCGACTTGATGATGCTTAAAATGCCCAATATGCCGAGCCCTGAAAGTCCGGTCGGACCTGATGATTCTGCTAATGTGGTGCGCAGAAAAGTCGGTACACCTCGCGCGTTTGATTTTGAACCTAAAGATCACGTCGAGTTGATGGAGATGAACGACTGGTCAGAAATGGAACGTATTGCTAAGGTTTCGGGGTCTCGTACCTATGCTATCAAAAATGAGCTTGCGAGATTGGAATTGGCAATGCATATGTTGGTGCTAGATAAGTTGACGGCGAATGGTTTTACTACCATTACCGTGCCTTCAATTTCTAAGGAAAAACCGTTATATGGACAGGGATATCTTCCTTTCTCTCGTGATGAAATTTATTATCTCCCGCAAGATGATATTTATCTTTCCGGTACGGCAGAACTTATTTTGAACTCGCTTAGAGCTGATGAAATCTTAAATGAAAATGAGTTGCCGATTTTATATGCCGGTTTCTCTCCTTGTTTCCGTCGTGAAGCTGGGGCAGCCGGAAAGGATACTCGAGGTTTGACCCGAGTTCATCAGTTTATGAAAACAGAGCAATTTGTCATTTGTAAAAATGATATTGCCGAGAGCGAAAAATGGCATCAGAAGTTGTTAGCTATTTCGGAAGAAGTGCTGCAGGATTTGGAATTGCCTTATCAGGTGCTGGAAGTTTGTACCGGAGATATGGGGGCGCCGAAATATCGTCAGTATGATTTGGAAGCTTGGGTGCCGACACAAAATTGTTACCGCGAAACACATAGCTGCTCCAATATTACTGAATGGCAAGCCAGACGGACAAATTTACGTTATCGTGATAATGCTGATGGTAAGGTTAAGTATGTTCACACGTTGAATAATACTGGTATTGCAACACCGCGTGTTTTAGTGCCGTTCTTGGAGAACCACCAGCAAGCTGACGGAACAGTGCGTATTCCTGAAAAACTACAGCCTTATATGATGGGTAAGAAGTTTATTGGAAAAAACGCTAAATAATTTAACCTAATTTAATGCCCGAGGATATTTTCTCGGGCATTTTTTTTGCATGAAAGTAAATCTATTTTCTTGAATGTATAAGCTAAATTAATTATTTTAAATTTGTTATATGAATAAGGATTGTCAATGTCAGAATTAAATCTTTCGAGAGTAAAGTTTGTATTATTTGATTGGGATAATACGTTAGCGGAGAGTAAGACTGCTCTTTTATTTGCAATTAGGCAGGTGATTGCCGAGAGAAATCTTCCTACTTGGGAGAGCTTGCAGTCGGTGCGTGATCATGATCTTTCTTTTAAGGCTAATTTTAAGAACTTTTTTCATGAGAAGGCTGATGAGATATATGCCCGATATGCGGAAATATATTTGCAAAATGTAAAAGGTTTGATTAAGACATTTCCTAATGTTCGTGAGGTCTTGGAACTGTTGCAAGAGCACGGTGTAAAGCTAATGGTTATGACCAACAAAGAGCGTCGGTTGTTGGAATATGAGCTTTCGTTACTATTTGAGCCGAGCTGTTTTGAAAAAATTGTCTGTGGAGGCGAGGCGCCTTTGGACAAACCGCACAAAGAACAAGTGTTATATGCCTTAAATGGTTATTTGAAGCCAAACGAAATTACGCGTGATAATGTTTGGGTGGTGGGGGATAGTCCTCAAGATAGTAGGGCAGCTTTGGCAAGCGGGGCTTTGCCGATTAGAATCGGAACAGCCATTTGGGAAGAGTGTGAAACCAAGTGTGATGAGGTGATTTATTTGGAAGATTTTACGGATTTTTACAATTGTTTGAAAGCGCAAAATTAGTAAAATTTTAAGGGGCTTAACTCTATGATGTTGAGTGTCAAAATTCAACAGAGGTGCGGATATGGAATCTGATAATGATACAGAAAATAAGAAGAAATTTAATTGGGTGGTCGGCATCTTATTGTTGATGGTGGTAGGGTGGTTAAATTATGATTATCTTTATCGCCATATGTCTTCTAATAATGCTTTAATTCGTGATTTTCGTCTCAAAGAAGAAGAAATGGAAAAATATAAAGAACCAGCGGTGTCGGGAGTGTTTTATTCGGCGAATCCGGAGGTCTTGAGCCAAGAACTTGGAAAATATTTGGAAGTTGGGTATGACTTAAATGAGCGCAAGCCAAAAATGCTGATAGTTCCCCACGCCGGATATAAATATTCGGCTCAAGTTGCCGCCAAAGCTTATGCAGAGTTAATCAAATATGGGCAACATTTTAAGACGGTGGTGGTGGTCGGACCGGCTCATTATGAATATGTAAGTGGGGCGGTGGTGCCCTCTCATGACTATTTTAAAACTCCGCTTGGAAATATTCCATTAGATAAACAAAAAATTGATGAGTTGGCTCAAAAGCCCGGATTTGCGAAAGATAATCGTCCTTTTGTGAAAGAGCATTCAATTGAGGTGCAATTGCCGTTTTTGCAAAAAATTGTGCAGAATTTTCAGATTGTACCGGTGCTATATGGCAAGATTGAACCACAGCAATTGGCTGATGCTTTAAGTATGTTTTTAGATGATAAAAATACACTTTTAATCTTTTCGGCTGATTTGTCTCATTATTATAAGGCAGAAGATGCTGAAGTGTTAGATGCTCACACGGCGCGAATGATTGATCTTGGAAACGCAAATTTATCTAAAGAGATGTCTTGCGGAGCAGAGGGAATTAATGCGGCTCTCATCTTAGCTAAAAAAATGCAAATGCATGCCCGCTTGCTTGATATTACTCACTCAGGAAATGGGAGTGGAGATTTGAGCAAAGTGGTGGGATATGGGGCTTGGTCGTTTGGTGAGCCAACAGAGCCGGAAAAGGAAAAAAACAAGCTTGAACAAGAAGTCGAAAATTTGAAAACATTTGCTAATATTTATGGGCAAGATTTATTAAAAATTGCTGCTCATAGTTTGCGGGCTGCGGTCAATGGTGAGCGTTTTAGCGTTTCGCGCAAAGATTATCCCGATGTTTTGTTCGACAAAGGGGCTTCGTTTGTGACAATTACCAAAAATGGCGATTTGCGTGGGTGTATTGGTAGTTTGTTACCACGGCAAGCAATCGCTGATGATGTGGCGCAAAACGCTCGTAAAGCGGCTTTGGAGGATCCTAGGTTTAAGCCCATTCAGCCTAAAGAAATTCCCGATTTGACGATTTCAATTTCTTTTTTGAGCGGGTATGAAAAAATTGAATTTAACTCTGAAAAAGAATTGCTTGAACAAATTGTTCAAGGAACAGATGGAATCGTCTTAAGAGATGGTAATCGTCAAGGTTTGTTTTTGCCCTCAGTTTGGAGCGAGGTGAAAGACAAAAAGGAGTTTTTAGAAGAACTAAAGCTAAAAGCAGGTATGAGTCCTGGTTATTGGTCTGATAAAATTAAGGCTTATCGTTTTAGAACAGTGGAGATAAAAAGAGATGAAGATTAACAGCTATGAAATTGCCTACAGCGAAGATGAATTGAAAGAGATGATTGAGCATAAAATGCGGCAAATTCATTTGGTCGACCGTAATTTTGAGGGCTATAAAAAACTTAGTGACGGCGACAAAAAGGCTTTGGAACATTTGGTTGCGGCGGCCAAAATGATGAATGATGTATCTTTAGAACAAGATCACAAGCTCAACCGTGTGATGAAACGGGCATTGGAAAATGAGGCCGATGGAAATACTCAAGCTGCTTATGCTTTGCGCTTGTTTAATTCGCTCAACGGTGTTGAGGGGGTAAATGGGGTTGATGAAAAGCCGGTAGAAATTTTTAAGGGAGTGAGTGGTTCTATGGGACGAAATTTTTATCCCGATGATTTGACCGTGCATGAGTTCCATGAAATTATCTCTAAAATGCTTGATGAAGGCAAAAAAACTGAAGTTCAAAAGATTTTAAGTGCTCGTACCATGGTGCGCCGCAATGGTGATGAACTTCATGCGATTGATTATACCGAATATTTTGCGAACGTATTTTCAGAAATGGCTAATGAATTGGAAGTGGCAGCGCATTATACCACAGATGAAAAATTCAAAGATTTTTTAGGCTGGCAAGCTCAAGCTTTGCTCCAAAATAATGAAGATATGGATATGCTGGCTGACAAACATTGGGCGGTTTTACAAGATAATGATTTGGAATTTACCATCGGGCGCGAGAATTATGACGACCAACTGACCCAGACAATTTATAATAATCCGGAGTTGATGGCAAAAATTCAGGCCGCCGGAATTGAAATTAATAATAAGGACATGTTGGGTGTTCGGGTTGGTATTGTTAACCATGAAGGTACCAAGCTGATTATGCGTTTTAAGGAGCATATGAGTGAGCTGGCTGAGCTAATGCCTTACAAAGATAAATATACGCAAAATGTGGGCAAAGACAGTGAACTCAAACAAACCATGGTCGATGTGGATTTGGTGGCTTTGACCGGAGATTATGCCCAATGCCGCGGTGCGATTACTACGGCGCAAAATTTGCCTAACAACGACAAGCTAGCAGTTAAAACCGGCGGTGGGCGGCGCAATGTTTATCATCGGCAAGTTCGTCAATCTGCGGATATGGAAAAATATAAGCAAATTCTGGAGCGCATGGTTGCGTCCGAACTGCACCAATATTTTGATGTGGAGGCGGACCATTTATTTGTTATCGGACACGAAAATGCACATAGCTTAGGGCCCAAAGCTGAATATCAAAACGCGTTGGGACAATACAAAAATATGATTGAGGAGCACAAAGCCGATGTGGCTTCTATTGCCTTTATGCCCGAATATGTTAAAAACGGAACTATCAGCGAAGACCAACTGCGCAAAATCTATACAACTTGGGTGGTGTATCGGTTGTTTATGAAGGCCAAACCGGTGTTTGTAATGCCGCACCGCATGGCTGATTTGATGCAGTTTAATTATCTTCTTGAAAACCGTGCGATTTCGTTTGATGAAAATGATAAATTGCATATAAATTTTGAGATATTTGGTTTAGTAATGAATAAGTTATTAGAGGAAACGATTGCGGTTCAGCTTTCTAAATCTCCGGCAAAAGCCAAAGAGTTTGTCGATCGCTATACAACTTGGAGCAAATATTCGGCAAAAATTGCAGCTTTGCATGAGGAATTGGGCTTGAAACCATATATTGAAATTAAGTCTTATTTTTAAGTGGTGATAATATGTACTACAGTTTGTTAGAGATTTTCTCGATTGGGGTTGGTCCATCGAGTTCGCATACAGTTGGTCCGATGCGGGCCGCAAAACGCTATATTGATAATGTGCGCGCTAAAGGATTGTTTGAAAAAATTGCTCATTTGGAGACCACGCTTTATGGCTCTTTGGCGCTGACCGGAGAAGGGCATGGTACTATCAAAGCGATAGTTTATGGTTTTATGGGGTTGGAAGCCGAAGCTATTGACCCGGAGAAACCATATGTGGTGGCTGTAGCTCGCGATAAGATTTTGCACCTCGGTCAGGAAAAAGCTATTGATTTTGATTTGGATAAGGATATTGTCTTTGAAAAAGAAACATTCTTGCCGGAGCACTCTAACGGAATGCGCTTTAAGGCGTTTGACGCAGATGGAAACTTGCTTTTAGAAGAAGTATATTTCTCGGTCGGCGGAGGTACCATTGCCAGAAGCGATGAAATTAATCGTCGGGTGGAGAGAGAGCCTTATAAAATTCCGTATGATTTTAGTAGCTGTGATGAACTAATGAAGCTATGTCATAAGTACAAAATGGAAATTTCTGATTTGGTGTGGGCTAATGAGGTGGCTATCCATGGGCAGAAAAAAGTTAATGAGCATTTGGAAAAGATTCATCGGATTATGCAGGCCTCCATTGAACGAGGAATGAAAGCTACCGGAATCTTGCCTGGTGGGATGAATATGCCGCGCAAAGCTCATGAAATTTATATGCGTTTGGAAGAAAAGTTTCGCAATAATGATTATGATCCGCTCCTGATGGTGGACTGGATTAATTTGTGGGGTTTTGCCGTGGCGGAAGAAAATGCTTCCGGTGGACAGATTGTGACCGCCCCGACTATGGGCTCGGCCGGAGTGATGCCGGCGGTTATTCGCTATTATGAGCGTTTTGCCGTACATAAATCCGGTTTTACTCCTCAAGAAGGAGTTAAAAAGTTTTTCCTGACCGCATCGGGTATTTGTAGCCTTTATCGCTCAAATGCTTCAATCTCGGGAGCGGAAGTGGGTTGCCAAGGCGAGGTTGGGGTGGCTTGTTCAATGGCTGCGGCAGGTCTAACAGCGGCAATGGGCGGAACTAACAAGCAAATTGAAAATGCCGCCGAAATTGCGATGGAACATAATCTTGGTTTGACCTGTGATCCAATCGGTGGATTGGTGCAAGTGCCTTGTATTGAGCGCAATGCCATGGGGGCGGTCAAAGCGGTTAATTCGGCACGAATTGCAATGAAAGGCGATGGTACTCACATTGTATCTTTAGATAGTGTTATCAAAACCATGTATGATACCGGTAATGATATGAATCATAAGTACAAAGAGACTTCGCTGGGCGGTTTGGCCGTGAACGTGTGCTAGCTTATTCGACAACTTGGATAAATTTGGAATAGCGCACTTTGCAGTTTTCGGATTGTTTGATGGCAACGTCACGCATAATGGCGTTTTTATAGGTTTCTAAAAATGCGTCATCAGGTTTGGCGCTCAAAATCTGGTTGTCTTTATCATAACTTAAGGTGAGCCCGAGTAGTGGGGCGGTAGTTTCGAAATTTATAATAGCCTCATAGTGCTCGGGAGAAATTTTGAATTTGGTAATGGGCGAGGCTTCGGGTTGCCCATTTTCTTGGTTGCGCAAATGGTGCATTGCGGTTTCAAAACGGATATAGTTTTGGATTAAAATCGGGTTGAAATCTTCAAAAACCGGCCAAGCTTCGTTCATGTTTACCTCCCATTTGCTTATGATTTTGTAATCGCTATCATCGGCTTTGTCAACCGCCTAATCGTTTTAAGTGCAGAAGTTGGGGGCTGGGTGCTATCGACGTCGAACCGTCTTGGTTCTCATCTCAGGATAAAATACCCAATAAAAAACCACCCGCGGGGGGTGGTTTTTTATTGGCTGCTTCACCTGGATTCGAACCAAGATTAACGGAGTCAGAGTCCGCTGTCCTACCATTAGACGATGAAGCAATCGGCTAAAATCTATTCCTATTTACTGCGAAAAAAGTTACAAGTCAATATCTTTTAAGTCGATTTGTAAAATATTCTTATCATATAAATCAAGCCTCCGGTTTGTGGCCGGAGGCAGGTTTTCTTATCAATTTTAGTCTTTGACAATCTGAATGTGCAATTCTTTGAGCTGTTGCTCGGTGACCGTGTTCGGAGCTTGCATCATCAGGTCTTGGGCCTTGCCGTTCATCGGGAACAAGATAACCTCGCGGATACTTGGTTCATCGGCTAAGAGCATTACCGTACGGTCAACCCCAGGAGCGCAACCAGCGTGCGGAGGAGCGCCATATTTGAATGCACTAATCATACCGCCGAATTTGTTGTCAACCACACTGTGGTCATAACCGGCAATTTCAAAGGCTTTGTACATAATTTCAGGTTTGTGGTTTCTAACCGCACCAGAAGATAGTTCAACGCCGTTGCAGACAATATCATACTGATATGCCAAAATATCCAACGGGTCTTTGTTCATCAAAGCGTCCATTCCGCCTTGCGGCATGGAGAACGGGTTGTGTGAAAACTCAACGGCGCCGGTTTCCTCGTTCTTTTCAAACATTGGGAAGTCAATAATCCAGCAGAAGCGGAAGGCATCTTTTTCAACCAAATCGAGCTCTTCGCCAATGTGCATACGAGCTTTGCCGGCAAATTTGTTGAGTTTATCAACCGGACCGGCCATCAAAAAGACAACATCGCCATCAGCCAAACCAAAGAAAGCTTTGGCTTCGTTTAATTTTTCTTCACTCAAGAAACGAGCAATGCCTTTGGCTCCGTTTGAGGAAAGCGAAATATAAGCCATACCGCCCATGTCGGCCTCTTTGGCATAGGCATCAAACTTATCAAAGAATGAACGTGGTTTGTCGGCAATGCCTTTAACGACAATACCGCGAACTTGTTCGCCAGCGGCAACTTTGTTGTCAAACATACCAAAGCCGGAAGCTTTGAAAAATTCGGTGGCATCCATAATCACTAAAGGATTGCGCAAATCAGGTTTATCGCAACCATATTTTATCATGGATTCTCTAAACGGAATGCGGCGGAAAGGTGGTTGGTCGACTTTTTTACCAACGGCAAATTCATTAAACACTCCGCTCATGACATGCTCAATAGCTTTGAAAACGTCATCTTGGGTCGCAAAAGACATTTCCATATCCAACTGATAAAACTCACCAGGAGAGCGGTCGGCGCGGGGGTCTTCATCGCGGAAACAGGGCGCAATTTGGAAATAGCGGTCAAAGCCTGAAACCATCAGCAACTGTTTGAACTGCTGAGGAGCTTGCGGCAAGGCATAAAATTTGCCGGGGTTGATACGTGAAGGAACCAAAAAGTCGCGGGCGCCTTCAGGAGAAGATGCAGTCAAAATCGGAGTTTGATACTCTACAAAACCTTGCTCGGTCATTAGTCTTCTCATGGCGGCAATGACTTTAGAACGCAAAAGCATATTGCGGTGCAGTTTGTCTTTGCGCAAGTCTAAGAAACGGTATTTTAAGCGTAATTCTTCCGGAGAATCATCATCTTGGGCTACCTGGATTGGCAGCACCTCGGCTTCGGAATGAATTTCTACGCTTTGAACTTTGAGCTCAATGTCGCCAGTGGGCATATTTTTGTTGATGCTCTCACGTTTGACGACTTCTCCGGTAAAGGAAACAACACTTTCCGGGCGCAGATTATTAATTTTTTCGAATAAATCCGAAGAGCTATCAATCACACATTGAGTAATCCCATAGTGATCTCGCAAATCCACAAAACATAGGTTGCCCAAGTTGCGTTTGCGGTGTATCCAGCCGGCGATTTTGACTTCTTGGCCGATATGCTCGGCTCGAAGCTCGCCGCAGGTATGTGTACGATAGCGATTCATAAAAAAAACCTCATAAAGTTGTTATATTTATTGTTAACTCTTTAGTCTTAGCCCCAAAATCCCCGAAAAGCAACCATTTTATGCAATAATTAACGAATCTTACTCACAAATTCTACTCTAGCGAATTAAAAAAATCTTAAGTAATTTAACTTACAATGCCAAGAAGTGAGTTTAGAGTACATATAATGATAAAATTAATTGAAAATAATGCTGATTTAGAAGAATTTTGCCAAAGTCTTGAGCTAGAACCTTTTATTACGGTCGATTTGGAGTTTTTACGTGAAAAAACTTACTATGCCAAGCTATGTCTAATCCAAGTTGGTTCAAAAAAAGAATGTGCTATTATTGACCCGTTAGCTCCGGGGCTTAATCTTGCACCGTTTTTTGAACTGATGGATAATCCAAATATCATCAAAGTGTTTCATGCTGGGCGGCAAGATATTGAAATTATTTATTTTATGCATCATAAAATTCCTCACCCGTTGTTTGACACTCAAGTGGCCGCCCAAGTTTGTGGTTATGGCGAATCGGTTGGATATGAAACTTTGGTAAACGGATTGCTGAACTTGGAGCTTGATAAGAGCTGTCGTTTTACTAACTGGGAAGCGCGTCCGCTTGATGAACGTCAACTGAAATATGCTTTAAGTGATGTGACGCATTTGGTCGACATCTATCTTAAACTACAAGAAATTTTACGCAAAAATGGACGTGAAGATTGGGTGAAAGAAGAAATAGAACATTTATCCCAACCCTCAACTTATGAAGTTAACCCCCTAGATGCTTGGCAAAAAATTAAACACCGGTCGCATAATGCCAAATTCTTAACTATTCTTAGAGAGCTGGCAGCGTGGCGTGAGCGCCGGGCACAAAAGCATGATGTGAACCGTCGTTCTATTATTCAAGATGAATGTTTGCTCAATATCGCTGCAATGTGTCCGTCATCGCAAGAACAGTTGCGCCAAATTCGGGGTATGCGCAAAGATGTGGCTGATGGAAAACTCGGTAAGGAGATTATTGAGGTTTTGGAGTTGGCTCAAAAAATTCCGGCGGAACAATATCTCAAACCCAAAAAAGAAGAAAAACTTCCGGCAAATGCAGGTGCCTTATGGGAGATTTTGCGTTTGCTGCTCAAAATTAAGAGCGCTGAACATGGGGTGGCTCCAAAACTCATTGCCACTGATGATGATTTGCTCCATCTACTGAAACGTAAAGATAATCCGTTGCTCAAAGGGTGGCGATATGAGATTTTTGGGCGCGATGCAATTGGCTTTTGTGAGGGAAAATTGAGTCTAAGTTTTAACAAAACCAAAAAGTCTATTGATATTTTACCTCTTCAAAACAAAAACTCGGAATAATCCGAGTTTTTGCGGCTGATGCGGCAGATATCAATCAGCAAGTTTTGGGTGTTGGTTAAACATACTGTCCATCAGTCTTAAAATACTGATCACTTTATTGTTGTGGAGCGAATAATAAATTGTTTGTGCCGATCTTCGGGTTTTGACAATGTTTTCGGCTCGCAAAATGGCTAAATGTTGCGACAAGGCAGATTGCGACAGTCCGACTAAGCGTTCTAATTCTCCTACTTTTAACTCGTTGTCTAATAGTAAGTACAAAATGTTTAAGCGTTTTTCATTGCCCATGGCTTTTAACATTTTGGAACCATAAGTCACGGCGGAATTTTTCATCTTGTTTCTCCTTGGCTGTGATACTTACAAAATATCATATTTGAGTATTTCCGCCAAGTTCTAATAAAGCTAATTATTATATATACTTAAGTTAATATCGGCAAAGGTTGTGAGAAACTTTAACCCTACAACTTGATATCAGCGCAAAAATATTATATGCTAGCGCAAAACTTATGAGGATTGTGATAATGAATGAACTTGCTACAAATGAAATAAGCTTTGAAGATGCTTTACAAAAGTTGGAAACGCTAGTACGTGAGCTTGAAAGTGGGCGGATTAAACTTGATGACGCCGTGGCGGCTTATGAGCAAGCAACCGTGCTTAAAAAGTTTTGTGAGGAAAAGCTCAAAGCTGCTCAGCTTAAAATTGAAAAGTTGGAAGTGAGCCCTGAAGGGGAACTTAAAACCGTACCTCTTGACCCTAAGGAGGAATAATATGAACGATATTCGGACTGAACTCAAAGATTTTGCTTCATCATTTAATGGGGAATTGAAGCAATATTTTCCGTTGCCGCAAGGGCCGGAAAAAAGAGTGGTGGAGGCAATGGAGTATTCGGTCTTGAATGGGGGAAAGCGGATACGCCCTTTCTTGGTCAAAGAAACAGCAGGATTGTTTGATGTGCCGCTTAATCAGGCGCTACGGGTGGGAGCTGCTCTTGAGATGCTCCATGTCTATTCTTTAATCCATGATGATTTGCCTGCGATGGATAATGATGATTGGCGGCGCGGTAAACCAACTTGTCATAAACAGTTTGATGAGGCGACGGCTATTTTGGCTGGAGATGCTCTCCTGACCTATGCTTTTGAGATTATGAGCCATAAAAATACTCATCCGGATGCTAAAATTCGTTGTCAATTGGTGCAGCTTTTGGCTCAGGCTGCGGGTGGTTTTAGAGGAATGGTAGCCGGTCAGATGCTCGATTTGTTGGCGGAAAATATGCAAAATCCTAATAATCCCGAAGAGCTGATTAGAAAGATTGAAGAAATGAAAACCGGACGTTTGTTACGTTTTGCAATTGAAGCCGGTGCAGTTTTGGGGCAGGCTGATATGCAGGCTCATAATGCTTTGATGCTATATGCTATGAAAATTGGGCTTACTTTCCAAATCAGTGATGATATTTTAGATGTGGAAGGTAACCAAGCTTTGGTGGGTAAGACTTTGCATAAAGATGAAGCGCAAAATAAGCTGACGTTTGTGTCGCTTTATGGCTTGCAAGGGGCTAAAGATTTGGCGAAGAAATTGACCAATGAAGCTATTGCGGCTTTGGAAATGTTTGGAAACAAAGCTGCTAATTTGATTAATTTAGCTCAATTTATAATTGAACGTGATAGATAATTAATAGTTGCAATTTGCTAATAAATGTATTATGCTCGCTGCATTATGTTAATGCGGATTTTCCGCTTGTGTGACCTGTATGGGGTCAGCCAGAGGTTTTAAAAAGACAGATTGTAAGAGAATTATATTGATCTGAAGAATTTGTATGTCGGAGAAATTTTCTTCGGTGCTTGGAGTCTGTAAAATTTTGAGCTTCGGCTTTTGGACTGGGACTACTACAGCTGTTTGCTTGTAGGTATGTTGTTTGAATTTGCAAAAGCGAGAGGTAAAATGGCGAATTATCGGGCATCTGCTCCAACATGCTTAAAACGTTATAATCATCGGGGGCGGCAACCTGACGGTGCTCCTAATCCGATAGATGTTCATGTGGGCAAAAGATTGAAATTGCGTAGAAATATGCTTAAACTCTCTTTGACGGAGTTGGCGATGCGTTTGGGAATATCTTACCAACAAATTCAGCATTATGAAAAAGGAACAAACCGTATTACCGCCAGTCGGTTATGGGATTTTAGTTTGGCGCTAAAGACAAATGTGGGTTTTTTCTTTGAAGATATGGATGAACAAACCGCAACCTATTTGCCTAGTGGGCAAATTATTGCTGAGAACGGTTTGAGCCGAATAGATTAAAACTACCAGGCAACACCTTCAATACAGCGATCGGGGTTCTTTTCGCAAAAGTCGGCTTCTTGGCCGGCATTCATGTTATGCAATTTTTGACGTTGGGCTGGGAAATTGCCAACTTCAACACAGCCACACAAAATGCTTAAGAGTATCAGAAGATATATTTTTTTCATAAGAAACCTACTTTACAACAAAATTTGCCCACAAGAGAACAACAATGCCAAAGTGCTGAGACGTGCAATGTTTTTGAGCCAAGAACTACGCTCATATTTGGCTGAAGAACGCCATAGGCCTCCTGTGAAATTAATGGCATAATAGAATGTTCCGATGGCCGCAGATATATAACATAGCGTCCATAATGTAATCATTTGATCGCTTTTGAAAATGTTAAAATGATGGCTGAAAAAATACCATAAATCGGTGGTGCCGGTTTGGCGATGCAAAAGTTTTTCAAAAAATTTGGTTGTGAAAGTTAAAAGCAGCAGGAATAATACACCATATTTCCAAAAAGTTGTGCCAAGGCTGAGTTCGCCGGCAACCATTTTCTTAAACATCTAGAGATTCCTAATTTGTTGTAACTAATGTTAGTGTGGCAAATTGTAGCTAATTTGGCAAGCGGATTATTAGTCTTTGTGCAAAATTGCGCTTTAGAGGTGGTGATGGCGGGGAATAGTGAAACCAATGGTGATGAGCCCATCTTGGCTCTGGGCAAAAACTTCTCCTCCGTGCATGTTGGCTATGGCTTTTACAATCGCCAAACCTAAGCCGTGGTTGCTGACAGAATTTTTGCGCTCTTTGCTGATGCGATAAAAACGGGTGAAAATTTTGTTTAATTCGGTTTCGGGGATCTCGTGTCCGTGGTTTATGACGCTGACTTTGATGTGTGTTTCCTCGGGTTTGATTGTAACCGTAATGTCACTCTTTTTAGTGCCGTGTTGAATGGCATTGGTGATAAGGTTAGTAATCGCTTGTTTTAGTAAATTAACCTCAACCTGAGCAATCGCATCACCTTGAATGTTTAGGCAATGCTCGCTTTCTTCTAAGATTACTTCTAAAAATTCGGCGGTTTCCTTAACAATTTGGGCTAACGAGGCAGACTTGAGATTGGTGGCTAGTTCACCATGGTCGGCCCGAGATAAAAACAGCATTTCATTAATGATGGTACGGAGCCGTTCTAACTCTTCTAAGTTGGAATGCATAACTTCTTCGAGCTCTTCTTTACTGCGGGGGCGAGATAGGGCAACTTCGGTCTGCCCAATTAGGTTGCCAAGTGGAGTGCGTAGTTCGTGGGCAACATCTGAGTTAAAGGTGGCTAAGCGGTTGTATGATTCTTCTAAACGCTCTAGGGCTCCATTGAAACTTAAAACAAATCCGGAAAGTTCGTCGGGCAGATGTGTGTTGGGGAGACGAGCAGAGAGATTTTTGGGGCTTAGTTCTTGAGCGTGGCGTGATAAGATGTCAACCGGTTGAAGGCCCGATTTGGCAATTTTCCAGCCCAGAAAGGCAATGGTTATAATGCCTAAAACCAGAAATATGATGAAAGCTAAGTCAAGCAAAAAGTCTTCGGTTTCGTTAAGATAAGTTTCAACTGCGATGGAGAGTACGCATTGCGGGCGAGTGCCAAGTGGCGGAATAATACGCGAAAGAATTCGAAATTCTTTACCGTTGATGTCGGCTTTTGCAAAACCATTAGATTGCGGAATGAGCTTATCTGAAACCTTGAACGGGGCTTCAAAGTTATAGTGGGGATCTTGGCTCTGGATACGAATGTATATGTTGCTGTTGGGGGGAGTGATTTTTTGTAAATCATGTTTAAGATTTTGCCACGCTTGGAGGTTGTTGGTTTCACTTAGAATATGCTCTAAAAGAACAATGCGGTTTTGGAGTTCGGCTTTTTGGTAGCGATTGATTTCACTGATTTCGATACAATACAGACCAATGACAATAACCGAAAGCACAATGGCGGCGGCGGTAGCGTAAGTATAAGCTAGGCGTTTGGCAATGGAAGTTTGTTTGAGAAACATTTTCATGCGGAAAGTTCCAACATATAACCCATGCCACGAATGGTATGCAAGAGTTTGGGTTCGCCATCTAGTTCTAATTTGGCTCGTAATCTTTTAACGGTAGCTTCTACTACATTGGTGTTGGTGTCAAAACAAATATCCCAGACCAGTTCAGAAATGATAGTTTTGGAGACAATTTGCGAACGTCGACGGGATAAAACTTCTAAAAGAGCAAATTCTTTGGCGGTTAAATCAAGCTTGCGGTTGCCGCGTGTGGCTCGGCGAGACAAGAGGTCAATGTGTAAATCGCCAATGTATATGTGAGTTTCTTCTTTGTTTTTGGAACGGCGGGTAATGACTTGTAATCTGGCTAAAAGCTCTAAAAACGAAAATGGTTTGACCAAATAGTCGTCAGCGCCGGCTTTGAAACCTTCAAGGCGGCTGGAAACAGCGTCTTTGGCAGTGAGAATAATGACCGGAGTGCTGTTAGAGGGGCGCAGGTTTTGTAAGATACTGATGCCGTCCATGGAAGGGAGCATCAAGTCTAAGATGATGGCATCGTATTCTCCGGTGGAGGCTAAATGCAATCCGTCTAAACCATCCATGGCAACATCAACGCTATAGCCTTGTTCGCTAAGGCCGCGTTTAAGATAATCTACGGTTTTGATTTCATCTTCGACCAAAAGTATTTTCATGGGTGGTTCTCCAGAATTTATGCCTTAATGTAGCATAATAAACTTCTTATGGTCAATATATATCAGAGGGAAGATAAAAGAATGGCCGATTGTGGTCAGAGCAAATTGTGAAACGGACGGAGTATCAAATTGCCATGCCAAACAGTCGGCCAATATCTTTATGAACAAGGATTGGTTTTCTTATAATATATCCTACTTGATGTAATGATGAAATTAAAATGACATTTGTGTCATTTTAATTTTGCTGGCTTACTTTGGTAATGAAAGAGCGCGTACAGCGTTGAGTATGGCAATTAGCGAAACACCGACATCGGCAAAAACTGCGGCCCAAATTGAGGCATAGCCAAAAGCTCCTAGTCCTAAGACCAACAATTTTACACCGATGGCAAAGACAATGTTTTGACGAGCAATGCGGAGCGTTTTTTGCGATATCTTAATGGCGGTGACAATCTTGGAGGGTTCGTCGGTCATAATCACAATATCAGCAGCTTCAATGGCGGCATCAGAGCCAATTCCGCCCATGGCAATCCCAATATCTGAACGTGCTAAAACCGGAGCATCGTTAATGCCGTCACCCACAAATATCAGCTTGCCCAAAGTTGATGATGATTGGAGTAATTCTTCAATCTTACGAACTTTATCAGCCGGGAGAAGTTCTGCATATACATGGTCTATGCCCAGCTCCTTACCAATATGTTCGCCGATGTTTTTTCGGTCGCCGGTGAGCATGATGGTTTTAACAATGCCTTGTTGTTTTAAATCACGTATGGCTTGAAGAGAATCGGGTTTGAGTTCGTCTGTAATCAGTATATAGCCGGCATATTCTTGATTGATGGCAACATAAACTATCGTGCCGGGAGTGTTGACATTTGGAACACTGATGTGAGATTGGTGCATAATTTTATAGCTACCGACAGTTATGTGTTGCTGGTCTATTTCGGCCGTGATACCGAGACCGCGGTTTTCTGATAAATTTTTAATGCGATGAGCAGAAATTTTTTGCCCATAGGCTTTGATAATGGAAGCGGCAATCGGGTGGCTGGAGTGAGATTCCGCATGGGCGGCCAATTCTAAAAGTTTTTCCGGAGCTAGTTTGGGAGAAACAATTTCAACCACTTTAAAATTGCCTTTGGTAAGTGTTCCGGTTTTATCAAATACCACATATTTACTATCTGCCAAGGCTTCAAGATAGCAACTGCCTTTTACCAAAATGCCGCTGCGGGAGGCCGCTCCAATTCCGCCAAAAAAGCTTAGTGGAATAGATATAACCAAGGCACAAGGGCAAGAAATAACCAAGAATGTGAGAGCGCGATACACCCAAGTTTCAAAACTATCACCCAATAGTAACGGAGGCAAAACAGCCAGAAAAGCAGCAATAATTACCACAATTGGAGTGTACCAACGGGCAAATTTGGTGATGAAATTTTCAACGGCTGCTTTTTGGCTGCCGGCATTTTCTACGAGTTCTAAAATTTTGGCAACGGTTGAATCGCAATATTGGCTGGTGACCTTAACTTTGAGCACACCATTTAGATTAATGCAGCCGCTCATGATGCTATCCCCTTTGCCAACTTCGCGGGGGAGAGCTTCTCCGGTCAGAGCCGAAGTATCAATTCCCGAATTTCCCTCAATCACAATTCCGTCAAGGGGTATGCGTTCGCCGGGGTTGATGATAATGGTGTCACCAACTTTAACCTCTTGAGGGTCCACAACCACGCATTCGCCATTTTGGAGCAGGTTGGCAGAATCGGGACGAATATTCATGAGCTCAGAAATTGATTTGCGAGAACGATTGACGGCATAGCTTTGGAAGAATTCTCCAATCTCAAAAAACAACATGACGGCAACAGCTTCTGCATATTCGCGGAGCGCAAAGGCGCCGAAAGTGGCAATGCTCATTAGGAAATTTTCATCAAAAACCTGACCGTTTTTAATATTTCGCCATGATTTTTTCAGAATATCGGTGGCAACAATCAGGTATGAGAGAACAAACAGTGCCAATTGGTATAAAGGAGGCAAGGGTAAACTCATTGCCAAAATATACACCAGTGCAGAGATAACAATTTTACGAAGTTGTTTTTTTAGTTTGGGGGTCATAATTGTATCCTAATCAATAAGTTCGCAATCGGGTTCAATTTTGCTGATAACTTGGCGAATCTGTTTGATGATTTCTTCAAGGTTATCGCTTTTAGTTTCAAAGCTGAGCTTTTGAGCCATAAAACTTACCGAAACATTGGAGAGTTCGGGAATTTGGCTGATGGCAGCTTCGAGCTTGGCGGCGCAGTTGGCGCAGTCTAAGTCGCTTAGTTGGTAGGTTTTTCTCATGTCGCACCTCTGATTTAATCAATTAAACAATTAAACATATATTTAATTGTATGACGTTTTTATAGGTTTGTCAAGGGCAAATATGGTCTTTAGCTTGGGCAGCGAATATCAAAAATGTCATCAATAGAGCGGTGGAGCAATTGAGCCTCAGGAGTGTCGGAAAGTTTGTAGTGAATCTCTTTACCTAGTCGGCGCGAGCTGATTAATCCGGCCTGTTTTAAAAGCCTTAGGTGGTGGGAAACAGCCGGAGAACTCATATTGACCGCAACGGCAATGTTATTAACACATTCTTCGCAATGGCACAGCAGCAACAATATTTTGAGACGGGTAGGGTCGCTAATGAGCTGAAAAGTTGCAGAAACTTTTTCAATTGCGCTATCTTGCGGCAGTGAGCAGATTATTTCTTGGCTATCGTCGTGATGGTGGTGTAATTGCGAATTGGTCATGTTTTGCGGCTCCTTTTCTAGGTAAGTATAATTTAATTAAATTTTAATTGCAATCAATTATACTTAACCAAAATTTATGGTGAAAACCAAAATGCGGGGAATGAAAATGAAAAAATTTCGCGTGATGTTTAGTTTGTTGTTGCTTTTGGCAGCAGTGATTGCGGTGGCGTATTGGTTGCATCCGGTGAACCTTGCTGATGAGATATTTATGCAAAACCAAGGCGAGGAATTGTTGTGGAGTGTGGTTGCAAATGTAGTGTTGGGAATTGCATTGCTGTTGTGGGTATCGGTGCGCCAAGAGAAAAACGCGATAAGTAAAGCGGATAAAGAGTTAGGTTGGTGGAATAAATATTGTCATACTCCTTGGTTTATGCCGGTTGCATTGACGCTTTTGGTGTTGATTCTATGTGCAATGCTTCCATTGTGCGGGCTGATGACAGATCCCTTGGGATTGCGCCTCTGGTGGATTGTGTTTGTGAGCTTAGGTATTTTGTGGGTGGGAGTAATGACCATCAATATTGAATTTGCCGGACAGCCGCGTCAGCAAAAGCTTTTGGAAATGCTTAAAGTTGTGTTTAATCTGCAAAATATTTGTGCGTATTTGATATTGGTGATTTTGCTGTGTGTTTGGTTGAGCTTGGCTTCTAAAGGGGTGAGTGGTCTGTGGATGTTCTATAATCCGCTATATCTGCTGCCGGCACTGGTAATTTTGTATTTTTGTTTGGGTAAAATGCGTTATTTTAGTTTGGTGCTGATTTGGTTTTTGATGTTTCCGGCGCTGGCTATTATTGTTGATGATTTAACAACCGTACCTGTTGAGGCGCAGGTTGTGGAATCTATTGAAGTCCCGAATGTGATGTGATTTTGAGTTGACAAACGAGGATATCGGCATATTATGGCCGATACAAATTCTTATTGTTTAACTTAAATTATTTTTTTATGACTAAAAAATTATTGTATGTTGCGGCAGCCATATTGGTTGTGCTAATCGTGTTGGGTTATTGGCAGTTCTTTTTAGGATTGATTTGCGGTGTGGCTTTGTTTTGGTATTTGGGCGAGAGCTTGGTCAAAGAACAGGTCCAGCAACTTTTTTCTAAAGGTAAAGAACTCGGTAGTGAACTTAAAGACAAAGTGACACCTTCAAACAGGCGTGAGGAATTGCACATTGTTTCGGTCTCGGAAATTTCGGAGGTTGAAGGTGGAAAGTTTGCTGTGGCTTTGGTGTGTGCGGGAAACAAAGTCTTGCTGATTGAGTTACCAGCAAGGTCAGTGCCGCAAGAGTTTGTTGTTGGTAACAATATTGTTCTTGAAACCAACTATAATTTGCACCAGATGCCGATTAAATCTGAGCAGACAGTGATAGCCGGAAATCAGAAATATCGCGTGCTGCAGGCCAATTAACATCTAAAGATTGCAAATTAAAGAGCGCTTAATCGGCGCTCTTTTTTTTGTGCCTGAATTATAAAGTATTAATCTAATATTAGAAATTGTGTAATAAACTAAAATTACCTATTAGTAATTGTAAAATTAAGGCTTGGTATTAACATAAACTATGGGAGTAAGGTGAGATGAGCAATTATATGCATAAAATAAAAGCGCAGATTGGTTGTGTTTTTACGGTTTGTTTATTTATCACAATTGCATTATATGGCGAAAGAACGTGGGCGCAAAATACTCCCTCTCAGATTAGCGATGAACAAGCTCATAAGATTGTTTTAACGGGAACTCCGGATGATGTAAAAAAACTTGTTCAAAGTGGATATGATGTAAATAAAGTATATCAATGTAATACGTTATTAATATCTGCAATTAAAAGTGCGGCTTTGGGGTTGCAACAGCAAATGTTGCCTACAGTAGCTCTAGAAAAAGTAAACATATTAGTTAATAATGGTGCTAATGTAAATTTTGTTCCATGCGCAGAGAATAATTTAGGCATGGAACCTTTAAATTGGGCGGTTAGTTTACCTGTTTGGTTTCAATATATGGGGGATATGTCTGTTGCGGCCTTTAATCAGCGTATTAATATGGGGGTTGGTGAATGTAATTTACCTCCAATTATAGCGAAATCTTGTAAAGATGTTACAGAGGCAGAAAGAATTCAAATTAATAATGCTATACATGCATCATTTGCGGAAATGGCAAAACAAATGAATCCTTATTTTATAGAAATTGCTGATTATTTGATAAAACATGGTGCAAATATTAATGGAAATCAAAAGAATAGAAAAGCCATAATGCCTATTCATTTAGCGGCAAGATATCCGATGATTTTATTATATTTAATAAAAAATGGTGCGGATATCAATATTCAAGATAGCGATGGAAACACAGCGTTGTTTTGGGCGAATGGAGAGAAAGAATCTATTGATATGTTGATAAAAGCGGGGGCTAAAACAGATATTAGAAATAAAAATGGTTCTTTGTATTATCAGGTTGATTCTATTCCTATTTTAGGGTTGTCGACAAATCTTTGATATCAAGCTAATAATTAGTAAAAGGGAAAAATTTATATGAGTAGTTTTGAGCTTAAATATTTATTTGCAGGTCAAATAAATAACTTTAGGGATAATTTGCTATACAGAGATATAAAACCGAGTATTCCTTACAGCAAATTGAATAAGGAAAATAATACACTATTTTATAAAATATTCTGTATTCTATCTTTAATATATGTTCTATTTTTGCAAATAAAGTCGGTAGTAGAAAATAGTCCTTCTGCATATGGAATGGGTTTTATAACATTATTTTATTTTTGTTTTGTGCTTATTTGTTGGCGGACTCCAATTTTAAAAATAAAAGAATTAGGTTCTCTGTTATCTCCTTTTTTGCTATTTAAACTCAGAAAATTATATTCGGATAAAAGTATTTCTTTAATAAGCATTATTAAAATTGTTTTTAAGAGAATTGCCATTATGAGCTTCCTTGTGATTAGTGTGCTTGTTCTTTTTGAATGTGGAAAGTTGTATTCAAATTTTAGCTATGAAGGTAAATTTTGGTGCAACTTTTTTAATGATGCTTTCTTTTTAGGTCATATGTTTAGTGCAAATCTGTTTCTCAATTATTTTTTGATTGTTTCATTTTTAAGTTGTTTATTGGCTATTTTAAGTAATCCATTTTATTGTTTTGAGAGAATGTTAATTCGTAAAAAAGTGGAACAAAAAGGTTATTTGGGTATTGTTTTACCATGTTCTTTAGCGATTTATGGTTTGTTTGCAATAAATCCTAATTATCAATTGTATCTTATAAAAAGTTTGAATGAAGTATTTTTAGGGTTAGTCTTGGGGGTAATTTATTTAATATTATTTTTATTTGCGGCTGTTTATTTTGATTTAATCTTTATGCGGAAAAATTAAAAGTGTGGCATTGTTTGCGTTTGTTGGGTTTACTCCAATTTGTACAACAATTTTCTGGGGTAAAAAATATTATTCTCTTTAGCAAAGGTCTTTAAAGTTCTTTAAATAAGTTATGTTGGGTACAAATTATAAAAAAATCACCATAAAAAAAGCCTCCACAAGGGAGGTTTTTTTTATGGTGCCGACAGAGAGACTCGAACTCCCGACCCACTGATTACAAATCGACTGCGCTTATAAAATATTATCTTTATAAATCAATATGTTAATCTTAAAATTTTAGCGATTTTTTAGCCGAGCTACCACCGAGCTACCACGCTAAAACAAGCTACCACCAGCCTGTTACAGGGAAGTAGAATTGTTAAAGAAATCTTTTTTATCTTTAAAAATGATATTATCATACCAATTTTCTCTAAATCCTAAAAGTTCTAAAGACAAATGAGGGTTATTTAGATTTTCTTTAATAAGAGATAATACTCTATCACACCACGATGTAGAAGGAGATATTTGTTTCATAAAAAAACTAAAGATAAAGAATTCTGCATAGAATGCGCTTTTCACTTCTTCTAAATCAATTAATCTTGCTCGTTTTTTGCTTTTGGAAAGAGAACGAGGTGTTGTACTAAAAGTTCTGCGGTAAAATAATCCGTAATGAGCACAAATATTTCTTACTGATACAATACATTCTAACCAGTTATCAAAGATTGCTTTAGGTAAACAAAATACCTCATAAAACTTTGTGGAATATTCTCCTTTCACTAAAGATATCATTTTTGAAAAATTTCCAAAAGTTATTACATCTACTAATTGCCAAGAAGGTATTCTAGTTGTTGCTATATCAGAGAAAGAATGTAAAGAATCGATATTTTTTTTGAATTTTAGAATGTTACTATTAATATCATCTAACAGCTTAGAATGATTATATATTTCCTCTTGCTTTTTGCAATCAATATAAAAGATATCTTTTCTTGAAGAGAATAATTCTCCATTAAGAAACCAAAAGGCATTATCTTGAGTCGTGCTGAGAATATTAGAGAATAATACCTTGAAACAGACTTCTATTCTTTCCGCTGCTTCCATAAAAAGAGTTCTTAATTTCCTGTCAAAAATATATAGTTGAAGTATATCTTCAAATTTGATTTGAGACTTAAATTGTTCTTTAGTATGTTTATCCACATAAAATGTATTCCAGTACATGGCCAATCTATGATAACCTATGTATGAAAGGTATTTTAAAGCTCTGCTTTCATCATTAAATATTAAATTTCTAGATTTTAATAAACTAATTTGTTGTGAAAATGATGTTGGAATGTTGTGGTCTATTAGCATTTTTTCTCTACTGAATAAAAATATACCCACTAATTGTGCTTAATATTCCAAAACTAATGAAACATCAGAGGCCTAGTGGGTCTGTTATCTATATATGTAAGCTAAAATATATTAAAAGTCAATATATTTTAGCACAATGTTTAAAACTTTTTTGCAATAGCATATTGAAGAAAAAGAGACTTTTAATGTATTTATAGTGTATCTTAATATATTAAATTACACTAAGGTTTATAAATTATCATTTTCAGAGAAATTG